>NZ_CP022188.1:0-305433 GCF_003111665.1 Parazoarcus communis | reverse complement strand
GCGACCATGTTTGTGGCAGCCGCCGCTGGTGCGCGCGTGGCCAAGCATGGCAATCGCGGCGTGTCGTCGAAGTCGGGCAGCGCAGACGTGCTCGAAGCCCTGGGCGTGAATCTGGCACTGAGCGCGGAGCAGGTTGGCGAGTGTATCGAAGCGACCGGCATCGGCTTCATGTTCGCGCCCAATCACCATAGCGCGATGAAGAACGTCGCCCCGGTGCGGCGCGAGATGGGCGTGCGTACCATCTTCAACATCCTCGGGCCGCTGACCAATCCGGCGGGTGCGCCCAATACCCTGATGGGTGTTTTCCACCCCGATCTCGTCGGCATCCAGGCGCGTGTGATGCAGCGCCTCGGCGCCAACCATGTGCTGGTCGTGCACGGACTCGATGGCATGGATGAGGTCAGCCTTGGTTCGGGCACGCTGGTGGCTGAACTGAAGGACGATCAGATCACCGAGTATGAGATTCATCCGGAAGACTTCGGTCTGGCCATGGTGGGCAGCCGCAACCTGCGGGTCGAAGATGCCGATGAATCGCGTCGTACCTTGCTGGGTGCGCTGGATAACGAGCCCGGGCCGGCGTGTGAGATCGTGGTGTTCAACGCCGGTGTGGCGCTGTACACCGCCAACCTTGCCGACTCGATCGACGATGGCATCCTGCGTGCGCGCGAAATCATTGCCAGCGGTGCGGCGCGCGCGAAACTGGATGAATTCGTGCAATACACACGCCGTTTCGGGGCCGCCTGATGAGCGACATCCTGAACAAGATCTGCGCGGTCAAGGTCGAAGAAGTCGCTGCGGCAAGCGCGCTCAAACCGGTGGACGCGATTCGCGCCGAGGCTGAAGCGCAACCGGCAGCTCGCGATTTTGTCGGCGCCATTCGCGACAAAATCGCCGCGGGCAGTGCTGCGGTGATTTCCGAGATCAAGAAGGCGAGCCCGTCCAAAGGCGTGATCCGCGAGGACTTCCGCCCGGCAGAGATCGCACGCGCCTACGAGCAGGCGGGCGCAGCCTGTCTGTCGGTGCTGACCGACAGGCCCTTCTTTCAGGGCGCGCCGGAATACCTGCAGGCGGCGCGGGCGGCGTGCGCGCTGCCGGTGTTGCGCAAGGATTTTCTGGTCGATCCCTACCAGGTGTTTGAAGCACGTGCCATGGGCGCGGACGCCATTCTGCTGATCGCCGCCTGCCTCGATCTTGCGCAGATGCGCGAGATGGAGTCGATTGCGAGCGCGCTCGGCATGTCCGTACTGGTCGAGGTGCACGATGGTGCCGAGCTCGAACAGGCGCTGCAGCTGCAGACGCCGCTGGTCGGCATCAACAACCGCAATCTGCGCACGTTCGAGGTGTCCCTGCAGACCACGCTCGACTTGCTGTCGAGCATTCCTGCAGACCGCATCGTCGTGACCGAGTCGGGCATCCTGTGTCCGGAGGACGTGAGCCTGATGCGTGGCAAGGGTGTGAATGCCTTCCTGGTCGGTGAGGCCTTCATGCGGGTATCCGACCCGGGTCAGGGGCTGCGCGCCCTGTTTGGCTAGCCTATGAACGACCCCGAGCCCGCAGCAGATCTCCCGCAATCCCGCCGCCTCTGGCGGCGCGTGTTTGCCATTGCATGTGCTGCGATCTTCGGGCTTTTTGCAGTGCTGGGCTGGGGGCTGGCAAGCGAGTCCGGTCTGAAGGCGGTCGCCGGGCTCGTCAGATCGGCTACGCCGGACTTGCTCACGCTGGGCGAGGTTCGCGGGCGGCTGATCGGCCCACTGGAAGTCGATGATCTCGCCTTGCGCCTGCCGGATCTTGAGCTCGATCTTGAGGCGCTGAAGCTCGACTGGGCGCCACGGGATCTGCTTTCACGCCGCGTTGTCGTCTCGCAACTCACGCTCGGCAGGCTCGATGTGCGAACGCGCACAAGCGACGAGCCGTCGCCCCCGCTGAGCCTGCCTGACCATCTGCGCCTTCCGGTCGGGCTGCAGGTGTCGCGCATCAGCGTGGAATCGCTGACGGTTCATCAGGTCGCGGCCGGTGAGCCGCTGTCTTCGGACTCCGCCAGCGTATTCAGCGCCAGTGCTATCACGCTTGCGCTCGACAGCGACGGCAAGCGTCACCACTTGCAGCAAGTCGATGCAGCGTTGCCGTTCGGCAAGCTCAGCCTGACGGGGGGGATCGACGCCGAGGCGCCTTTCGCGCTCGAATTCAGGGCGACGCTCGAGGGCAGGATCGATGCGGATCAGGTGCCTGAAGGCATTGCGCTCGCAGCCGATGCCCGCGACTACCGCATTGAGTTGGATGCCGACGGTGTGCTGGCCGAGCCAGTGCTCAAGCTGCGCGCGAATGGCGCCGGGCTGAGCGGTGAGGGACGGGTCGAGGCGACGCCGTTTGCCGACGTGCCCTTGCGAGCGCTTGAGCTCGCGCTTGGTGAGCTCGATCCATCCATGTTCGTCCCTTCCGCCCCCAAAGCGCTGCTGCGACTGGATGCGCGCTTGCTGGCGGGTGCGACTGAGGGCTTGAGCCTGAGCGGCCCGTTCTCCGTCCGCAACGCGCGTCCTGCTGCGCTGGACGCGGGGGGGGTGCCGCTTGAAAGCATTGGTGGCACACTCGCCTGGTCTGCGCAGGGCGCCCGTGTCGATGAACTCGATGTCCGTCTGCCCGGCGGAGGGAAGATCGCCGGTGCAATGGCGTGGACGCCATCCGCGGGCGAGTCCGCGCCATCGCCCGGCCCTGACGCCGCAATTGCAGGGGCTGGCGCCGGGCTTGGACGCCTGACGATGCTGCTTGAGATTGCCGGTATCGATACTTCACGCATCGATGGCCGTTTGCCCAGGCAAGTGCTTGCGGGGCGTGTCGAGGCCGAGGGGAGTGAAGCGCGACAGACTGCCTCGCTCAAGCTGAGTGCAGGTGATGCGCGAGTGGACGCCAGTGGTGTGCTTGAGGCAGAGGCCGCTCCTGGTGCGGGGCTGCGATTCAAGCTGACCGGGCAAGTGCGCCAGGTCGACCCACGGAAGTTCCACCCTGCCGCGCCGGTCGCGCGCCTCAATCTGGACCTCGATGCCGAGGGCGTACTGGCTGCAGAGCCTGCGGTGTCGGCGCAGTTCAAGCTGCTCAACAGCGCCTTCGAGGGGCATGCACTGTCGGGGAGTGGGCGCCTCAAGGTGCGCGGAGAGTCCTTTTCGGACGTTTCGCTCATGCTCGATCTGGCCGGAAACCGCCTGCGTGCGGAAGGTGACTGGGGACGTGTTGCCGACCGCCTCCGGATCTCTGTCGATGCGCCTGCGCTGGCTCAACTCGGATACGGATTGAGCGGACGTGCGGGGGCCGAGGGCGAACTCACCGGCGGCGCCAAGGCGCCTGCCGGATCGCTGCAGTTCTTCGGCGAGAAACTGCGTCTACCGGGCGATGTCAGGATTGGGGGGCTTAACGGACAGGGCCGTCTGGCTGCAGGCGTCGATGGGCCATTCACGTTGTCGGTCGGGGTGTCGGGCGTCGGTGCGGTGGGTGCTGAGGCCGACTGGGTTTCCGCCGCACGGATATCGGCGGACGGCAGACGCGATCGCCATCGCATCGAGCTCAGTGTGAACGGCGCCGAGGCGGACGAGCTGAGTCTTGCGCTTGAGGGCGGGCTGACGGTGCCGGATGGCGCGCCGCCGAGGTGGCAAGGAACGCTGTCGAGCCTGGAAACCCTGGGGCGATTCGTCTCGCAGTTGCAGGCGCCTGCAGCGTTGTCGCTTGGCAGCGATGAGGTGAGCCTGGGCGCGGCGGTGCTCGAAGCCGGAGAGAAGGGGCAGATACGGCTCGACGAGACGCGCTGGTCGCCAAAAGGCAGCGCCATCAAGGGCTCGCTGACGGGCCTCGCCTTCGGTCTGGTTTCGCGCCCGGAAGGGCGTCCGAGGCGTGGAGCGGGCCCGCTGGTGCTGGGCGCCGAGTGGGATGTGCGGCTGGCCGATACGGTCGAGGGCGAAGCGCGCCTGTTTCGCGAGTCGGGCGATCTGGTCGTCAGCGGCGAGATCGGCACCCGGCTTGGCCTCGAGAGCTTTGAAGCGCGGCTGATTGCGCGTGGCAATCGTCTGGCCTTGTCGCTCGGCGCGCTCGGAACGGAACTGGGAGAACTCTCCGGCTCGTTTACCGCGCTGGCTGAACGCACCCAGTCGGGCGCGTGGCAGCTTGCGCAGAAGTCCCCGCTGCTGGGGTCTGCGCGCCTGAAAATGCCTTCCATTGCCTGGGTCGGGCGTCTGATGCGGGAGAACGTGGAGACTGCGGGCAGCCTCGATGCGGTGTTCTCCGTGTCGGGTACGCCCGATGCGCCTGTCGCCAGCGGAAGCGTCAATGGACGTGATTTGCAGTTCGCGCTCGTCGATCAGGGGCTGGTCCTGTCCGGTGGCGAACTCGTTGCAGATTTCGACCGCGACCGCCTGCGCCTGTCCACGCTGCGCTTCGTGTCGGCCAACCGGGTGAAGCCGCGAGACAGCCGGGTGCCGTTTGAGGCGCTGACCGCAACGCCCGGACATCTCAGTGCCTCGGGCGAAATCGCTCTCGAATCGGGCAAGGGGCTCTTCAACTTTGAGGCCGACCGGCTGCCCCTGCTGCAGCGTGAGGATCGCTGGCTGATTCTGTCGGGCAAGGGGCGTGCGCATTCGACCTGGACCTCGCTGGACCTCGATGCGGACTTTCGCGCCGATGCGGGCTTTTTCTCAATCGACGATTCGCCCCCGCCTAGCCTTTCAGACGATGTCGTCGTCCTTGGTCGTCAGCCATCTGAGCCGGGTCGATTTGCGCTCACCGTGCGTCTCGGGGTAAAGCTCGGAGATGCGCTCTACCTGTCGGCGATGGGCGTCGATACCCGGCTCGCCGGTGCGCTCGAATTGCGCATGGCCCCCGGGGTGCCACTCAATGCCGTTGGTTCCATTTCCACAGTGGGAGGGAGTTATCAGGGCTATGGTCAACGCCTGAGCATCGAGCGCGGGCTGATCAACTTCCAGGGTCCTGTCGACAACCCGGGGCTGAATATCGTTGCCCTGCGCAAGGGGCTGGAGGTGGAGGCCGGGGTGTCGATCAGCGGCAGCGCCAGACGTCCGCAGGTGAAGCTGGTGTCCGACCCTGCCGTGCCCGATCCGGAAAAGCTGTCCTGGATCGTGCTCGGCCGTGCGCCGGATGCAAGCGGCGGAGCCGATCTTGCGCTGCTGGTGCCGGCTGCGCAGGCTCTGCTCGGCGGCAGCGGCGGCGGCATGACCGAGGAGCTTTCGCGCAGTCTCGGCTTCGACAGTTTCTCGATTGGCCAGGGTGAGCTCAACAGCACTTCGCGTTCGGCGAGCAGCCGGGTGCTGGGCAGCGGCTCGCGCATCAGCAGTGGTCCTACCGTGGCGGGGCAGGTGTTGAGCGTGGGGAAACGTCTGAGCTCCGATCTGGTACTGTCCTTCGAACAAAGCCTCGGAGGTGCCGAGTCGCTGGTAAAGCTGACCTACCAGCTCGGGCGCCGGGTGTCGGTGGTTGCGCGTGGTGGTACCGACAACGCGGTCGACATCTACTACACTTTTTCCTTCCGTTGATTCTTGCAGACAGATGACGGATGACACGAATGAAATTGCCGTGCTGCGGTCACACTACTGGAAGGACCGGAAATCGCGGGCTTGCGATGCCGGGTAAGAGCCTTCCGGATGCAGGACTTGTTGCCGAACTTCATGAGGATGAACGATGACGAACACGATGGAGCCCACGACGCTTGAAACCGCCATTCTTGGTGGCGGCTGCTTCTGGTGTCTTGAGGCGGTATTTCGCGAGGTTGAGGGCGTGGTGTCAGTGACATCCGGCTATGCCGGAGGTCATGTCGACGCGCCGGCATATCGTCAGGTGTGCGAGGGCACGACTGGCCATGCCGAAGTGGTGAGGCTTGAGTTCGATCCGGCAAAGGTCAGTTATCGCGACCTGCTGGAGATCTTCTTCGTCATCCACGACCCGACCACGCTCAACCGCCAGGGCAATGACATCGGCAGTCAGTATCGTTCGGTGATCTTCGTCAATGACGACGAGCAGCTGCACGTCGCCCTGGCGCTGATCGAAGAGCTCGGGGAAGCACGCATCTACCCACACGCGATCGTCACCCGGGTCGAGCGCTCAGTGCCGTTCTGGCCGGCTGAGGTCGAGCACCATGAGTACTACGCCAATCACAGCGATCAGCCCTACTGCCAGTATGTCGTTGCGCCCAAGGTTTCGAAATTCCGCGAGAAGTTTGCCAGTCGCAGGCGTCGGGACGGTTAGAATCCTTGCCTTTACATTCCAGCCTGGAGACGCGCATGACCCAGACCACCACGGCCAGCGGCCTGATCATCGAAGATATCGAAGTCGGTAGCGGCGACACTGCAAGCAAGGGGCAGATGGTTTCGGTGCATTACACGGGTTGGCTGACTGATGGCAGCAAGTTTGACTCGAGCAAGGATCGCAACGACCCGTTCAACTTTCCGCTCGGCAAGGGGCATGTGATCCGTGGCTGGGACGAAGGTGTCGAGGGCATGCAGGTCGGCGGCAAACGCAAGCTGACCATTCCGCCTGCGCTGGGTTACGGCTCGCGCGGTGCGGGCGGGGTGATTCCGCCCAACGCGACGCTGGTCTTCGAGGTCGAGTTGCTCAAGGTCATCTGAGCGTCGTGAGGGCACCGTTTGTGAGGGTGTCCGCGCGATTTCAGCGCATATCGTGCCCCGTGCGGGGCGTGCAAGAGTGGATGGCATGAAACTCGATCAGACCCAGTTGCGCATTCTTTCCTTGCTGCAGAAAGACTCCACCCTCAGTACCCAGGCGCTGGCCGACAAGGTCGGCATGTCGCCTTCGCCATGCTGGCGGCGGGTGAAGGAGATGGAGGAGGCCGGGCTGATCCGCGGCTATGTCGCGCTGGTCGATCGGCAGAAACTGGGTCTTGGCACCTGCGTATGGGTGCGGGTGAAACTCAAGCAGCACAGCGCCGATGTGCTTGATCGTTTCGAGCAGGTGGTCAAGGGCTGCAACGAGGTTGTCGAGTGCTACGAGCTGCTCGGCGAGACCGACTGTCTGCTCAAGCTCTATCTGCCGAGCCTGGAGGCGTTTTCGTCCTTCATGCACAATTTCCTGCTCAAGATCCCCGAGATCGACGTCACCCATTCGAGCGTGGCGCTGCGCGAGATCAAGAACGAAACAGCCCTGCCGCTATGAGCGGGCAGGGCTGCTGAATGCGGGCGGTGCCGTTCTGGTACCGCCCGTTTTTTTGCTCAGAGGTTGCTGACGAACACGATCAGCACGCCAGCCGGTGCCACGAAGCGGGCCACGAAGGACCACACACCGAAGGCGCCGGCCGAAAGCCCCAGCTCCTTGCGTACGCTGTCGCGGTCGAGATACCAGGCCGCAAAGACGATCGCGCCGAGTCCGGTCAGGGGCAGCAGGAACTTGCTGGTCAGCTGATCAAGCAGGTCAAAGATGTTCAGACCAAAGATCAGCACATCTCCCCACACATTGAAGGACAGCAGGGCTGCGATGCCCAGTGCCCAGGTGGCCATGCCGGCGACCGCAGTCGCGCCGAGACGGCTGAGCGGCGTGCGCTCTTCGACCAGCTCCACCACGGGCTCGAGCAGCGAGATGGCCGAGGTGAGCGCGGCAAAGGTCAGGAGCAGGAAGAAGATCGTGCCCAGCACCAGACCACCCGAGATATTGCCGAAGGCCAGCGGCAGGGTGACAAAGATCAGGCCGGGGCCCGCAGCGGGGTCGAGGCCGTTGGCGAATACGATGGGAAAGATCGCCAGTCCGGCCGCAATCGCGATCACGGTATCCATCAGCACGACGGTGCGCGCGGTGCGCAGCAGATTGACGTCCTGGCCGAGATAGGAGCCGTAGGCCATCATGATGCCCATGCCGAGTGACAGGGTGAAGAAGGCGTGGCCGAGCGCGGCCAGGACCACCTTGCCGTCGAGCTTGCTCCAGTCGGGGTTGAACAGATACTGAACTGCCGCCCCGAAGCCGCCGGTCGTGGTGCCGTAGGCAACGAGCACCATGAGCAGGATGCCCAGCGCCGGCATCATCAGTTTGGATGCGCGCTCCAGACCGCCCGAAACGCCCATGGCGACAACACCTACGGTCAGTGCCATGAACACCGAATGCCACACCAGCAGGCTGCCGGGGTCGGCCAGGAAGGCGGTGAATGCACCACCAACTGCGTCCTTGTCCATGCCGCTGAAGCTGCCACTGGCCATGTCGCCCATGTAGGACAGGGCCCAGCCGCCGATCACGCTGTAGAACGACAGGATCAGGAACGCGCCAAGAACGCCGGTTGCACCGACGACCGCCCAGTTGCGGCTGCGTCCGTTGGCGGCTGCGACTTCGGACATGGTGTTGATCGGGTTCTTCTGGCCGCGCCGGCCGATCATCCATTCGGACACGAGAATGGGTAGCCCGATCATCGCGATACAGGCCAGATAGACCAGCACGAAGGCGGCGCCGCCGCTCTGGCCGATCATGTAGGGGAATTTCCAGATGTTGCCGAGGCCGACAGCGGAGCCTGTGGCTGCAAGCACGAATCCCATCCGGGAGGACCACTGTGCATGGGTGTGGGACTTTGCCATGTCATCGCTCCTGTTGGCAGGTGTTCAAGGGGCGAGACAATAGCAGCAAGGACAGGCAAGCGGTGCCCGGGATGGTTCGATTCACGAAAGTCTCCTTCTGTTTTTTTGGTGACACCGCACTTGTGGCGCAGTGTGCAAGGCTGCAGCAGGCGTGTGTTTGACATCGCTTGCCGGCCGTCAGCCCTGTCATTTATCCGCGCCATGGTCGTGAGCCTGATGCGAAGTGGCTGGATAGTAATTTCTGATAATGGGAAAGATATTTCTTATAGGCAGCTGAAAGCCGCCAAATGAGGATAAATTTTTCTCGCATGTCTCCTTAGCATGTAGCTGCGTCGGTTCATGAGGCGCACCCCACGAGAACGCCATCAACAAGGAGACAGGGGTCGCAGGCGGGGCGTCGCGCCACAAGCGCAGACGACCGGGCGCAACGACCCCACAGACATGATGCTCAATACACTGCCCCAGGTTTCGCTCGACGACAAATACACCCTGAAGGAAGGCCGTGCCTGGATGACCGGCATCCAGGCCCTGGTCCGCTTGCCGATGATGCAGCGTATGCGGGACGAGGCGGCCGGGCTGAATACGGCTGGTTTTGTCACCGGCTATCGCGGCTCGCCGCTGGGCAACGTGGATCAGGAGTTCTGGAAGGCGAAGAAGTATCTCGAGCCGATGCATGTCCGCTTCCAGGCCGGCCTCAACGAAGATCTGGCGGCGACCGCGGTGTGGGGCACGCAGCAGGTAAACCTCGATCCCAACGCACTCTACGACGGCGTGTTCTCGATCTGGTACGGCAAAGGGCCCGGCGTTGACCGTACCGGCGACGTATTTCGTCATGCCAATGCGGCCGGCAGTTCGAAGCACGGTGGCGTGCTGGTGATTGCCGGCGACGACCACGCTGCCAAGTCGTCCACGCTGCCGCATCAGACCGAGCATGTGTTCAAGGCCTTGATGATGCCGGTGCTCGCACCCGCCGGCATCCAGGAGTACCTTGAGTACGGCCTGCACGGTTTCGCCCTGTCGCGCTACTCGGGGTGCTGGGTCGCGTTCAAGGCCCTGACCGATACGGTGGAGACTTCGGCTTCGGTCGATGTTGATCCGTTCAAGGTCAGGACCGTGATTCCGACCGATTTTCCGCTGCCGGAAGATGGTCTCAACCTGCGCTGGCCCGATCCGCCGCTGGTGCAGGAGAAGCGCCTGCTCCATCACAAGTTGTATGCCGCGCTTGCCTACTGCCGGGCCAACGGACTCAACCGTACGGTAATCGACAGTCCGCAGGCCCGACTCGGCATCATCACCAGCGGCAAGAGCTACCTCGACGTCCGTCAGGCGCTGAATGATCTCGGTATTGACGACAAGATTGCCGCCGATATCGGCCTCAGGGTGTACAAGGTCGGCATGGTGTGGCCGCTCGAGGCCGAAGGTGTGCGCAAGTTCGCCGACGGGCTGGAAGAGATTCTCGTGATCGAGGAGAAGCGTCAGTTCCTCGAGTACCAGCTCAAGGAAGAGCTCTATAACTGGAACGAGCAGGTCCGCCCACGGGTGATCGGCAAGTTCGACGAGAAAGGCGAGTGGGCGCTGCCGCACAGCGAGTGGCTGCTACCGGCAGCGGGCGAACTGACGCCGGCGATGGTGGCGCGGGTGATCGCGGCGCGCATCGCGCGTTTCCACACCTCCGACCGCATCAAGGCCCGTCTTGCCTTCTTTGATGCCAAGGAGGCGGCGCTCGCGCGCCCGCGCCTGTCGATTGCGCGCGTACCGCACTACTGCTCGGGCTGTCCGCATAACACCTCGACCAAGGTGCCGCAGGGCTCACGCGCCCTGGCTGGTATTGGTTGCCACTACATGGCGACCTGGCTGTCGCCGGAATCGACCCAGACCTTCTGCCAGATGGGCGGGGAAGGCGTGCCATGGGTGGGGCAGTCGCCCTTTACCTCAACACCGCACGTGTTCGCCAACCTCGGTGACGGCACCTACATGCACTCGGGCATTCTGGCGATCCGCGCCGCAGTGGCCGCAAGGGTGAACATCACCTACAAGATTCTCTACAACGACGCGGTGGCGATGACGGGCGGTCAGCCCCATGACGGCACCCTTTCGGTGCCGATCATTGCCCGCCAGCTCGCGGCGGAAGGCGTGAACAACATCGTCGTGGTCAATGACGGTACCGGGCGCGCCTATGGTCCGTCGGACCTGCCGCACGGTATTCCCGTCCGCCACCGCGACGAACTCGATGCGGTGCAGCGTGAGTTGCGCACGGTCCCGGGCGTGAGCGCACTGATCTACGATCAGACCTGTGCTGCCGAGAAGCGTCGGCGCAGGAAGCGTGGCACCTTCCCGGATCCGGCGAAGCGGGTGGTGATCAACGACCTGGTGTGCGAGGGGTGCGGCGATTGCAGCGACAAGTCCAACTGCATGTCGGTCGGCTCGGTGGAGACCGAGTTCGGTCGCAAGCGCACGATCGACCAGTCCTCCTGCAACAAGGATTTCTCCTGCATCAAGGGATTCTGTCCGAGCTTTGTGACCATCGAAGGTGGCAAGCTGCGCAAGGGCAAGGCCAGTGCATCGCAAGGGACGGATGACTTGCCGCGCCCGCAGCTACCCTCCACCGCTGCGCCGTGGGGCATTCTGGTGACCGGTGTCGGCGGCACCGGCGTGGTGACGATCGCAGCCTTGCTCGGCATGGCCGCCCACCTCGAAGGCAAGGGCATCTCGGTGCTCGATATGGCCGGCCTGGCGCAGAAGGGCGGCGCGGTGTGGTCGCATGTGCGCATCGCCGACCGTCAGGACATGCTGTTTGCTGCGCGTGTGGCAGCCGGCGAAGCCAACGCCGTGATTGGTTGCGACCTCGTGGTGGCGGCGAGCGACGAGTCGCTGGCGAAGATGCGAAATGGCCACACGCGCGTCGTGATCAACCGCGATCAATCCATGACCAGCGAGTTCGTTCGCGGCTTTGCTGCCCAGGCCCGCAGCGGTGACGCCATGAAGGTGCCGGACCCGCAGTTTCCGGCGGGATCGATGGAGCAGCAGATCGTCGAGGCGGTTGGCGCCGAGGCGGCCGAGTTCATCGACGCCTCCCGTCTGGCGACCAGCCTTCTCGGTGATGCGATCGCCACCAACCTTTTCATGCTCGGCTACGCCTGGCAGAAGGGTCTGGTGCCGTTGAGCGACGACGCCATTCTGCGTGCGATCGAGATCAACGGTGCTGCCGTGGCGGGGAACAAGGCGGCTTTCCAGTGGGGACGGCGCGCTGCGGTGGATCTGAATGCCGTGAGCGAGGCGGCGAAGCCGCAGCATGGCAAGCCTGCCCACCATACCCTGTCGACCACCGTCGACGAGGTGATCGCACGGCGCAAGGCGCAGCTGACCGATTACCAGAATGCCGCGTATGCAGCCCGTTACACCAAGCTCGTCGACCGAGTGCGCGCTGCCGAGGCGCAGGTGGTGCCGGGCATTACGCTGCTGACCGAGGCCGTGGCACGCGGCTATTACAAGCTGCTTGCGTACAAGGACGAATACGAAGTCGCGCGCCTGTACACCGACAGCGACTTCCTCAAGCGCGTCGAAGAGCAGTTCGAAGGCGATTACTCGCTGGTCTTCCATCTCGCTCCGCCGATGCTGGCGGACAAGGACCCGCAGACGGGCGAGTTGCAGAAGAAATCCTACGGGCCGTGGATGCTCAAGGCCATGCGGATGCTGGCGAAGTTCCGTCATCTTCGCGGCAGCGCGCTCGACCCCTTCGCCCGCAGCCACGATCGCAAGCTCGATCGGCAACTGATTGCGGACTACGAGCAGCTGATCGACGAGGTGCTGCGCGGGCTGGAGCTCGCCAACCACGAGACCGCGGTCGAGCTCGCTGCCTTGCCGGAGCAGATCCGGGGCTTTGGTCATGTGCGCGAACGCTATCTGGCACAGGCCAGGAAGCGCGAGGCTGCACTGCTTGCGGCGTTTCAATCGCGTCAGCCGCTCGCGGCAACGGTCGGCGGCAAGGCGCGCAAGACGATTGCGGTGATTGCAGGCTGAACCCGCCTGCATCCTGAAACGGTCCGGCGCTGTCTTGAACGTTCCGGACCGCTACCTATCGAACTAACCACCCTGCTGCCCTGCACTGGCGTCACCACGAGTGATCTCAGGTGTCGGGCAGCAACCATCCACACAAGGAAGGAAGTCCCATGGCTGTGTTTTCATTGAGCGATTTTGCCGACCATGAACAGGTCGTATTCTGCAGCGACGACAAGAGCGGGCTGAAGGCGATCATCGCCGTCCACAATTCAAACCTCGGGCCAGCGCTTGGCGGTTGCCGGATGTGGCCTTATGCAAGCGAGGAGGAGGCCGTGCGCGACGTGTTGCGCCTGTCGCGCGGCATGACCTACAAGTCGGCAATGGCCAATCTGAAACTGGGCGGCGGCAAGTCGGTGATCATCGGCAATCCGCGCACCGAGAAGACGCCAGCCCTGCTCGCAGCCTTCGCCCGCGCACTGGAAAATCTGAATGGCCGTTACATTGCCGCCGAAGATTCGGGCACCAGCGTGGAAGACATGAAGTACATGGCGCAATTCACCGGCCATGTGTCCGGCATCGTCGACAAACCGACCGAGGGCGGAACCCGCAGCGGCGACCCGTCGCCCGCGACCGCTTACGGTACTTTTGTCGGCATCAAGGCAGCCGTCAAGGCGAAGCTCGGTCGCGACTCGCTCGATGGGCTGCGCGTGGCGGTGCAGGGCGTGGGCCATGTCGGGCTGGACCTGGCGCAACAACTGAAAGACGCCGGTGCAAAACTGTGGATCACCGACATCCATCGCGAATCGCTGGACGAAGCTGCGAAGGCGCTTGATGCGACCGTGGTGGCGCCGGACGAGATCTACGGGCTCGACGTCGACGTGTTTGCACCCTGCGCACTTGGTGCCATCCTGAACGAGCAGACCATTCCACAACTGAAGGCATCAATCGTTGCCGGGGCCTCGAACAACCAGTTGGCCGAGGCTCGCCATGGGCTTGAGCTCATGAAGCGTGGCATTCTTTATGCACCCGACTATGTGATCAACGCTGGCGGCATCATCGATGTCTATCATGAGCGCATCGGCTTCGACCGCGCCGCACTGGTCAGCCATGTCGAAGGCATCTATGACAACCTGATGGAGGTCTTTGAGCGCGCACAGCAGGAGGCGCGGCCGACCGGCGAGGTGGCCGACGCCATTGCCGAGGAGCGCTTCATGCGCTGAGCTGTGCGTTTGATTCGTATGACACAAAAAAATGCCGCGATTTGATCGCGGCATTTTTTGTTGGTGCGGGCCGGATCAGCTCTTGCCGACCTCGACCTGGGTGTCGACCTTCTGCCGCAGCCGGATGTGCAGTTCGCGCAGCTGCTTTTCGTCCACGTCGCCCGGCGCATCGGTCAACAAGCATTGTGCGCGCTGAGTTTTGGGGAAGGCGATCACGTCGCGGATCGACTCGGCGCCAGCCATCATGGTTACGACACGGTCGAGACCGAAGGCCAGGCCGCCGTGCGGCGGTGCGCCGTACTTGAGGGCGTCGAGCAGGAAGCCGAACTTCAGTTGCTGCTCTTCAGGCCCAATGTTGAGTGCGTCGAACACCTTGGCCTGTACGTCGGCACGGTGAATACGGACCGAGCCCCCACCGATCTCCCAGCCGTTGAGCGCCAGGTCATAGGCCTTGGCCAGACATTCGCCGGGATTGGTGGTGAGCAGCTCGAGGTGCTCGTCCTTCGGGCTGGTGAAGGGGTGATGGCAGGCGGTCCAGCGCTTGCTCTCTTCGTCGTACTCGAACATCGGGAAGTCGACGACCCACAGCGGGCACCACGCTTCGCCAGTGACGAAGCCCTTTTCGTGACCGAGCTTGGCGCGCAGGGCGCCGAGGGCGTCGTTGACCACCTTGGTCTTGTCGGCGCCGAAGAAGATCAGGTCGCCAGACTGGGCGCCGGTGCGCTCGAGAATGGTACGTAGCGCGGTCTCGTGCAGGTTCTTGACGATGGGCGACTGCAGGCCGGTTTCGTTGGGCTGGGCGGCATCGTTGACCTTGATGTAGGCCAGGCCACGGGCACCGTAGATGCCGACAAACTTGGTGTATTCGTCGATCTCGCCTCGACTCAGGCTGGCGCCACCCGGCACCCGCATTGCCGCGACGCGGCCGCCGGAGGTGGCCGGGCCGGAAAAGACCTTGAACGCGACATCCTGCACCGCATCGGTGACATCGGTGAGCTCAAGGGTGACGCGCAGGTCGGGCTTGTCCGAGCCGAACCGGCGCATGGCTTCGGCATAGCTCATGCGCGGGAAGGGCGAGGGCAGCTCGACCGCGAGGGTTTCCTTGAATACGAAGCGGATCATCTCTTCCATCAGGGCGGTGATCTCGTCCTCGTTCAGGAACGAGGTCTCGATATCGACCTGGGTGAACTCGGGCTGACGGTCGGCCCGCAGGTCTTCGTCACGGAAGCACTTGGTGAGCTGGTAGTAACGGTCGAAGCCGGCGACCATCAGCAGCTGCTTGAACAGCTGCGGCGATTGCGGCAGCGCGAAGAACTGGCCCGGGTGGACGCGGGAGGGCACCAGGTAGTCGCGCGCACCTTCAGGCGTGCTCTTGGTGAGCATCGGTGTTTCGATGTCGATAAAGCCGGCACCGTCGAGGAAGCGGCGGAAGGACATGGCGGCCTTGTAGCGCAGCATCATGTTCTTCTGCATCTGCGGGCGACGCAGATCGATGACGCGGCTGGTCAGGCGAACCGTCTCGGACAGGTTCTCGTCGTCGAGCTGGAAGGGCGGCGTGACCGAAGTGTTGAGCACTTCGATCTCGTGGCACAGCACTTCGATCTCGCCGGACGTCAGGTTGGCGTTCTCGGTGCCTGCGGGGCGGCGGCGAACCTTGCCGCTCATCTTGAGCACGAACTCGTTGCGCACCGACTCTGCGACGCTGAACATCTCTGCACGGTCGGGATCGCATACGACCTGAACCAGGCCTTCACGGTCGCGCAGATCGATGAAGATCACGCCCCCGTGGTCACGGCGGCGATGTACCCAGCCGCACAGGGTGACAGTCTGGTCGAGGTTGGCGGCAGTGACCTGACCGCAGTATTGAGTACGCATGTTTTGAGTTCCGGCAATTCAGACACAGCCCGAAAAAGGCTGTGGGATTCAGGTAATGGTCATTCGTTGAGCAGCGCGGGGCGTTGAGGCGGCTTGCGCGTCGGAGGCGATACCACCCCCATTGAAATGATGTATTTCAATGCCTCGTCCACGCTCATTTCGAGTTCGATGACGTCCTCTTTGGGCATCATCAGGAAAAAGCCCGACGTCGGGTTGGGCGTAGTCGGCACGTAGACGCTGACGAAGTCGCCCTCGAGGTGCTTGGCCGCATCGCCGCCCGGCTTGCCAGTCAGGAATGCAATCGTCCACGAGCCCTGTCGCGGGTACTGCACCAGCAGCGCCTTGCGGAAGGCCTGACCGCTGCTGGAGAACAGCGTGTCTGAGACCTGCTTCACGCTGTAGTAGATCGACTTCACCACCGGGATGCGTGCAAGGATGCCTTCCCATAGCTGCACGACTTTCTGTCCCAGCACGTTTGCGGCAACCAGGCCCGTGAAAAACACGATGAGCAGGCTGGCCAGCACGCCAATACCGGGGATGTTGAACCCAAGTACGTCTCTCGGTTGGGAGCCACTCGGCAACCACAACAGGATTTGATCCAGGGTGTTGATGATCCAGGCCAGCACCATGAAGGTGATGGTCAGTGGAATCCAGATCAACAGGCCGGTGATGAAGTATTTTTTCACGCGATATTTCGCAAGGGCGGGGGGTCAGGACGGGTGGCAGGCGCAGCTGCCTGCACATGCCGGCGCACTGCCTGAGTCCGACGCCGCCGTTGCGCCTGCGCCTGCAGCAGACGAGGTCTTGCCGCCGCCCTTGAAGTCGGTTGCATACCAGCCACTGCCTTTGAGCTGGAATCCGGCAGCAGACAATTGCTTGACGTAGCTTCCTTTCCCGCAGTTGGGACAGGTGTCGAGCACCGGATCACTCATTTTCTGCAGATGTTCCTTCTGGAATCCACAGCTTTCACAACGGTATTCGTAGATGGGCATGACAAGCTCCGGAAAGGCAAGTGCGCAAGTCTAACGCAATGCAGCATAAGGAAAAAGCAAAGTGCCACGCTTTGTTGGCTGCCACGGATATGAGGGCTGGCAGGCCCGAATTCAAGGGCCACTGACAGCGTCTGCTCGGCAGGGCGTGAGCGGCTCGGGGCCACGGCGGTCAATCATGGCCGGGACCGCATTTGGGCAGCCCTGCCGGCACGAGGTTCAGAGCACGCCCATGTAACGCTGCGTGATCGCTTCACCCCAGAACAGCGCGATGATGCCGGCCGTCGCCAGGTAGGGACCGAACGGTATCGGGACGTTGCGGCCGTGGCGGGCGAATGCGATCAGGCTGATGCCGATCACGGCGCCGACGACCGAGGATAGAAGAATGGTCAGCGGCAGCGTTTGCCAGCCAAGCCATGCACCAATGGCGCCAAGGAGTTTGAAGTCACCGTAGCCCATGCCCTCTTTGCCGGTTGCAAGCTTGAACATCCAGAAGATCGACCACAGCGTCAGGTAACCTGCCATTGCACCAACCACCGCGCTTGGCAGGTCCGTGTAGACGCCTGCGAGATTGAACGCGAGGCCAAGCCAGAGCAGCGGAAGCGTGATGTCGTCCGGGAGCAGCTGAGTGTCAAGGTCGATGAAGGCAAGGGCAATCATGGCCCAGAGGAAGATCAACGCGCCGGCTGCGGCCAGGCCGAAACCGAAGTGCCAGGCTGCGTAGCCGGAGAGCACGGCCGTGAGCACCTCTACCATGGGATAGCGGCGACTGATCGGCGCGGAGCAGTGCCCGCAACGGCCACGCAGGAACAGATAGCTGACCACCGGGATGTTCTCAAGCGCCGAGATCAGGTGTCCGCAATGGGGGCAGCGTGATCGAGGGGCAGCGAGGTTGAAGCGCTCGGATTCGGGGGCAGGTTCGCCGCGCATTTCCGCCGCCTGCACCTGCCAGTCGCGCTCCATCATCCGCGGCAGGCGATGGATCACGACATTGAGGAAACTGCCGACAAAGAGACCGAGCAGCGTGACGAGTGGGGTGAAGGCGAGCGGGTCGCTCAGGAACTCTGACATGGATTGAATTTGCAGAAGGTCAGGACCCGGCTGTCGCCGGGCCTGGAAAGGTCAGACAACGGCGCCGAGTTTGAAGATCGGCAGGTACATGGCAACCACCAGGCCACCGATCACGACGCCCAGGAAGACCATAATGATCGGCTCCAGCAGCGTAGACAGGCCGGCAACAGCGTCGTCCACCTCCTGCTCGAAAAAGTCTGCAACCTTCGACAGCATGCTGTCGAGCTGGCCGGATTCCTCGCCGATCGACACCATCTGCACCACCATGGTTGGAAATACGTTGCTGTTCTGCATGGCCACGGTGAGACTGGTGCCTGTGCTCACTTCGTTCTGGATCGCCTTAGTGGCCGTCAGGTACACGTAGTTTCCCGCTGCGCCGCCCACAGACTCCAGTGCTTCAACCAGCGGGACGCCGGCAGCGAACATGGTCGACAGGGTTCTCGACCAGCGTGCCACCGTGGCTTTCAATATGATGTCGCCCACAACTGGAAGTTTGAGCACCATCCTGTCTACCGCGATCTGCATTGCAGAAGAGCGCCGGTAAAGGAAGGCGATGCTCATGATCGTGCCGGCAATGATGCCGAATACCAAGTACCAGAAATCGACAAAGAAGTCGGACATTGCGATGACAATCAGGGTCGGGCCGGGCAGCTCGGCCCCAAAGCTGGCAAATACGTTCTTGAACTCCGGTACGACGAACAGCATGATCACGGCGACGACGAGTGCTGCAACGACGATGACTGCTAGAGGGTAGAAAAGCGCAGACTTGATCTTGCTCTTGATGGCAAGAATTTTTTCCTTGTACGTCGCAATTCGGTCGAGCAGGTTATCCAGAATCCCGGCCTGTTCGCCTGCGGCAACGAGGTTACAGAAGAGCTTGTCAAAGTGAACCGGATGTCTGCTGAAGGCTTGTGACAGGCTTGAGCCCGTCTCGACGTCCGTGCGGACCTCGTTCAGCATTCGCGCCAGACTGGGATTTCCCGAACCCTTGATGCCAATCTCGAAAGCCTGCAGCAGCGGCACGCCCGACTTCATCATCGTGGCTAACTGACGAGTAAACAGGGCGATATCCTTTTCCGTGATCTTGTGACCACGGGACATCTTCTGCTTCTTGACCTTGGTGACCATCACCCCCTGGCGGCGCAAGGTTGCCTGAACGATGGCGTCGCCAGTGGCGCGCATCTCGCCGCGGATGATTTTCCCGGTCTTGTCCTTGCCTTCCCAGTTGTACAACTCTTCCTTCGGTCCGACGTTCACGCGGCGTTTGGCAGTTCGGGATGCAGTCGCCATGAGTGGATTTCCCTGTGTATTTGTTTTATTCGTTTGTGCTTGCCAGCACTTCCTCTAGCGAGGTCACGCCTTGGCGAACCTTGAGCAAACCGGATTTGCGCAGATCCTTAACGCCCTCGCGCTCTGCCTGGGCTGCAATATCCATCGAGTTGCCGTTGGTCATGATGATATGCGCAATTTCCTCTGAAACCGGCATGACTTGATAGATGCCTACACGTCCCTTGTAGCCACTGCCCTTGCACCGCTCGCAGCCGACCGGGCCGTAGGGTTGCCAGCTACCGTCCAGGTCTTCTTCGTGAAATCCTGCCTGGAGGAGGGCTTCGATGGGAATGTCCATCGGCTTCTTGCATGTGCACAGCCTGCGCGCGAGACGCTGTGCGGTGATCATGATCACCGACGACGCAATGTTGAATGGCGCCACGCCCATGTTCTTCAGGCGCTCCAGCGTGGAGGGTGCGTCATTGGTATGCAGCGTGGACAGGACCAGGTGGCCTGTCTGCGCGGCCTTGACCGAGATCTCGGCAGTTTCGAGGTCGCGAATTTCGCCAACCATGATGACATCCGGATCCTGGCGCAGAAAGGCACGTAGCGAGGCAGCAAACGTCAGGCCCGCCTTTTCGTTCACGTTGACCTGATTGATGCCCGGCAGGTTGATTTCCGCTGGATCTTCGGCGGTGGAAATGTTGACGCCCGCCTTGTTGAGCAGGTTGAGGCAGGTGTAGAGCGATACCGTCTTACCCGAGCCGGTTGGTCCAGTGACCAGGATCATGCCGTAGGGGCGTTCGACGGCATCGAGAAGTGCCTTCTTCTGTTCGGGTTCATAACCGAGCGCATCGACGCCGAGCATTGCCGAGCTCGGGTCGAGAATACGCATCACGATCTTCTCGCCATGCAGGGTCGGTAGCGAGGACACCCGGAAATCGATGGCCTTGTTCTTGGAGAGGACCAGCTTCATCCGCCCATCCTGCGGCACGCGCTTCTCTGAAATGTCGAGGCGCGAAATGACCTTGATCCGCGCGGCGATCTTTTCCTTCAGTACCAGGGGTGGTTGCGCGATTTCGCGCAGCACGCCGTCGGTACGCACGCGGATGCGGTAGTACTTCTCGTAGGGTTCGAAATGAACGTCGGAAGCGCCCTCGTTGATCGCGTCGATCAGGATCTTCTGGATGAACTTGACGACAGGGGCGTCATCGACTTCCGAGCTGTCGTCTGCGGGTTGATCGGCAGGACCGTCCTGTTGCAGGAGGTCCATGTCGAAGTCTTCGCCGGTCATCTCCTGCAGCGTTTGTTGCGCCGTTTCGCTGAGGGCCTCGGCGAGTTTGCCGAGTTTGTCGACCTCGACAATGATCAGGTCAAGTTGCAGCCCTGTCTGAAAGCGAATCTCGTCCAGCACCCGCATGTTGGACGGGTCGGCGACCGCAAGCGTAATCCGGTTCTGTCGCTTGCCGAGCGCGACGACCTGGTGTCGGTTCATCAGCTTGCGGTCGATGGCGTCGCGCGGCAGTGAGCCGCGCTCGACCGAATTGATATCGAGCAGCGGGTAACCAAACGTATCGGCTGCGAATCTGGCGATTTCGCGCGGATTCATCAGCCCGCGCTGGCAAACCTCAAGCAGGAATGCGTTGGACGAACCGTTGGCAGTGGGTGAACAGCTCAGCGCGTCGGCTTCGGTGAGGCGACCATTCTGTATAAGTGCCCGGGCAAGTCCGCTCAATGCGGTCTGTGGGTTTGCTGCCATTTCCCGCTCTCGAAGCACCGGCGATTGCAGCGCCGGTAATCGTAATTAAGTGACATTCGATGTTGCACGCCCCGTCCCGGCTTGTAAAGCCCCGAGCCGCGCCGTGGTCGGCGGGCGTTCCTGCCCGGCCTAGGCGGCGCGAAACAGGCGGGCGGTGCGAACGCGCCGGTCCTGAGTCTGAATGACTTCAATCGGCGTACCCGCAATGCGCACGGACAGCCCGGTCTCGGGAATGTCCTGAAGGTATTCGAGGAGCAGGCCGTTAAGGGTTTTGGGACCGTCAATCGGCAGGTCGAGGCCCAGCTCACGGTTGATTTCCCTGAGGTTCGTGCTGCCATCGACCGTGATGCTGCCATCCTCTCCCCACTTCAGGTGGCGGCCGGATTCGGGCGTGCTGGTCGTGAACTTGCCGATGAGCTCTTCGATGATGTCTTCGAGCGTAATGAGGCCCAGCATTTCGCCATATTCGTCTACCACCAGGGCGAGCCGCTGCCGGTTCTCCTGGAAAAACTGAATCTGCGAGTAGAGTTGAGTGTCAGCAGGGACGAAGTAGGGCTTGGTCATCAGCTCCCGGATCAACTCCACGGTGAGCTCCGTTGCCAGGACTTCGCCCAGCAGGCGGCGCAGATGGAGAACGCCGATCACCTGTTCGCTGTCGCCATCATAGACCGGGAGCCTGGTGTGATAGCTGGTCGCGATGCGTTCTCGCAATTCGTCGATCGGCATCGAAAGGTCGATGCCGTCAATAGCACCCCGGGGCGTCATCACGTCTTCGACGGTAATGCTCTCCAGGTCGAACAGATTGACCAGAATGCTGCGGTGAGTCTTGGGGATGTACTGGCCCGATTCGAGCACCATCGAGCGCAACTCCTCGATCGACAGCGCTGCAGCGCCATTGTCGTGTCGTGGCTGCAGCCGCATCAGGTGCAGCAGTCCGCTCGAAAACAGGTTGATGAACCAGATTACCGAGTAGAACACCCGTAACAGGCCACTCAGCGGGTAGCTGACGATCAGTGCGAGGCGGTCGGCATGGTGCGCACCAATGACTTTTGGCGTGATCTCGGAAAACACCAGAATCAGGAAGGTGACGAACAGTGTCGCGGCACCCAGTGCCCAGCGGTCGTCACCGAAGAGCTCCATGGTAATGACGCTGACCAGCGTCGCCGCGGCGGTGTTTACCAGGTTGTTGAACAGCAGGATCACGCCGAGAAGGCGGTCTGTCTGGTTCAGGAGGTTCACGGCGAGGATGGCGCCGCGGTGCTCCTGTGAAGCCAGAGAGCGAAGCCGGTATCGGTTTGCCGCCATCATCACGGTTTCCGACATGGAAAACATACCGGAAACCAGAAGGAGGAAAACCAGGGCGCCGAATTGCGCCGTAAGACCGATATCTAACACGGAGTGGACTACAGAATGCGGGCCTTGAGTATCGAAGGCCCGGGGAGTCGGTGTCAACCGGCATGCATGCCGGTTGACATTCAATCAGCCTCAGGCGGGGCGATGGAGCACCACTTCGATGACGAAGCGGCTGCCGACATAGGCGAGCATGAGCGCCACGAAACCGGCAAGTGTCCATCTGAGGGCCTGTTTGCCGCGCCAGCCCCAGGCGTGCCTGCCGAACAGCAGGGTGCCGAACAGCAACCACGAAATAATGGCGAAAACAGTCTTGTGGTCGAGGCGGAATGCCTTTCCGAACAGACTCTCCGAGAACACGATGCCGGAGAGCAGCGTCAGGGTCAGCAGCACGAAGGCAATGCCGATCAGTCGGAAGAGGAGAGATTCCATGGTCAATAGCGGCGGCAGCCCCGAGAGCATGCGCGAGAAGCGCGCGCTGTGCAGTTGCCGTTCGGCGATGGCCATCAGCATCGCGTGCAGTGCCGCCAGCGTGAACAGGCTGTAGGCGAGCATCGCAATGATGAAGTGGGCACGAAACGCAGGTGAGGTGGCGTTGGTCAGTACATGCTCGCCCGGAAAGACCAGGGGCAGCAGGCAGGCCAGCACACCGGCAGGAAGAACCGCTGCATGGAGGCCGTCGAGCCGTGTGTACAAGGTTTCGACCCAGTAGAAGCAGATCGCGAGCCATACCATCAGCGACAGCGCGACGCCGAAACCGAAGCGCATCTCGGTGCCCGGGAACAGCGCCGCGTGGAGTGCCGCGCCGTGGGCGAGAAGGGCCAGCAGGAGGACGAGACGCTCGTGTCCCGACATGCATTGTCGTTTCTGGGCGGAGGGCGCCGCCAGCACGCAGGTACGCCAGAACCAGGCACCGAGGCCGGCATAGAGCGTCGCAGGGAGGAGATGAAGTAGAATTGGCTGCATACAGACCCGCAGTTTACTCCAAGTCACCCCGGCCGAAGGTCTCCAGAACATGCTAGATAATCTTACTCAGCGCCTGTCCAAAGTCGTCAAGACCTTGCGTGGTCAGGCCCGCCTGACCGAGGACAACATTCAGGAAGCGATGCGCGAGGTGCGCATGGCGCTGCTCGAAGCCGACGTCGCCCTGCCGGTGGTCAAGGATTTCGTCAATCGCGTCAAGGAAAAGGCCGTCGGGCAGGAGGTGATCGCCTCGCTGACCCCGGGGCAGGCGCTCGTTGGCGTGGTGCATGACGAACTCAAGATCCTGATGGGCGGCGCCCATCAGGGGCTAAATCTTGCCACACAGCCCCCGGCTGTCGTACTGATGGCCGGTCTGCAGGGCGCCGGTAAAACCACCACCACCGGCAAGCTCGCCAAGCATCTCAAGGAGACGCACGGCAAGAAAGTGCTGGTGGTGTCGGCCGACGTCTATCGCCCGGCGGCAATTGAGCAGCTGAAAACCGTCGCGGCCCAGGCCGGGGTGGATTTCTTCCCGTCCGCTGCAGAGCAGAAACCGGTCGATATTGCGCTGGCTGCGCTGGATTACGCGCGCAAGCATCACAACGACGTGCTGCTGGTCGATACCGCCGGTCGTCTTGCGATCGACGAAGCCATGATGGCCGAGATCAAGGCCTTGCACGCGGCGGTAAACCCGATCGAAACCCTGTTCGTAGTCGATGCGATGCTTGGTCAGGACGCGGTCAATACCGCGCGTGCCTTCAACGAGGCCTTGCCCCTGACCGGTGTGGTGCTGACCAAGCTCGACGGTGATTCTCGTGGCGGCGCGGCGCTGTCGGTGCGCCATGTCACCGGCAAGCCGCTCAAGTTCGCCGGTGTGGGCGAGAAGCTTTCCGGTCTCGAGCCCTTCCATCCCGATCGTATGGCAAGCCGCATCCTGGGCATGGGCGACATCCTTGGTCTGGTCGAAGAGGCGCGCAAGGGGGTCGACGAGGACAAGGCCCGTGCCTTCGCGCAGAAGCTGAAAACCGGCAAGGGCTTCGATCTCAGCGACTTCAAGGAGCAGATCGGGCAGATGCGCAAGATGGGCGGGCTGTCGTCGATGCTCGACAAGCTGCCTGCACAGTTTGCCCAGGCTGCCGGCAAGCTGCAGGGCGGAACCGAGGAAAAGGCCATTGGCCGCATCGAGGGCATCATCAATTCCATGACGCCGCTGGAGCGCGCCAAGCCCGAACTGCTCAAGGCCAGCCGCAAGCGCAGGATCGCTGCCGGTGCCGGGGTGACCGTGCAGGAGGTCAACCGCCTGCTGAACCAGTTCGAGCAGACGCAAAAGGTGATGAAGCAATTCTCCAAAGGCGGAATGACAAAGATGATGCGTGGCATGAAAGGCATGCTGCCCGGCATGCCGGGGATGCCCCGCTAGAAGGCTCACCATGGGCGATATCTTTCTTGCGCTCGGACGATCGCTGCGCAGCCTGACGCGGACCGGCATCTTCTGGCACCTGATCTGGCCGGGCGTGCTGGCTTCGGTCCTGTGGACGGTGGTCGCGATTTTCTCCTGGGCCTTCATCATCGACGGCGTGATGAGCTGGATCGGGAGCCTGAACTGGTTGAGCGGCTGGCTGGCGTCGTCCGAACTGGCGGCGGGCATCCTGCTCGTGCTGGTCAAGATCGCCGTCGCGCTCGCCTTTGTGCCGCTGATCTATGTCACTGCCGCGGTGCTTGTTGCAGTGGTGGCCTTGCCGCTCATGCTGGAGCGCGTAGCCAAGCGCGACTATGCCGATCTCGAACAGCGCAGGGGCGGCTCCAACGTGGGGAGCGGATGGAATGCCCTGGTTGCGACCCTGCTGTTTCTGGGCGCGATTTTGCTGTCCCTGCCGTTCTGGCTGATTCCAGGTGTCGGCCTGATCGTGCCGGTGTTGCTTACCGGCTGGCTCAACCAGCGCGCCTTCGGGTACGACGCGCTCATGTTTCATGCCGACCGCGACGAGCTTGTCCGTCTGCGCAAGGACCAGCGCATGCCGATGATGGTTTTGGGGGGCGGTACCGCGCTGCTGGCCTACGTGCCCTTGGTCAACCTGATTGCGCCGGCGTTTTCCGGCCTGTCTTTCGTGCACTTCATGCTCGAGTCCCTGCGCCGTGAGCGCCTGCGTAACGGTGTGACGATACTCGACCCTGCTCCTGCCCCCGTCCCTCAACCGAACCGGATCAACAAATGAAATTCGGTGCGCTCATCATCGGCGACGAGATCCTCTCCGGTCGCCGCAGCGACAAGCATCTTTCCCGTCTCATCGAACTGCTGGGCGCGCGTGGGCTCAAGCTCTCTTGGGCCCGATACGCCGGCGACGAGCCCGCACAACTGGCGGATACCCTGCGCCAGACCTTTGCCACCGGCGATGTCGTATTCAGCTTCGGTGGCATTGGCGCGACCCCGGACGACCATACCCGTGAGTGTGCTGCCGCTGCCCTTGGTACCAGCGTCGCGCTTCACCCTCAGGCCGAGGCCGAGATTCGGGCCCGCTTTGGCGGCGAGGTGACGCCCGAGCGCTTGCAGATGGGCGTGATTCCGGTTGGCAGCGAGATCATTCCCAATCCCTACAACCGCATTCCGGGTTTCTCGGTGAGCAGGCATCATTTCGTGCCCGGCTTCCCGATCATGGCCTGGCCGATGGTGGAGTGGGTGCTCGATCATTGCTATGCCGATCTGCATCATGCAGAGGACTATGTCGAGCGTGCGGTGACCGTGTGGGACGCATATGAGGGGCAACTGATCGGGCTCATGCGCGAGCTGACGGAAAGCTTCCCGGATACGACCCTGTTCAGCCTGCCGACGATTGCCGGAGAAGGCGAGCGGCGCTCGCTCGAGCTCGGAATGAAAGGCACTGCCGCACGCGTTGATGAAGCCATGGCCAGACTCAAGGCAGGAGTGCTCGAACGGGGCTTTGAGTGGGCAGACAAGGCCTGAGTGTCCCGCGTGCGCCTGCGACGGTGGAAGCGGCGCATGTGATGGAGGTCGAGGGCCGCACCGTGGCTCTCGTCATGCGACACTCACGCCGGCGATCCTTTGCGCTGCAGGTCGACCACCGCGGCGCCCGGGTTGCGGTGCCCCACGGTACCTCGGTGGCGGCAGCGGAAGATTTTGTCCGCATGCATGGCCGCTGGCTGCTCGCGCGCCTCAGTGCGCAGCAGGCGCAAGCCGACGTCCAGCGTTTCGTCATGGCCGATCGCGCCGAGTTTCCCCTGCTGGGAAGGGCCGCACGCCTGTGCATCCTGCAGTCGGGGCGGCGAGTGCAGTGGCGGCTTGCGGCTGATGGTGCGGACGAAATCTGGCTGCCCGCTTCCGCGACGACGGCGCAGTTCGTGCGCGCCCTGCGCACACGTGCAATTGACTGGTTTCGCGGTCGGGTCGAAGAGTATTGCCATCGCCTGGGGCTTCCGCTGCCCGAGGTCAGACTGTCGTCAGCGCGCACGCGCTGGGGCAGTTGCAGCTCAAGGAGCGGTATTCGCCTGCACTGGCGACTGATCCACCTTGAGCCCGCGCTGATCGACTACGTCGTTGCGCATGAAGTTGCGCATCTGCTGGAAATGAATCATTCACCGCGTTTCTGGTCGGTGGTGGAACGGCTTTATCCGGGCTGGCAGGATGCGCGTCGGCGTCTGCGCGTGCAGGGTGGCCGGCTGCCATTGATCGATGCGCGGGATCTCACCCCCGTCATACAAGAGGACTGAACCATGAGAATGCTCCACACCATGTTGCGCGTAGGCGATCTGGATCGATCGATTGCCTTTTATACCGAAGTGCTCGGCATGCGGCTGTTGCGCCGCAATGACTACCCTGACGGAAAGTTCACGCTGGCGTTTGTCGGCTATCAGGACGAAGACGAAGGCACGGTGCTTGAACTCACCCACAACTGGGACGTGGACAAGTACGATCTTGGCACGGCCTACGGGCACATTGCGCTGGAAGTGCCGGACGCCGGGAAGGCCTGTGACGATATCCGTGCCCGTGGCGGCAAGGTGGTGCGCGAAGCGGGGCCCATGAAACACGGCAGTACGGTCATCGCCTTCGTCGAAGACCCGGATGGCTACAAGGTCGAACTGATCGAGCGCAAGCCGGGCTGAGCCTGGCGGTTGGGCGGCGCCTGCCTCGGCGAGTCGCCTACCACTCGTCCTGAAAGCGCTTCCGGATTTCGAGCACATCCTTCCAGCCGCGCAGAAATGCGTCGACGCAGGACGGGTCGAAGTGATTGCCACGGCCTTCACGCAGGAAGACGATGGCCTTGTCCAGCGTCCAGGCGCGCTTGTAGGGGCGTTCCGACGTCAGTGCGTCGAAAACGTCGGCAACGGCAACGATGCGGCCTTCGAGCGGGATCGCCGAAGCCCGCAGCTTGCCAGGGTAGCCAGTGCCATCGAATTTCTCATGGTGACTGAGCGCAATGACCGCCCCCATCTGCACGACAGATGAAGACGAGTCCTTGAGGATGTCGTAGCCGATGGCCGGGTGGCGCTTCATCACTGTCATTTCTTCCACGCTGAGACGGCCCGCTTTCAGCAGGATGTAATCCGGTATCCCCAGTTTTCCGACATCGTGCATGGGGGCGGCCTGCAGCATCTCATCGGCATACTGCTCGCCCATGTTCATGCGTCGGGCGATAAGGGCAGAATAGTGCGCCATGCGTTGAATGTGGGCGCCGGTTTCAGGGTCGCGGAATTCAGCCGCACGGGCCAGGCGGGTAATGGTTTCGCGTTCGCGCGCGTGAATCTCCGCCGTCGCCTGGCGCACCGCTTCGGCAAGGCGCACTGCGCGGTCGCGTGTCGCCAGGTGGGCCTCGCGCAACTTGAGCATGTTGCGCACCCGGGGTTCGAACTCGTGTGGGTCGATCGGCTTGTTGAGGAAGTCGTTGGCGCCGAATTCGAGCGCGTCGTAGCGGGTGCGGCGCTCATTGTTGGCCGTGACCATCAGGATCGGCAGATCGTCATGGTCACGCAGTGCCCGGATACGACGGATGAATTCGATACCGTCGATGCCCGGCATCATGTAGTCGACGATGATCAGGTCGGGTTCATTCCGTTCACACCACTCGAGCGCGGCGAGCGGTTCGGCAAAGCACTTCGCCTGGCAGCCGCCCACGCGGCCAACCAGCGTCTCCATCAGAGTGAGGTTCAGAGGAGTGTCGTCGACAATGGCAACGAGCATGGCCGCCCCGGGGTCGTTCAATGACGACAGTATCTCCCAGGCGCGATGCTGCTGCCAGTGCGTTGATGCTCAGTCCTCATCCTCCATGCCGCCCCGCCGCGGCACCTGGGTCGGATCGCAGGTGATCGGACGGTAGATCTCGACCCGGTCGCCTGGCTGCAAAGGGGCGTCGAGCTTGACCAGCTTGCCGAAGATGCCGACCTTCTGTTGCGTGAGGTCGATCTGCGGATACATGGCCAGCACGCCCGAATGCTCGATCGCATCCTTTACCGTGGCCTCGTCCGCCACATCGATGCGCAGCCAGCAGTGCTGGGCGCCATCGGAATACGCTATGCCGATTCTCATCCGGATGCTCGCTCAGAGAGAGGCGCCTTCCGCCGGCAAGGCTTCGGGTGCGGGGGTTTGGTGTGCACGTCGTGTCTCGACATGGCGCTGTAATGCCATGAGGAAGCCGAGTGCGAGGAAGCCGCCGGGCGGCAGGATCATCATCAGAAAGCCCTTGTAGTCCGGGATGACCGTGATCTCAAGGAAGCGGAAGGACTCGCCCAGCAGCAGGCTGGCGCTGGCAAACAGCGTGCCGCTGCCGAGCACTTCGCGTGTCGCGCCGAGTACGATCAGTGCGAGCGTGAAGCCCAGCCCCATGGCGATGCCGTCGACGATGGAGGAGAGCACCGGTTGGCGGGAGGCGAAGGCCTCGGCACGGCCAAGGATCGCGCAATTGACCACGATCAGGGCAATGAAGAGCCCCAGCACCTTGTGCAGATCGTGCAGCCATGCGTTCAGGCTCATATCCACAAGGGTCACCAGGGTGGCGATCAGCACGATGAAGGTCGGGATACGTACGCTGGGACTGACGAAGTTGCGGATCGCTGCAACGATGGCGTTCGACAGCACCAGTACGGCGGTGGAGGCGAGCCCCATGCCGAGGCCGTTCGTGGCCGTGCTGGTGACTGCCATCAGGGGGCAGAGCGCGAGCATCTGTGTGAATACGACGTTCTGCCGCCACACACCGTCGCGGACGATGTTGCCGAATGGCAGCCTGGGGGGCGTTTCAGGTTCCGAGCTTGTTTCGTTGAATTGCAGACTCATGATGTCGGTTCCTTCTTCAGGGTCAGCAGGTGATCGTCCTCGCCCAGCATGGCGCTGCGGTTGTGCGCAAACAGTTCGAGCCCGCCACGGACCGCGTTGACGACTGCGCGCGGGGTGATCGTGGCGCCGGCGAACTGGTCGAAATCACCACCGTCCTTCTTCACCGCCCAGCGCGCTGGCGGCGGGGACTCAAGCGACTTGCCCGCGAAGCTGTCGATCCACGGATTCTTGGCGAACTCGATCTTGTCGCCGAGTCCGGGCGTCTCAGTGTGGCGGGTGACACGCACGCCGAGCAGGCGACCGCTGCGGTCGACGCCCATCATGATGCGGATCGGCCCGGCATAGCCCTTGGCGGTCACGGCGAAGACCACGCCGCGGACCTCGGCTGCCCGGCGCGCCTGATAGACGGTCAGCGGCGGGGTGCCAGCCATCGGCAGGCTGATGGTGTCCTTGAGCAGGTCGTTGTCGGCGAACCCCTGCGGTAAAACCTGAGCCAGCGAGGCGGCGGTGTCGCGCGCCGCGGCTTCGGCGATGGCAGGTCCGGTGGCCTGATGCGCGAACGCGAGTGCAGCGCTTGCAGTCAGGGCGACGAGGCCAAGCGAGGCGCCCTGGTACCACAGGGCCTCGATGGGCGGAGAGGACAATGGCGATTTGCGCATGGCTGGATTCGGCGCTTGAAGTTGATTCACGGGGCAGTCATCGAGTGACCGTTGCGGCGGCGGCCAAAGATGCGGGGACGCGTGACGCGATCGATCAGGGGCACTGCCGAATTCATGAGCAGTACGGCGAAGGCCACCCCTTCCGGATAAGCCCCCCATGTGCGGATGACCCAGGTCAGCAAGCCGCAGCCCAGACCGAAGATCCATTGTCCGAGCGGGGTACTTGGCGAGCTTACATAGTCGGTCGCAATGAAGAAGGCGCCGAGCATGACGCCACCGGTCAGCAGATGAGCCAGGGGCGGCAGATACTGATCCGGAGCGAGGAGGTGCGCAAAGGCTGCGGGCAGCACCACACCCAGAATGAAGGCGGCCGGAATCTGCACGCCGATCACCCGTTTCAGCATCAGGAAAACACCGCCAGCGGCGAGCAGCAGCGCGCTGGTTTCCCCCAGACTGCCGGCGCGTTGGCCAAGGCCGAAGCTGAATGGATCCCAGTGTCCGGTCAGCGATTGCGACAGGGCGATGCCGCGCGATGCCTCGGACTTGACGTGGCCCAGCAGCGATGCGCTTGTCATCGCGTCCGGCACGTTGCCACCGAAGGTCACGCTCAGTGCGGTCATCGGGTCAAGCGCGGCGCTCAAGCCCGCTGCGTGGGGGGCAACCCATTGCGTCATCTCGACCGGAAACGAGATCAGCAACATCACCCGCGCGGCCATTGCCGGGTTGAAAAGGTTTTGTCCCAGGCCGCCGAAGGCGTGCTTGGCCACGATGACGGCGAAGCTCGCGCCCGCCGCAGCGATCCACCACGGTGCCCAGGGGGGGAGGGACAGGGCGAGCAGCCAGCCGGTGAGCATTGCCGAGCCGTCGGCGAGCAAGGGGCCTGCGGGCCGCTCCGCCAGACGCGCGCAGAAGGCCTCGGAGATCAGGGCGGAAAGAATGGTGACACACCATAGCGTGATCGCCGGCCAGCCGAAGTGCCAGAAGCCGGCCACCGTTGCCGGGGTCAGTGCCAGCATCACCAGCAGCATGACACGGCCAACGGAGCGGGCTCCGTGCGCGTGAGGTGAGGAAATCGGGTTCATGCCGTGGTCTCCTCGGTTGTTTTCGCGGCTGCGCTTGCCTTTGCCGCTGCGGCTTCGGCGGCAGCCGCCTTGGCGCGGGCGCGCTCGGCCTTGCGTCGCTCCGCGGCCTCGGCCTTTTCGCGCGCTTCGCGTTCCATGCGGCTTTCACGCGCTTCGACAAGCTCCTTGATGGCATCCTGTTTCATGCGGTTTCGGCCCTGGGCTGCGAGTTCGCCCTTGGCATGGTTGAAGTACTGGACGAGCGGAATCTGGGAAGGGCAGACAAAGGAGCATGTACCGCAGCTGATGCAATCCTTGAGTCCGATCTCGACCGACGCCTTGAGGTCGCCGCTCCTGATCAGTGCGGCCATCTCCAGCGGCATCAGCCCGATCGGACAGGCTCCCACGCAGGAGGCACAGCGAATGCAGGGGCCGGGTTCCGGGAGGGCTGCGAGTTCGTGTTCGACCAGTCCAAGCAGTCCGCCGCTTCCCTTGATCACCGGGATGTCGAGCGAGTGGATGGACAATCCCATCATCGGCCCACCCATGACCCAGCGCGCGACCGGTTCCGTCGTTCCGCCGCAGAATGCCACCAGGGTGGAGAGCGGCGTACCGATGCGCACCTCAAGGTTGCGCGGTGTGCGGATGGCGCCGCCGGAGACGGTGACGATGCGCCGGGTGAGCGGCTCTCCGAAGCGGATCGCACGGTGAATGGCGGCGGCGGTGCCGACGTTCTGCACCATGACGCCGATATCTGCCGAACGGCCTTCCGCAGGCACTTCACGCCCGGTCAGCCAGGAAATGAGCTGCTTTTCCGAGCCCATCGGATAGCGACTCGGAACCTCGACGACCTCCACATCGGCGACGCCCTCGGCCGCCGCACGCAGGGCAGCGATCGCCTGAGGCTTGTTATTCTCCACTCCGATCAATGCGCGTTCGCCGCCAATGGCCCGCAGGATGATGCGCGCGCCGTCGATGACCTCGGGGGCGCGCTCGCGCATCAGGCGATCGTCGCACGACAAGTAGGGTTCACACTCGCCACCGTTCAGGATCAGCGTGGGAATCGGGTTCTTCTGGCCGAGGGCGAGCTTGACGGCCGCCGGGAAGGTTGCGCCGCCCATGCCGACCACGCCGGCAGCCGCAACCCTGCGCGCAATCTCCGCGGGTTCGAGGCTGAACGGGTCGGTGTGATCCGGTGGCAGGGCTTCATCAAGACCGTCGGTATCAAGCAGGATGGCCGGACCGGCAAGGCCGGAGGCGTGCGGCACGGGTACCTCGGCGATGCCGATCACGGTGCCGGATGTCGGCGCATGTATCGGCGCGGAGATCGCTCCCTGCGCTTCGGCAATGAGTTCGCCGCGCAGCACATACTGCCCCGCCTGCACCAGTGGGCGTGCCGGCGCGCCGATATGCTGTGCAAGCGGCAGGATCAGCCGCGGAGGCAGAGGCAGCACCGTGATCTCGGTATCCGCGGCCGGATGTTTGCGGCCTTCGGGGTGGGCGCCCCAGCGCTGCAGCATGCGGCGCAGGAAGGAGGGGGTGGATAAGGCAGGGGTATTCATGGCATCACTCTCAGGCGCTGACCGGTTTCGGCCAGACCCAGGTTTGCTGTGTGACGGGCACCGGAGCAAGGTCGATGGCCCCGGTGGGACAGACTTCTTCGCATTTCGCGCAGCCGGTGCAGGCCTCGCGAATCACCGAGTGGATCTGCTTGACAGCGCCCAGCACCGCATCGGTGGGGCAGGACTTGAAACATTTCGTGCATCCGATGCAGATTTCCTCGCGCACTTCCGCAATGCGCGGCACCTGAATCTGGACGGCGCCGGCGTCGAGCGCGAGTCCGAGCCGCGCGGCAAGCGCTTCGGCCAGTTGCAGGCCACCGGGCGGGCAGCAGGTGGCAGGTGCGTTCCCTGCAATGAGCGCCTCGGCGGCGCCTGCGCAACCGGGAAAGCCGCACTGACCGCAGTTGGTGCCGGGCATCATGGCTTCGATTTCGGCTTCGACGCCGTCCCGTTCGACATGGAAGAAGCGTGCGGCAAGCCCCAGCCCGAGGCCGAAAACAGCGCCCATCACGGAGAGGCTAACGACGGCGATCAACATGTCGGCTCCTTTGAGAGTGTCGGTCAGTGGTTGGTGAGGCCGGAAAAGCCCATGAACGCGAGCGACAGCAGTCCGGCAGTCACAAAACCAATTGGCGCGCCGGCGAAGGCTGCCGGCACGCGTGCGAGCGCCAGGCGCTCGCGCAGTCCGGCGAACAGTACGAGAACCATGGTGAAGCCTGCGGCTGAGCCCAGCCCGTAGACGACGCTGCGAACGAAGCCTGCGCCCTCCTGGACATTGAGCAGCGCCACGCCGAGCACCGCGCAGTTGGTCGTGATGAGCGGAAGATAGATGCCGAGCACCTTGTACAGGGCGGGCGCGTTCTTCTTGACCGCCATTTCGACGAACTGGACGGTTGCGGCGATGACCAGGATGAAGCCCAGGATGCGCAGATAAGCCAGATCGAAGGGGGCGAGCAGGGCGTGTTCGAGCACCCAGGTCACGGCACTCGCGAGCGTGAGCACGAAGGTTGTGGCCATTCCCATGCCAAGCGCGCTGTCGATCTTGCGCGAGACCCCCATGAAGGGGCACAGGCCAAGGAATTTGACCAGCACGACGTTGTTTACCAGTGCCGTGCCCAGTAGCAGCATCAACCATTCACTCATTGCCGACGATCTCCGTCATTGCGGTTTTCATGCTGTGTGTTGCATGAGACATGCCACCGTGGGATTGTTGGCAAGTGACTGATTTCATGGAGGTGTGATGTTTCAAGAGGTGCGCCGGCATGTTTCGAGTACGTCAGTTGCGCAGAGATTGTCGTAAACACGACAAGGTCTGTGGCGGGTTCCGCTGGGCCCCTGGCGCAGCCCGAAAAGCGCCGATTCCGTGCAGGACAGGTGTCCCGCTGTCATGCACCGGACAAGTGCATCGAATTGTGAGGTTTGGCACAATGATTGCTTGAGACGATCAAACTGTCCCTTGAGAGACTTCAATGTCGGCCCCTGATTCGATGCATGCCGTGTTCTCCGATGCCGTGTTTCACGATGCGGTAGAACAATCTGCGATTGCGATCTCGATTACCGATGTCAACGCGCACATCCTGTATGTGAACCCGGCCTTCTCGGCGATCACCGGATATGCCGCATCCGAAGTGGTTGGGCAGCGGCAATCGCTCCTGTCCTACAAGTCGACACCACGCTCGGTCTACCAGTCCATGTGGCAGGCCCTGAAAAGCGGCCAGTCGTGGACTGGGCGCCTGCTCAACCGCCGGCGCGACGGAACGCCCTATGTGGCCGAGCTGACGGTGACGCCGTTGCGCTCCGCTGCGATCAAGGGAGAGGAAACCCGTTACCTCGGCATGCACTGGGACGCCACCGAAGAGCACCGTCTGGCACAGCAGCTGAGCAATCACAAGCAGCTCATCGAGTCGGTGATCTCGGTGGCACCAGTCGCGGTTGCGCTGCTCGATGTCGAGGGCAAGGTCGTCCTCGACAACCCCGCTTACCGCCGTGTGGTCTCCGACATGCGGGTAACCGAGCCGGCGCATTCGGTGATGGATGCACTGCGTCAAAGTCTGGGCGAGAGTTTCAAGCATGCACTGGCTCACCGCCGTGCCTTGCTCAACCACGAGCTGCGCTTCGATTCGGATTCGGGCGAGCCGCGCTGGTATTCGTGTTCGGTGTCGTGGTTCGAGGAGCGTCATACCAGCCCCGATGCGTTCTACGGCGACGGCTGCTCCGACTACATGCTGCTGGTGATGCACGACATCAGTGCCTCCAAGCGTCAGCAGGAGGCGCTGCGTATTGCAGCGATGCGCGCGATGCTGTCCGAAGGCGAATTCAACCAGAGCCTGCGCGAGGCATTGTCGGGGGCGATCTTTCAGTTGCAGGGACCGGTGAATCTGATCTCGGCCGCGGCGAGTCTGCAGCGTCGCCGTGCCGGCGGTGCGGCAGGAGGCGATGCCCTTGCCAAGGCGCTTGCGGACGCGCAGCGCGCGGGAGAAGAGGCCATCACCACCTTGCAGGCGGCCATGCCGCCTGAGCCTGAGGCGCCCACCGGACTGGTTAACCTCAATGAGGTTCTGCGTGACGTGCTGATGCTCGAGACAGAAACCTTCCTATCAGCAGGGGTAACAGTCGACTGGCTGCCGGCGCATGTCCTGCCTTCGGTCCAGGGCAATCCCACCGCGCTGAGGACCCTGTTCCGGCAGTTGGTGACGAATGCGGTGGAAGCCATGAATGTGCGCGGCTGGACCGAACGCAACCTGAGCCTGTGCACCGAGGTGCGTGGCAAGTATGTGCGCGCGGCGCTGACCGATACCGGCCCGGGCATTCCCGACGAATTGCGCCTGAAAGTGTTCGAGCCCTTCTTCTCGACCAAGAAGGGGCGCGCAGCGGGGCGCGGGGTTGGGTTGTCGCTGGCTCAGGAGATCGTCAGCCGGCATCGCGGTGTGCTCGAGATCGATCCCGCGTATGCAGGCGGCTGCCGACTTCTGGTGAGCATTCCTGCCCTGGGGCAGATCCCCGTGGCCGATGAGGAGGGCGGAAGATGACTGCGAGCGATCCGCTGGACGAGGCGCGCGCTGCCTGGCTCGAATCGTCGCTTGAGGCCTTGTATCGCGTCAGCCGGGTGTTGTCCCGTTCGCTCGAACTGCGCGAAACCCTCGCAGAATTGTTGCGCGTACTCGATGAGGAGTGCGGCTTCAATCGAGCCCTGGTCACCCTGAGTGAGCCCGATGGGGAGTCGATGGCCATCTCGGCCCTTCATGGCGTGGACAGTGCGATCGATCCGGATATCCGCTGGCGTGCGGGCGAGGGTGTGATCGGCAGCGTACAGCAGCGCTCGAGGCCGCTCGTTCTCCAGCGCCTCGCCGAAAGCCCCGATTACCTGCGTCAGCGCGGTGTGTTCGACGCCGACGCACCCTTTATCGGCGTACCGATCCGGGCCGCACATGAAACCGTCGGTGTGCTTGCCCTGCAGCCTCCGCTGGCGGTTCGGGAGCGCCTCGACGACGATGCTCATTTTGCGGAGATGGTGGCGAACCTGATTGGCCAGACGGTGAGACTTTCCCGTCAGGTGCGCCAGGAGCGCCGGGATATTTCGGAAGAGCGCGACAGTTTGCGCCGCACCGTGCGAAGCCATTTCGGCTTCGACAGCATCATCGGGCACACCGCCGTGATGCGTAAGGTGTTCGATCAGGTGCGGCAGGTGGCGAAGTGGAACACGACCGTGCTGGTGCGCGGCGAGACCGGCACCGGCAAGGAGCTTATCGCCCAGGCCATCCATTACAACTCCCCGCGTGCAGCAGGGCCCTTCGTCAAGCTCAACTGTGCGGCCCTGCCGGAGAACCTCCTGGAGTCCGAGCTCTTCGGGCATGAAAAGGGCGCGTTCACCGGCGCGCTGACGCAGCGCAAGGGGCGTTTCGAAACGGCCGATGCCGGCACGCTGTTCCTCGACGAAATCGGCGAAATCTCCGCATCCTTCCAGGCCAAGCTGTTGCGCGTGCTGCAGGAAGGCGAGCTGGAGCGGGTCGGCGGCGTGCGCACATTGCGTGTGGATGTGCGGGTGATTGCGGCAACCAACCGTGATCTGGAACTGGAAGTCGAGGCGGGCAAGTTCCGCGAGGATCTGTTCTATCGCCTGAACGTCATGCCCATCATGCTGCCGCCGCTGCGGGAGCGCGTCGAGGACATTCCCGAAATTGCCTCGTTTCTGGTCGGCAAGGTGGCGAAAATGCAGGGGCGTCCGCTTTCGATCACCGACAGCGCCCTGCGCATCCTTCTCCATCATGCATGGCCGGGCAACGTGCGCGAGCTCGAAAACTGTATCGAGCGTGCGGCGGTCATGAGCGAGGATGGCGTCATCGATCGCGATCTCGTGCTGGTCTCCGGGGTCGAAGAGCGCGTATCGCCGATGCGCGGGGGCGGTTCGGTGGATCTTGACGATCCTGATCTGGATGAGCGCGAACGGGTCATCGCTGCGCTTGAGCAGGCTGGCTGGGTACAGGCCAAGGCCGCTCGACTGCTGAACATGACGCCGCGGCAGATTGCCTATCGCATCCAGACACTCAACATCAAGGTGCGTCAGATCTGAGCACGCACTGTCGTCCGTCCCGGTCCGATACCGCGACGTTTCGCTGAACGGTGCGTGAATGTTGTCTTCACGCAGTGTTCAGCGGGGGACTGTCAGTATGCATTCATGCCCGTCGGCCGGATTCGTCGCTGGGTTCAGTGGGGTGGTTCTCCCATTTTCTGCATACAGATCAGGAGTGTCTGAACATGAAACTCAGTGAGACCGAATTCTTTCGCGAATTTGTTGCCGTTACGACGGGCCTGCTGTTGGTCGTCGGGACGTTTGCCTTCGTTTCGATCCCGGCCAGCATTGCGATTGCTGGAGGCGTGGCACACCTTACATGAGCGTGTGATTCGAGCGGCGTTGCAGACATGAGGCGGGGACGGGCGCACCCGCCTCCGCGCTGTGCTGTGCTGTCCTTAATCCGTCGCTTTCGCGGTCTTGAGATGGGGGTCGATCGGGGGGACGATGGAGTTGCCGTTGGTCAAGGGCAGCCGGGGCATGGTCTGCTCCGGGAATCTCCCGCTCAGACTGGTGAGGAAGGCGACGACATCCGCAAGCTGAGTGGCGTCGATGTCCCGGTTAAGCTGAGTCTTCGCCATCACGCGTACGGCCTCTTCCAGTGTCGGAACCTTGCCGTTATGCATGTAGGGTGCCGTCAGCGCGATGTTGCGCAAGGTCGGCACTCGCCACATGTGCTTGTCGCTATCCTTGCCCGTCGATGCGTGGCGACCCGTGTCCGAGAGCAGATCGTATTGCTTGTCGAACGCACTGCCTGCAAAGGTCGGAAATTTCATGAAGAAGCCCTGTGCCATCGGCATGGGAGGGCCGCTGAAGTTCGCGCCGGCGTGACAGGCCGTGCAGCCCAATTCGCCGAATGTTTTCATGCCGCGGGCCTGTTGCTCAGTGAGGGCCGTCTTGTCGCCCTTCACGTAGCGGTCGTAGGGTGAGTCGGGTGTCACCAGTGTGCGTTCGTAGGCGGCGATTGCCTTGGCCACGTTGTCCATCGTGATCGGCTTTGACGCTGCCGGGAACGCGGCCTTGAAAAGCGGCAGATAGGCCGGAATCTGCTCCAGCCGGCCTACGGCCACTGCCGCATCGCTCATGCCCATCTCGATCGGGTTGGTGATTGGGCCTTTGGCTTGCTCTTCCAGCGTGCCCGCCCGACCGTCCCAGAACTGAACCGACTGGTAGGCAGCATTCCATACCGTCGGCGCACTGCGTCCGCCACGGGCATCGTGCATGCCGATCGAGTTGGGGCGGTTGTCGTCCCCGCCGGCCATGACGTTGTGGCACGAGTTGCAGGAGAGCGTGCCGTGTTCGCTGAGGCGTGGGTCGAAGAACAGGGTCTTGCCCAGATCGATCTTGGCCTGACTTTGTGGATTGTCCGCAGGGATTGGGGGCTGTTCGGGGAGGGCCGCCCATTGTTGTGCATGTGCCGTCAGGGCAAGGGCGCAAAGGCCGGACAGTGCCAGGTATCGTGAGAGTGGTTTCATGCTTTGATCTCCGGTTCAGCAATGCGTCTTGAAAGGTGGGGGATGCTTCGGGGTACCGGGGGGTGCTCCCGATGATGTGAAAATTGCATATGCCAAGTGAACGCAGGGTGAACGGCTTCAATGTGAAAACAATGAGCAGGCCCGGCAGCGTGCAGGCAGCCTTTCTTGTGCCGAAGGTGTCGCGAGTCCCACAGCGCGCCCTGTTGTACTTCCTACAATGTGTGCCTGCGGCGTGCCGAATTTTCAGTAAATTCAGCGCTTTAGCGACGTCCTCTCACTGGCACGCGGTTTGCAGAAGAATCCCCGTCAGACATCTACTAGGGGATTGACGATGGAACTCCCGGTCATCAGCAACGCCGCGCCCCCGAGCGCCGGAGGCGGTTGCAGTGAGAGCGGTTGTGGTACCGAGCCGGATGCGCTGTCGCATCTGCCCGACCATATCCGCAGCAAAGTGCAGGACCACCCCTGTTATTCGGAGGAGGCCCATCACTACTTTGCCCGCATGCACGTCGCGGTCGCGCCCGCCTGCAACATCCAGTGCAACTATTGCAACCGCAAATACGACTGCTCCAACGAATCCCGTCCAGGCGTCGTGTCCGAACTGATGACGCCGGATCAGGCGGTCAAGAAGACGCTCGCCGTGGCGGCCGCGATTCCGCAGATGACGGTGCTCGGCATCGCCGGACCCGGAGACCCACTCGCCAACCCCGAGCGCACTTTCGAGACCTTCCGTCAGCTCTCGGAGCAGGCGCCGGACATCAAGCTCTGTGTGTCGACCAATGGCCTGTCGCTGCCGGACTGTGTGGACGAGCTGGCGAAGCACAACATCGACCACGTCACGATCACGATCAACTGTGTTGATCCCGAGATCGGCGCCAAGATCTATCCGTGGATCTTCTGGGAGAACAAGCGCATTCGCGGTGTGGAAGGCGCGAGGATCCTGATCGAGCAGCAGCAGAAAGGGCTGGAGATGCTCACCAGCCGCGGCATTCTGGTGAAGGTCAATTCGGTGATGATCCCGGGCGTCAATGACCAGCACCTCAAGGAGGTGTCGAAGATCGTCAAGGCCAAGGGCGCTTTCCTGCACAACGTGATGCCGCTGATCGCCGAGGCCGAGCACGGCACCTACTACGGCATCATGGGGCAGCCCGAGCCGACGCCGCTCGAACTTCAGGCGCTGCAGGACGACTGCTCCGGCGACATGTCGATGATGCGTCATTGCCGGCAGTGTCGTGCCGATGCGGTCGGGCTGCTGGGCGAGGACCGCGGTGACGAGTTCACCCTCGACAAGATCGACGAGATGGAAGTCGATTACGCCACCGCCATGGTCGAGCGTGCAAAGGTGCACGAAGCCATCACCACCGAGCTCGAAATGAAGCGTGCGCTCAAGGCCGCGCCCAGGTTCAATCCGGATGCACCGGTGGAGGACGAGGCTGCGCCTGCGACCCGCAACATCCGCATCGCGATTGCGACCAAGGGCGGCGGGGTGATCAACGAGCACTTCGGGCATGCACATGAGTTCCTGGTGTACGAAGTGGGTCCGAAGGAGCACCGCTTCCTCGGTCACCGCAAGTGCACTGCGTACTGCATGGGCGACGAGTCCTGTGGCGACGGCGAAACCGTGCTCGGCGGCATCATCAAGTCGCTGGAAGGGGTCGAGGTGCTGCTCGCAAGCAAGATTGGTTTCGAGCCCTGGGCCGATCTCGAAAAGGCCGGCATTCAGCCCAATGGCGAGCACGCGATGGAGCCGATCGAGGAGGCCATCCGCGCCGTGTATGACGAAATGGCAGCGGCCGGCAAGCTCGACCTGCCCGTGGCCGGCGCTTCGGCCCAGGCTGCCTGACAGGAGAACAGACATGTCACTTGAAATCGTCGATTCCTGTGTGGGCTGTTATGCCTGCGAGCCCTTGTGCCCGAACAAGGCCATCTCGGCGGTCATGCAGCCGGGCGAGCCGCTGTTCTTCATCAACCCTGACAAGTGCACCGAGTGCCTTGGCGATCACGATCTGCCGCAATGTGCGGAGATCTGCCCGATCGAGGGGGCGATCGTCGATGAGTATGGCGATGCGCTGAATCCGCTGGGTTCGCTGACCGGCATTCCGCTTCACCTGCTCGAGCAGATGAGGGAAGCGGAATGCCGACAGTAAGCTTCTGGTGGAAGCCCGGTTGCGCGACCAACACGCGTCAGATCGGGCTGCTGCGTGAGGCCGGCTGTGAGGTCGTCGTCCGTGATCTCCTGACGGAGCCATGGACGACGAGCGCATTATCGGCGTTCTTCGGCTCCCGGCCGGTGCGCGAGTGGTTCAATCCAGCCGCGCCCGCGGTCAAAGAGGGGACGGTCGTTCCCGCCGAGTTCAGCGCCGAGACCGCACTTTCGCGCCTCGTTGCCGAACCCCTGCTGATTCGCCGGCCACTGATCGAACTGGCTGGCGAGCGCTGCTGCGGATTCGATGCCGTGTGGCTTGTGCAGCGCGGGGTGCGGCTGCCCGACGGGGCCGTGCCGCAGGGCTGCAGCCATGCGGCCAGCGCCGCCGGGGTGGCTCAGTGCAAGCCCCCGCGTAACCCTGCGGTCTATTGTGCGCCGCCGTCCGGAGCGAGCTTTCCATGAGTCGCGCCGGTGCAGTTCGTCCTGGCGAGCCGGTTGCCATTGCCCCGGATGTGTTCTGGGTGGGCGCGCTCGACCCGGACCTGCGCCAGTTCGACATCATCCTGCGCACGGCCAATGGCACCAGCTACAACGCCTATGCCGTGCGGGGAAGCGAAGGTGTGGCCGTGATCGATACGGTCAAGGCCGAGTTTGCCGAGGACTTCTTCGCGCGGCTGTGGTCATGCTGTCGCCCGGACGAGATCCGCGCCATCGTGCTCAACCATCTCGAACCCGACCACACGGGCGCGCTGCCCGCGCTGCTCAAGGCCGCGCCCCAGGCCTCGCTCTACCTCTCCTATCCGGCCCTGAAGATGCTGAAGGGCCTGGTCAAGGAGAGTCTGGACGAGGCCCGCATCATTCCGGTCGACGAGGACACCCGCATCGACCTTGGCGGTCGCACCCTGCGCTTCCTGCATACGCCTTATCTGCACTGGCCGGATACCCAATGCACCTGGGTCGAGGAGGAAGGGCTGCTGTTCTCGGGTGACGTGTTCGGTTGTCACTTCTGCGATTCGCGCCTGTTCAACGACAGCGTCGGCGATTTCCGCTTTTCGTTCGACTATTACTACCAGCACATCATGCGGCCTTTCCGCGAGCATGTGCTGACCGCGCTCGACCTGATCGAGCCGCTGCCGCTTCGCCTTGTGGCGCCGGCACATGGCCCGATCCTGCGTGACGCGCCGACGAGCTACGTTCGACGCTACCGTCAGCTCGCTGCCCCCCTGCTGGCCAACGAGGCCGGCGGGCGCGAGAAGACGCTGCTGGTGTTCTACATCAGCGCCTACGGCAACACCGAGCGCATGGCTCAGGCGGTGCGCAATGGTGCCGAGGGCGTGGAGGGCGTCCGGGTTTCGATGTACGACCTTGCCGGCGGCGACCCCGGCCCTTTCGTAGATCTCATCGAGGAAGCCGATGGTCTGGTGTTCGGCTCGCCCACGATCAACGGCGATGCGGTCAAGCCAGTGTGGGATCTGCTCTCGTCGCTGACGCTGGTCAAGGTCAAGGGCAAGTTCGGCGGCGCGTTTGGCTCCTATGGCTGGAGCGGCGAAGCCGTCGGGCTGGTCGAGGACCGTCTGCGCGGCCTCAAGCTTCGTGTCCCGCGACCTGGCGTGAAGGTCAAGCTCATTCCCACCGACGAAGAACTCGAGAGCTGTGCGGCGCTTGGTCGCGAACTGGCCGAGCACCTGGTTGGCCGCGTCGCCCCCCGTCATATCGACTTTACCGCGCCCAACGCGCTTACCGCATAGGAGCCAGACCATGCCCAAGGCCCAGGTCACGTTTGAAGACATCGGCGTCACCGTCACCGTCCCCGCCGGAACCCGTCTGATCGAAGTGTCGGAAAAGATCGGTGCCGGCCTCACCTATGGCTGCCGCGAGGGCGAGTGTGGCACCTGCATGATGAAGATCGTCACCGGCTCCGAGCATCTGGCTACGCCTTCGGTGCTCGAAGACAAGGTGCTCAAGGAAAACTACGCAGGTGTCGCCAACCGGCTCGCATGCCAGGCGCAGGTGCTCGGCGGGCACGTCGTGGTGAGACCAGGCTGAATCCGACAACAACCGGCAGAGAGGCCGTTCAATCAACCGCAGTGGAGTTTCACCATGCCTAACATCACCTTTTCAAGCCCGATCCACAAAGACAAGACCGTCTATGCCGTGGCCGGATCGCACACCCAGACCATTCTGAAGATCGCCAAGGAAAATCACATTCCGATCGATTTTTCCTGTGAAGACGGCGAATGCGCGACCTGCATGGTCAAGATCACGCCGCTCGCCAACCATGGCACCCGGACCGATCCGATGGCCAGCCGCCTCACCGACAAGGAGCTCGTCGTGTTGCGCGAGCACAAGAAGATCAATGGCGAGGACATCGAGCGCATGCGTGTCGAGGATGTCTCGGTCACGCCGTGGCGCCTCGCATGCCAGATGATTCTGCGCGACGAGGATCTGCTGGTCGAGTATTGACCGGATTGGGCGCATCGGCCGGCACAGTCCGTCCGGTGCGCACGGCATCGAACCAGAAGGAGTCTTTCATTATGCTGGCACCCCTGAGCTCTCGGACTTCACCCGTCCGTAACGCGCTGCACGCGCACTTGATGGATCACGCAGCTGGCCATCCGAACGACGAGTTCGTTGCTCATCTGATTGCCGGGTGGACGGTCGGCGAGGGCGTGCTGCCTGCAGATTTCGGACTTGGCGAGGCGCGCTTCGCTGCGCTCGTCGAGCGGCATTTCCCGGGCCTGGTCTGGCGTCCGAACAAGGCGCTGGGGCCGACGCCCGTGCTTCACCCCGAGTTTGATGATCTGCTCCATTTCGTTGCGGACCATGCTGCCGATGTCGTGGCGGGTGCCAGTGACATGGCCGTGGCCATGGCAACCGCGTGCATGGGGAGTGACCATCTCTGGCAGGACCTCGGTCTGCCGTCACGCCGGGAGCTGTCGCAACTCATCGCGCTCAATTTCCCCGCGCTCGCCGAGGCCAATAATCGCGACATGAAGTGGAAGAAATTTCTCTACCGCGAGCTGTGCCAGCGTGAAGGCATCTACGTCTGCGCGTCACCGTCGTGCGAGGCGTGTGCCGACTATGCCAACTGCTTCGGGCCCGAGGTGTGACTGCGCAGGCTGCCGCGCGCCGCGTGACGACGAATGTGCAGGTTCCTGTTCATGACGAGGCGCGCAATGTTCTGCGCGACCGGGCGTGCGGCGCGATGCTGGGCCTTGCGATCGGTGATGCGCTCGGTGCGACCGTGGAGTTCATGACCCCACGCGAAATTGGCGCGCAGTACGGGGTGCATGACAGGATCTGCGGAGGCGGCTGGCTGCGTCTTGCGGCTGGCGATGTTACCGACGACACCACGATGACGCTTGCCCTGGCCAGCGCGTGGATCGAGACGCAAGGCATGCCCGATGCTGACGCCTGCGCCCGGGCGTTCGATGGCTGGATGCGCAGCAAGCCGGTCGATATCGGCAACACGGTGCGCCGAGGCATCGTGCGCTGGCGCCTGAGCGGCAGCACGGAGGCGCCGCTTTCCTCGGACGCCGGCAATGGGGCGACCATGCGTTGCCTGCCGGTTGCGCTGGCAACGCATGGTGCGGCGCCCGAACTCGTGTCCCGGGCGGCCCTGGTGCAGGCACGCGTCACCCACAACAATCCTCTGACTGATGCGGCAACGCTGAGCGTGATCCAGATGGTTCAGGCGGCGCTCGCAGGCTCGGGTACCGATGAGGTCGTTGCATGTGCAGACCGGCTGGTGTCGGCACATGCCGACTTCGACTACCGCGGCCGGCGTTGTGACAACCCCAGTGGCTACATCGTCGATACGATGCGGGCGGTATGCCAGGCGGTGGCCACCCAGGACGGTTTCAAGCCCGTGCTGGTCGATATCGTGAATCGTGGCGGCGATGCCGATACGACGGGTGCGATTGCCGGCACGGTGATGGGCGCGCTGTGTGGTGAGCGTGCTTTGCCGCCGGAATGGCTGCGCGCACTCAGGCCGAGCGTGCGCGAGGCCTGCGTGCGCGATGCGACTGCCCTCATCGAACTGTCGCCGGCGTATCACATCCGGTGATTTGAGGTCCGGCACGAAGCCGGACTTCTGGCGCATGCGGTTTCAGGCGGCAGCGTGTTGCTTGCGCAGATGGGCGGCGAGCGCTGCGTCCATTGTCGACAGATGCAGGTCGAACCATTCGGGCAGGCTCTCCCGAACGTAGGCTCTGGCGACCATGAGCCGGCCCCCCTTCACACTGCGGTTGAACGCGCGCAGTTCGGCAAGCACCCGTTGGTGCTCGCCAATGTGTTCTCCGGTAGCCGCAAAACGGCTGGACCGCATCAGCGCATCCTCGGCAGCGAAATGCTCGCGGCTGTGATCAAGCAGTTCGTTGAACAGTGCCGGAAAGCTGGCATCGTCTGCGCTTGCCAGCCGGGTAACGAGGCCGACGAAGGCACGATGTGTTGCATCCATCCCGGCATTGCCGAGCGCGTGTCTGGCCTCGTCCCATTCGCGCATTGTCACGCGGCCTCGGTCAGGGGCATGTCGGCCAGCTCGCGCCAGTCGGCATCGACCACTTCCAGACCCAGCCGGGCACAGAAACGCTTTTCCTTGTCGTTCGCACCGGGAATCAGCGCCCAGCCTGCGGGCTCGCCGGCGCTGTAGATGAAATCGGCCAGCAGCATGCGGATGGTGTCGCGGTTCAGGCGTGCTCCGAGCACCAGGTAGCGCAGCCCCTTGCGCCGTTCCTTCAGATAGGGCGGGATGGCAAAGCCGCCCATGAGCTCGGTGATGTAATCGACGAAGTCGGCGTCCGATGCAATCCAGTTCGGCTCAGGCCACGGCGTGCCACAGGGTTTGAACAGGATGGGGGCGGCTGGGTCGATGGCGCTTTCGTCCTGTGCTGCGGTGTAGGCTGTGCCATCGTAGCTGAAGAGTTTGTAGCGCAGCCCGCCGGCGATGCGGGCGATGCCAACGATCAGCGTATGCGGGCGGCTTGCCCACGCCTGCTGGAGGCCCGTGTCACGATTGAGGTCGATGATATAGGGCAGATTCAGCCCGTTGAGCCAATCGTGCAGGCCAGCGCGAGACCATCCGGTATCTGCATAAATGGTTTCGAGTGCGCGATTGACTGCATTGCGTCCACGCTTGAGCTCGATGTTCATTGCTGCACGTGGAAACTCGTACATCAGCCGCGGCGCCATGGGCTGGCCGTTGTTCAGCGCGAGAATCAGTTCGTCGCTGGTGGCCGGAATCTTGGCACCGGTTTTGCCGTGGGTGACATCGGCAAGGGCGTCGGCGCCGATGAATGGAACCACTCCACCGGCAGCGAGGCCGGTGCGGATCTGGTCGAAGACGGTCGTCATGGGGCTTCCTTGTGGTTGCAGGGCGCGTACTTCGCGATTTCCTGCTTCGATCAGCAAGATCGATGCCACCGGAGTCCAGAGGAGCCGCCCTCGCACTGCTGCGGTTCCGGGCGGCGATGGAGGCGCGGGCGCGCCCGATGCTGTCGTGCGCCCGACATGCCAATGTCCGACTTCCGACAAGGCTGCGGACTTCAGTATTCGATCGTGATCGCGGCGACACCGCCGATGACCAGGTATTCATTCTCGCCCTGCAGCAGTCCCGGCATGAGTCCGCTGAAGGCGAGGATCTTGGGCATGGGGGTGGCGCACGAAAAGACGCGATCGCCGAACTCGTCAGCGCGCTCGGCGCTGGCGGAGAAGGAGCTGAGGTTGTTCAGTTCGACCACGCGCCTGCCGTCATCGAGCGCATGCAACTCCCGCAGCGCCTTCGGGCCGGAATAGCCGCGGTAGAGCTGCAGGTGGGTACGCCCGTGAAAGCGCCGTGCAAGTTCGTACTGCGTCCATCCATAGAGCAGGTCCACCTGTGCTTCCAGGCCGGCGGTGGAATACAGACCGGCGGCGACCTCCTGATCGAAGCCGCTGCGCGCAGCGCTGTCCTCGGCGCCCAGCGCTCCGCGATGGTAGCGGGTGAGGAGGCCGAAGCGAGACTCCACCCAGGCCTTGAGGATCGCCCCCTCCCGGCTTTCCGAATCGAACAGCCAGCCTCTGAGCAGACGCAGGTAGTCCATCCTGCTGCGATCGAGGCGCACATTTTCCGACAGTCCAAGGGCGGGTGCATCGTCGAGCATGAAATGCGCGTTCATATAGGTTCGGAACACGCAGGCGCGTTCCGGTGCGGAATCGAGCATGTCGAGGCGGTCGAACAGGGGCTGGTGCAAGGGCAGGACGCCATCGAGGCTGAGCGCGCACGGGGCGAGCTGGAAGGCGAAGCTGCCAAGGGCCTCCGTCGGCAGGTTGCAGCGGTTCAGCGAACGTCTTGCCGCGGGCGGGACACTCAGGCGTGCAAGGCTTGCAGGAATTGCGACGTGAATGTTGTCGCCCCTACAAATTGTAGGGTCTTTGTCGGAAGGTGGGGGCGGGGTGCTACGCGACAATCTTGAAAAATCCTCAATAAAACAGTGTATTAAGCGTTCTTTATCAAGCTGGCACGCTGATTGCAAAAGAGTGCTCGTGGTTCAACGCAACACGATCGATTCACGAGTTCAGTTCCGACAAGGAGTAACGCACCATGGCAAAACTTCGTCAAGCCGCCATCTACGGTAAGGGTGGTATCGGCAAATCCACCACCACACAAAACCTCGTCGCCGCACTTGCCGAAGCCGGCAAGAAGGTGATGATCGTCGGCTGCGATCCCAAGGCCGACTCGACCCGCCTGATCCTGCACTCGAAGGCACAGAACTCGGTGATGGAACTCGCCGCTGAAGCCGGCAGCGTGGAAGACCTCGAACTCGAGGACGTTTTGTCCGTTGGTTTCGGCGACGTCAAGTGCGTCGAGTCCGGTGGTCCTGAGCCCGGCGTCGGTTGTGCCGGCCGTGGCGTGATCACCGCCATCAACTTCCTCGAAGAGGAAGGCGCATACGACGAAGATCTCGACTTCGTTTTCTACGACGTGCTGGGTGACGTGGTCTGCGGTGGCTTCGCCATGCCGATTCGCGAGAACAAGGCGCAGGAAATCTACATCGTCTGTTCCGGCGAAATGATGGCCATGTACGCCGCCAACAACATCGCCAAGGGCATCGTGAAGTATGCCAACTCGGGTGGTGTGCGCCTGGCTGGTCTGATCTGCAACAGCCGCAACACCGACCGTGAAGACGAACTGATCATGGCGCTGGCTGAGAAGCTCGGCACCCAGATGATCCACTTCGTACCCCGCGACAACGCCGTGCAGCACGCTGAAATCCGCCGCATGACCGTGATCGAGTACGACCCGACGCACAAGCAGGCAGATGAGTACCGTGCGCTGGCCCGCAAGATCGTCGATAACACCAAGTTCGTGATCCCGACCCCGATCACGATGGACGAGCTTGAAGAACTGCTGATGGAGTTCGGCATCATGGAAGTGGAAAACACCGCCATCATCGGCAAGACCGCCGCTGAACTGGCTGCTGACGCCGCTGCCGCTGCTGCTGCCTGACCGTTGTCCGGCAGGCGACTGCCTGCCTAACCGCTTGGCGGCGCGACGATGTCGTGTCGCCGGGTGTCGAGCAAACCTACCCACGCCGTGCACAGATTGGTGTCGTCGTGAACAGGAGAAGCAAGATGTCTACGCTCACCCGTGAAGAAACCGAGAGCCTGATCCAGGAAGTGCTCGAGGTCTATCCCGAGAAGGCCAAGAAGGATCGCGCAAAGCACCTCGCGATCAACGACCAGTCGGTCGAGCAGTCCAAGAAGTGCATTACCTCCAACCGCAAGTCGCTGCCCGGCGTGATGACCATCCGTGGCTGTGCCTATGCCGGTTCGCGTGGTGTGGTGTGGGGTCCGGTCAAGGACATGATCCACATCTCCCACGGCCCCGTCGGTTGCGGTCAGTACTCGCGCGCCGGTCGCCGTAACTATTACGTCGGCACCACGGGCGTGAATACCTTTGCCGAGATGAACTTCACCTCCGACTTCCAGGAGAAGGACATCGTTTTCGGCGGCGACAAGAAGCTCGCCAAGATCATGAACGAGATCGAAAGCCTGTTCCCGCTGCACAAGGGCATCACCGTGCAGTCGGAGTGCCCGATCGGCCTCATCGGTGACGACATCGAAGCCGTCTCCAAGAAGGCCGCGAAGGAAATCAACAAGGTCGTGGTGCCGGTGCGCTGCGAAGGCTTCCGCGGCGTGTCGCAATCGCTCGGTCACCACATCGCCAACGACGCGGTGCGTGACTGGGTGTTGTCGAACCGCGACGGTCAGCACTTCGAATCGACCCCGTACGACGTCACCATCATCGGCGATTACAACATCGGCGGCGACGCCTGGGCATCGCGCATCTTCCTCGAGGAGATGGGCCTGCGCGTGATCGCACAGTGGTCAGGTGACGGCACCATCGCTGAAATGGAGAACACCCCGAAGGCGAAGCTGAACCTGCTGCACTGCTACCGCTCGATGAACTACATCAGCCGTCACATGGAAGAGAAGTACGGGATTCCATGGATGGAGTACAACTTCTTTGGCCCGACCAAGATTGAAGAGTCGCTGCGTCGCATCGCCGCCTTCTTCGACGACTCGATCAAGGAAGGCGCCGAGCGCGTGATCGCCAAGTACAAGCCGATGATGGAAGCCGTCATCGCCAAGTACAAGCCGCGTCTGCAGGGCAAGCGCGTCATGCTCTACATCGGCGGTCTGCGTCCGCGTCACGTCATCGGCGCATACGAAGATCTGGGCATGGAAGTGGTCGGCACCGGCTACGAGTTCGGCCACAACGACGACTACGATCGCACGATTCAGGAAATGGGCAACGCCACGCTGCTGTACGACGACGTCACCGGCTTCGAGCTGGAAGAGTTCGTCAAGCGCATCAAGCCCGACCTGGTTGGCTCCGGCATCAAGGAAAAGTACATCTATCAGAAGATGGGCATTCCCTTCCGCCAGATGCACAGCTGGGACTACTCCGGCCCGTATCACGGCTTTGACGGCTTTGCCATCTTCGCCCGTGACATGGACATGACGCTGAACAACCCGTGCTGGGGCAAGCAAACCCCGCCGTGGAAGGCCGTCAAGCCCGCCGAAGAAGCGAAGGCCGCTGCGTAAAGCACGCGAGTCAGCCGGGTACGACGTCGCGATCCGCCTGTGATTCCTTTCTCCGCCCTGCGGGGAAAGGATGAATCGGGTCCCGATGCTTCTCCCGGTGCACACAGTGTTGATGCGCGGGCTCAGGCCTGCGCAACCCAAAACCTTGTGCCTGGCGTCCGCAGATTGGCGGCGCAGGCAAGGAGCCAGAAATGCAGACCGTTGACGATATCAAGCCCTGCTACCCCCTGTTCCGTGACGACGACTACAAGGCGTCGCTGAAGAACAAACAGGATCTGTTCGAAGAACGCCATCCGGCGGACAAGGTTGAGGAAGTGTTCCAGTGGACCACCACCCAGGAATACCAGGACCTCAACTTCAAGCGCGAAGCGCTGACCATCAACCCGGCCAAGGCCTGCCAGCCGCTCGGCGCCGTGCTGTGCTCGCTCGGCTTCCACAAGACCCTGCCCTACGTTCATGGATCGCAAGGTTGCGTGGCCTACTTCCGCACCTACTTTAACCGTCACTTCAAGGAGCCGATCTCCTGCGTGTCCGACTCGATGACGGAAGATGCCGCCGTGTTCGGCGGGCAGAAGAACATGTTCGACGGCCTGGAGAACGCCAAGGCACTGTACAAGCCCGACATGATTGCCGTGTCGACCACCTGCATGGCCGAGGTGATCGGTGACGACCTCAACGCCTTCATCAACAACACCAAGAAGGCCGGTCACATCGAGCAGGACTTCCCGGTGCCTTTCGCGCACACCCCGTCCTTCGTCGGCAGCCACACCACCGGCTGGGACAACATGTTCGAGGGCATTGCACGTTACTTCACGCTCAACAGCATGGAAGGCAAGGTTGCCGGCAGCAACGGCAAGCTCAACTTCGTTCCCGGCTTCGAGACCTACCTCGGCAACTATCGCGTGATCAAGCGCATGATGGGCGAGATGGGGGTCGATGCGACCCTGCTGTCCGACCCCACGGAAGTGCTCGATACCCCGTCCGATGGTGAGTTCCGCATGTACTCGGGCGGCACGACCATGGATGAGGTGAAGGACGCGCCGAACGCGCACAACACCATCCTGCTGCAGCCCTGGCAGCTCGAGAAGACGAAGAAGTTCGTCGAGAACACCTGGAACCACGACATTCCCAAGCTCAACATTCCGATGGGCATGGAATGGACCGACGAGTTCCTGATGAAGGTGTCCGAGATCACCGGCAAGGAGATCCCGGAGTCGCTGGCGCTCGAGCGTGGCCGCCTGATGGACATGATGCAGGACAGCCACACCTGGCTGCACGGCAAGAAGTTCGCGCTCTACGGCGATCCGGACTTCGTCATGGGCATGGTCAAGTTCCTGCTCGAGCTCGGTGCCGAGCCGACCCACATCGTGTGCAACAACGCCAACAAGCGTTGGGCCAAGGCGGTCGACAAGATGCTGGCCGAGTCGCCGGTGGGCGCCAACTGCAAGGTCCACGCCGGCGCTGACCTGTGGCATCTGCGCAGCCTGTGCTTCACCGACAAGCCCGATTTCCTGATCGGCAACTCGTACGGGAAGTACATCCAGCGCGATACGGTGCATAAGGGCAAGGAGTTCGAGGTGCCGCTGATCCGTCTCGGCTTCCCGATCTTCGATCGTCACCACCTGCACAGGATGACCACCCTGGGTTACGAGGGCGCGATGTACATCCTCACCACCCTGGTCAATGCAGTGCTGGAGCGGCTTGATGACGAGACCCGCGGCATGGGGACCACCGACTACAACTACGACCTGATCCGCTGATCGCGAGGTCGTCCGGCGCGGCGCAGGACGGGGGCGATCTCCCGTCCTGCCCGGCCGGATGTGGTTGTTGCCGGAGAGGGCTCAGGCCGATCCGGTGTCGGGTCTCGGGCCCGAGCCTACAAGGAGGTCCGTTGTGGCCAATATCATGATTCGCAAGAACGACGCAGGTGGTCTGGTGTTCTATCTGCCCAAGCGCGACCTAGAGGACAACATCTCCTCGATCGAATTCGACACCCCGGAAAAGTGGGGTGGAGAGCTCAAGCTTGCCAGCGGTGGCACCTATTACATCCAGCCACAGGAAGCACCGGCCCGACTGCCGGTTTCCGTGCGTGCAAAGCGAGTGGACGCGCCCGAATAAGGGCGTTTCCGCACAGAAAGGAGTTCATCATGGCACTCAAGATCGTTCAGGCTGAATGCACCTCGTGTGGTGACTGCAAGCCGGTTTGCCCGACCAAGTCGATTACCGACAAGGGCGGCATCTTCAAGATCAATCCGGATACCTGTACCGAGTGTGAGGGCGAGTTCGACGAGCCGCAGTGCGTCGCGGTCTGCCCCGGCACCGACACCTGTATCGTGCCGCTCGCGGCCTGATCCTGAATCCGGGGTGTGTCCTCACGGCACACCCCGTCTGTTTTTCCTGCCCGGGAGGTCAGTCATGAATGCCGCCAGTTCCACAGCCAGCCCTGTGACGCGTGAGGCAGCGCTGCGCATCGCGCTTGCCGCGCGTGCTTTACCCGACGTCAAGGTATCCGCGTTTGTGCGTTCCCTTGGTGACCGGCTCGGTACCCCAGTGACCGAAGCCAAGCTTGCCCGTATGACCGTGGCCGATATCAAGGCCATGCTGCAGGGGGACGAGATCGTCGACCCTGGCGTTGACGCAAGTGCGCTCAAGTCTGCCGTGCGCTACCTGTGGGGAGAGGGGATTGACGATGGCGCGCCCGTACCCGATGCCGATGCGCCTGCTGGCGAAGGCCTGTTACGGGTCGCGGTGGCTTCGAATTCAGGGGAGATGCTCGACGGGCACTTCGGCTCCTGCAGCCGCTTCCTGATCTATCTGGTGTCCGAGACCGGGATTTTCCTGTCCGAGGTTCGCTCAACGCGGGTGACCGATGATGCCGAAGACCGCAACGTCGCGCGCGCCGAACTGATCGGGGACTGTCATCTTGCGTACATGCAGTCGATCGGCGGCCCGGCGGCAGCGAAAGTCGTCCGTGCGGGGATTCATCCAGTGAAGTATCCGGTCGGTGGTGCTGCGCGCGAGGTGCTTGCGCAGTTGCAGGGGACGCTGCAGAGTCCGCCGCCATGGCTTGCCAAGCTGCTTGGCAGAGCGCCTTCCAGTTTGCAGCGCTACATGCCAGGCGCGGAGCTTGACGCATGATTACCGAAGCCATTCTGGCCAAGGCTGCCGCGCTCGTCGCCCATGAGGGGCTCGGTGATGCCTGTGTGAGCGTACTGCGCAAGGAGTGGCCCGGTCTGCGTTTCGTCGCCTGTTCCGAAGACGATATCCCGGCCCGTTTGTCTCCCGCATTTGAGGCGGATGGCTTCAATCTCTATCTCGTCGGCGGCGGTGAGCATTGTCTTGCGCTCTCGCAGGATGCAGATTCGGCCATCGGGATTGTCGTCGCCAGCGTCGAGGACTGACTCGCAAGCAAGCGCGCCGATTAGCGAGGGGTTCCGCCAAAGCGCGAATTAACAGTTCGCGCGAAATGGCAGTGTGTGCCGTGCAAGGCAACAAGCACCTTAATCACAACCGGTCATGCGTTCCGGTTGTGATTTCCGTTTACGCGTCGCTGATCAGCCGCGCGGCGGCAGAAAGATCTCGGCCTCGCCTGCCAGCACCTCGGTGCTCCCTACTGTGCACACCGTGCTGAAAACGGCGCGTCGCTTTTCCGGCTTGAGCGCGGTGAGCGTCACCCGTGCGACCACGGTATCGCCAACCTTGACGGGCGCCTTGAACTTCAGGGTCTGGGACAGATAGATGCAGCCCGGTCCCGGCAGACGCGTGCCGAAAACCGTCGAAATGAAGGCTGCAGACAGCATCCCGTGCGCAATCCGGCCGCCGAACATGGTGCTGGCCGCAAACTCTGCGTCAAGGTGCACCGGATTGGTATCGCCTGATACGCCTGCAAACATGAGGATATCTGCGTCGGTTACGGTTCGGGAGACGGCGGCGGTCATGCCCTCCTTGAGGTCCTCGTAGCTGTAACCATACATCTCCGAAAAGTCACGAACTTCGTTAGCCATTGATTTCTCCTGGAAGTGAGCGGAAAGGGGTCTGAATCGTCGTTCGGTGGCTCAAGCATATCCTATGTGCAGCCCGGCAGAGGGCGCCTGCAGCCTGACTGCTGCCATTTTTTGCTGCACAGCGGGAATGCAATACGCCTGTGCTAATATCCTGACGGCGAAAAATAACCAAGTATAAAAATCAATATAAAACAGTTGATTATGGCTTTTTCGCTGCTCGAGAAGGCGCCACAGCTGCGGTTCGTGACCGGTTTAACGGGCGTGTCTGGAGTGATCCGCTATCGTATCCACAGGGATACGCACGGTTGCATGTGATGTGCATCCTTGGCGCAAGAGCATTCAATGACTGGTTTGAAGGAAAAATCATGCTGAAGGTATTCAGCCACTATTTCCCGTCACATACGCTGCAACAGATCCTGCTTGATGCCCTGCTGCTGTTTGTTGCAGTCGTGCTCGCAGTGACCTTCCAGGCGCACGCAGAGACCGTCGAGTGGGAGGTCGTGATTCCTTCCGCCCTGAGTTTCGCATTTTTGATGGTTGCGTTGAATTCGGCAATGGGTTTGTATCGACCCGCGGCACAGTATTCGCATCGTGCCGCCATTGCGAGGGTCTTGCTGTCGGTGCTGGTCAGTCTCCCTGTCGCTTACGGCGTTTTTCGCTGGCTCCCGTGGTCGGGGTTCAACTCTGGCGCGATGCAGGCATCGGTTCTGCTCATGCTGGGGGTTGTGCTGTCGATGAGGGCCCTGGTCAATCGCCGTCAGGCCTCCTCGCTGTTCGCCCCGCGAGTCTTGATTCTCGGGACGGGTCCCGACGCCCTCGCAGTGCAGCGCGCGCTTGCCTGTCCCGCCCAGGGAGGCATGGAAATTGTCGGGTTCTATTCAGGCGGCGGTGACGATCCGGTCGAGGTTGATCCCCGGAAAGTGCTGTCAGGCTCAGGGCTGGTTGAAGTCGTGCGCAGGCTTCGAGTCAATGAGGTGATCGTTGCCGTGCGTGAGCGCAGGGGCGGTGTGCTGCCATTGCGTGAGCTTCTCGATTGCAAGCTCGATGGTGTGCGGGTGTTTGACCTGTCTTCCTTCTTCGAACGCGTGCAAGGGCAGGTGAGGGTGGATTCCCTGCGTGCCAGCTGGCTGATCTACGGTGACGGATTCAGGCAGAGTCTTGGGCGAGCCCTGATCAAGCGTTGCTTCGACCTTTTTGCCGCAACGGTGCTGCTGTTGCTGGCGGCGCCTATCATGCTGATCACGGCGTTGCTGATTCTGTTTGAAGATGGCGGCCCGATTTTCTATCGGCAGGAGCGTGTTGGTCTGGGGGGCAAGACCTTCAAGGTGACCAAATTCCGCAGCATGCGTACCGATGCAGAGAAGGACGGCAAGCCCAGATGGGCGGCGTCGAACGACGATCGCGCAACGCGCGTGGGAAGCGTTATTAGAAAGCTGCGCATTGACGAATTGCCGCAACTGCTGAACGTGCTGGTAGGGGAGATGAGTCTGGTTGGCCCGAGGCCCGAGCGGCCCTATTTCGTCGATCAGCTCGCCAGAGAGATTCCCTTCTATGGCGTTCGTCACTGCGTGAAGCCAGGGGTCACAGGCTGGGCTCAGGTGCGGTATCAGTACGGCTCATCGGTTGACGATGCAATCCAGAAGCTGCAGTACGATCTGTACTACGTCAAGAATCATACGCTGGTGCTCGATACGCTGGTTCTCTTCGAAACGGTTCGGGTCGTGCTGACCGGGGAAGGCGCACACTGAGGGTTCGCATGTCTTTCTGAGCGGCCCCCGCTTTGGCCCAAGGGGACTGTCGGGGTGGCTGCGCAGGGAGTGAGTATTGGCTGATTTCGCGGTGTGGGGCTATGGCCTGACGGCCCTCGTTTATTTCGTGTTTGGCGTGTACCTCTACGCAGCCTGGCGCGGAGCTCCCAAGGGGGGCTTCCTGCTCGTTGCGGTAGTGGTATCGTTTGTGTGGGCGCTCGTTTCGACTGCATTTGCAAGCAATCAGGCTGTCTGGCTGTTTCAGCTCGCGCTCGTTCTTGACGTCTTTCGTTCAGCTTGCTGGTTCGCGTTTCTGCTGATTCTGCTGAAACCACTCATTCCCACAAGCGTGCGATGGCCCGTCGGGGGCGCTTCACTGATTGTTGGTGCTCAGTTCCTCAGCGTACTTCTGTCTGGGTTCGAGCTGCTCCCTCCCGACGCGGGCTTGCGCTTCACGATCTCAGCTGCGCTTGCCGCTGCCGTGTTTGGATTGGTGCTCGTTGAACAGCTTTACCGAGGCATGCCCCGCGAGTCGCGCTGGGGGCTCAAGCCGCTTTGCCTTGGCCTCAGTGCCAGTTACATGTTCGAGCTCTACCTGTTTGCGGAAGGCTTCCTTTTCGGCCGGCTCGATCCCGATGTCTGGGCCGTGCGTGGCGTGGCTCACGCCCTGGTGGTGCCCTTGATCGCGCTGTCGGGCGCGAGGACGTCCTCGTGGTCGCTGAGAATGGCGATGTCGAGAGAGGCCGTGTTCCATTCGACCGCGTTGGCTGTCGCCGGACTGTACTTGCTGGCAGTCGCAGGCGCGGGGTACTACGTCCGTTACTTCGGTGGCGACTGGGGACGTGCGCTTCAGGCTGCCCTGTTGTTTGCCGCACTGCTGTTGCTGGCCATTTTCTTCTTCTCGGGCGCCCAGCGTGCACGAATGCGGGTGCTGATCAACAAGCACCTGTTTCCTTATCGTTATGACTATCGCAATGAGTGGCTCAGGTTTACCCAGGCTCTGTCGTCGGCCGATGGGAAGCTCGATCTCGGTGAGTCAGTGATCAAGGCCTTGTCGGATCTGGTGGAGAGTCCAGGGGGAAGTCTGTGGCTGAGGGGGGCGGATGGGCGGATTTCGGTCCACTCCAGGTTGAATCAGCCTCAGGTGGATGTTTCCGAACCGCCAGAATCTCCATTCCTGCGGTTCCTTGATGAGCGCGAGTGGGTGATCAATCTTGAAGAGTATCGCTCCAGTCCGGCCGTGTACAAGGGGCTTGTGCTGCCGGAGTGGCTTGCGCTGTTTCCTGACGCCTGGTTGCTGATTCCGCTTAAGAGTGGCGGGAATCTGGCGGGATTCCTCGTTCTGAGCGCACCCCGAGCGCGTTTCGATGTCGATTGGGAGGTGCTGGACCTGCTCAAGACCGCACAGCGTCAGGCCGCGAGTTATCTGGCGCGGATGCAGTCAGCGGAGGCTTTGCTCGAAGCGCGGAAGTTCGAGTCGTTCAATCGCATGTCGGCCTTCGTGGTTCACGACCTGAAGAACCTCGTTGCCCAGCTCTCGTTGATGCTGAAGAACGCTGAGCGCCACCGTCACAATCCCGAGTTTCAGGATGACATGCTGGAGACTGTGGCGCATGTTGAAGCGCGCATGCGAGGGCTGATGGCGCAATTGCAGGAGAAGCGCTCAATCGACCCGACGCGAACCGTTAACGTCACTTCAACGCTGGAGGCGATTTGTCGGCGGCGGCGGGCACAGTTGCCCCACGTCGAACTCTTGCTCCCACCGGGTGGCGATTGGTCGGTTGGCGCGCACCCCGAGCGACTTGAGAGAGTGATTGGGCATATCGTGCAAAATGCACTTGAGGCGACTCCGGAGGATGGTAAGGTAATAGTCCGTTTGGATGAGGGTGATGACGATAGAATCAGGATCGTCGTGCAGGATTCCGGGCGCGGCATGTCGGAGGCTTTTCTTCGTGACCGCCTTGCCCGGCCTTTCGAAACCACCAAGACGAGCGGTATGGGTATCGGTGTGTATGAGACCCGGCAGTACATCAGGGAGTTGGGTGGGGACGTCCATTTCGAAAGCGAGGAGGGGGTCGGCACCTGCGTCACCATAGTCTTGCCGCGGATGATCCGGGGCAGTTCCACTGAAGATCAGGGAGTGGTCAGTCAGCATGGCTGAGAAGCAGCGAACCTTACTGATCGTTGAAGACGACCCGGCCCTGCAGAAGCAGATGCGCTGGGCGTTCGACGGTTTCGAGACGGTTGTGGCCAACGATCGGGAGAGCGCGATTGCGCAATTGCGTCGCCATGAACCCGCCGTTGTGACCATGGACCTTGGTCTGCCTCCCGCTCCCGATGATGTGTCCGAAGGTTTTGCGCTCCTTGCCGAAATGCTGGCGCTGGCGCCCGACACCAAGGTCATTGTGCTCACAGGGCAGCACGACCGTGAAAACGCGGTGCGTGCGGTGGGCATGGGGGCGTACGATTTCTTCGGCAAGCCCTTCGAGCCCGAGTTGCTCGCGTTGACCATTGAGCGTGCGTTTCGGCTTCATGACCTTCAGGCAGAGAATTTCCGACTTCGCGAGAGTCAGACGGGGCCGCTCTCCGGGCTGCTGACGCGCGATCCAGGGATGCTGAAGGTCTGCAGGATGATCGAGAAGGTTGCCTCTGCTGCTGTAACAGTGGCGCTGCTCGGAGAAAGCGGTACCGGCAAGGAAGTGCTTGCCCGCGGCCTGCATACGATGTCGCCTCGCGCCAAGGAGCGTTTTGTAGCGATCAACTGCGCTGCGATTCCAGAGAACCTGCTCGAAAGCGAACTCTTTGGCTACGAGAAAGGAGCCTTTACCGGCGCGGCTAAGCAGACGCCGGGGAAGATTGAAACCGCTCATAAAGGCACGCTCTTTCTTGACGAAATTGGCGATTTGCCAATGCCACTGCAGGCGAAACTCCTGCGGTTTTTGCAGGAACGGGTCATCGAACGCATCGGTGGGCGCCAGGAGATCCCGGTCGATGTGCGTGTCGTCTGTGCGACCCATCGCGACCTGAAGGCTCAGATCGAGGCCGGGCTGTTTCGCGAGGACCTCTATTACCGACTTGCCGAGATCGTGGTGGATATCCCGCCGCTGCGTGAGCGCGAAGGGGATGCGATTCTGCTTGCGCATGCTTTCGTTCAGCGCTTCGCCTCCGAGAACGGCCGTGGAAGCATGCATCTGGCAGAGGATGCGATTCCCGCTCTTGAGGCTCATGCATGGCCTGGCAATGTGCGGGAGCTTGAGAATTGCCTGAAACGCGCGGTGATCATGGCTGACGGCAACCGGATCACGGCAGAGGACCTTGGTCTGGAGAGTGCAGATGAGGATCTTGAGATGCTCAACCTCAGGCAGGTCAGGGACGAGGCAGAGCGCCGGGCGGTCGTGCGCGTCATCGCCCGAACCAACGGCAACATCGCAAAAGCTGCTGAAGTGCTCGGCGTCAGCCGCCCCTCGCTTTACGATCTCATGAATCGTTTCGGATTGAAGAAGGAGAATTGATCTTGTCGAAGACGCGTATTAACCGGAGTCATTCCAAGTGGCCTAAACATGCCCGCCGTGCCGTCACCATGCTCGTTTCTGCCGTGTTGCTGGCGGGGTGTGCCGATAGTCCAGAGGCGATGCTTGAGTCGGCAAAGAGCTATATGGCGAAGGATGACTTGAATGCTGCAGTCATTCAGCTCAAGAACGCGCTGCAGGAAGACGGAAGTCTGGCCGAGGGGCGCTACCTACTGGGTAAGATCAATCTTGAACAAGGGGACATGCTGGGCGCAGTGAAAGAGTTTGAGCGTGCGCTGCAGTACGGTTATCCGGCCGATACGGTTACGCCTTTGCTCGCTCGCGCGCTGTTGAGCTCTGCCGAGGTTGATCGAGTACTAAAAGACTTCGGCTCTACGACGTTGACGGACACGAATGCGCAGGCCCAATTGCTTGGCGTTCTGGGGGAGGCACACCTGGTAAAAGCCGATGTGCCGAAGGCTCGCAAGGCGTTTGAGAGCGCGCTTGAGTTGAATTCCGAAGACGATCTTGCCCGCGTCGGTCTTGGGCGTGCCAAGCTCTTCTCCGGCGATGCGCCCGGCGCACTCGCTGAGGCTGAGTCGGTGATTGCACGCAGGGCGGACCTGGCTGAGGCACACGTTTTGCTCGCCGACGTAATGATGGCGCAAGGCAATGAGGCGGCGGCAGTAACCGCGCTCAAGGCGGCAGTCAAGGCGGAACCGGATTCGGTCAGCCAGAATTTCGCCTTGGTGTCGCTCATGCTCAGGCAGAACGATTTCGAAGGGGCGGCAACGCAGCTGGAGGCGATGAAGAAGATTGCCCCCAAGCATCCTTCTACGAGATACGTGCAGGCGTTTCTCGACTTTCGCAACGGTCGCCTGCCTGAGGCGCGTGATGAAATTCTGGAAGTCGTGAAGAACGCACCGGAGTTCCTGCCGGCAAGGTTGTTGGCAGGTTCGGTGCTGGTTCGCATGAACGAACATACACAGGCAAGACCGCATCTATCCATGGTAGTTGCCCGAGCGCCAAGGCAAGCTCTCGCTCGCAGGTTGCTTGCAGCATCCCACCTTGCAACGGGCGAAGCATCTCGTGCGCTCGAGATCATTCAACCCCTGCTGGCCTCGCCGAGTCTGGATGCTGCTCTGGCTGGTCTTGTCGGACAGATCTATCTTGCCAACGGGGACTACGAGAAGGCTGAGGTGTTCCTTGCTAAATCGGCACAGGGGTCCCCTGACGACGCTCGCGCACGGGCCCGGCTTGGGGTTGCCCGCTTGGCTGGTGGCGACGTGGCACGCGCATACGCCGACCTTGAGGCTGCTTCTGCGCTTGATGAGAGCTCCGGGCAGGCAGACCTTGCGTTGATTCTTGCGCATATGCGCAGCGGTGAATTTGACCGAGCGCTTGATGCCCAGAAGGTACTGGAGCAAAAACAGCCGAATAGTGCACAGACATATAATTTGAAGGGCGGAATCCTTCTTGCGAAACGCGACGTTGCCGGTGCGCGTCTCGCCTTCGACAAAGCACTTGAGCTTCAACCCGGTTTTCTCGCGGCTGCCATCAATCTGGCGCGCCTGGATCTTGCGGACAAGAAGCCTGACGTCGCGAAGGGGCGCTTCGAGCGCATTATCAAGGCCACTCCGGAGAACGTTGAGGCGCTGTTAGCTTATGCGGACATTCAGAGTGCAACCGGATCCGACCCGAAAGAGGTTCTGACCAGCCTCGAGCGCGCAGCGGCCGCCGGCCCCGGGCTGTTGCCGCCTCAACTTGCCCTGATTCAGCACTTCCTGAGGGCGCGTGAGCCGGCAAAAGCCATGACGGTCGCCCAGCAGGCATCGACTGCGCACGCTTCCGACCCGCGTGCGATCGAGGCGCTCGCGCGTGCTCAGATGGCAGCGGGAGAGGTGCAGCAAGCCATTGCCACGTTGAACAAACTGAGCAGCTTCGCCCCGCAGTCTCCCGGGCCTTTGGTTCTGCTGTCGGATGCACAGCGACAGAGCAAGGATTACGGTGCGGCGGAGCAGAGTCTGCGCAAGGCCCTCGCACTGAAACCCGACTTGCTTGAGGCTCAGCAACGACTGTTTGCCATTCAGATGTCTCGTGGTGACCGGGATGCAGCCTTGCAAACGGCGAAGACGGTTCAGAAGCAGCAGTCGACTGTTGCGGTCGGATATGCGCTTGAGGGTGATGTGCTTGGCAGCAACGGGAAATGGGCAGAGGCTGCCGCTGCCTACCGCAAGGCCCTGGATCGCGGCAAGAGTGGTGAGTTGGTGAACAAGCTTCATTCTGCGCTGACGCGAAGCTCCCGCAAGGCCGAAGCAGACAAGGTGATGAGCGAGTGGCTGAGTGCCGAGCCAAACGATCTCGTTGCGCGTGGGTATATGGCTGAACGTGCGCTCGGCGAGAAACGTTATGGTGATGCCTTGAAGTTGTTCCGCACGATGAACGAACTTTCTCCCGGCAATGCCCTGGTTCTGAACAATCTTGCATGGACCGCAGCAGCCGCAAAGGATGGGCAGGCAATGGCTTATGCCGAGCAGGCGCTGGCGGCTGCACCGGACAATCCGGTGGTGCTCGATACGATCGGGATGATCCAGGTTGACGCTGGGCAGACCGAGAAGGGGGTGGCCAACCTTGAGCGTGCCGTATCCCTTGCGCCGGACATCGCAACGCTGCGGTTGAATCTGGCAAAAACCTACGCCAGGCTTGACCGCAAGGCTGATGCGAAAAAAATGCTGCAGGCTTTGATGCCCAAGCTGGAAGCTGGCTCGCCTATCCAGGCAGAGGCGGCGGAGTTGCTTAACAGGGTGTTGAAAATCTCGGGTTCACCTTCGGTTTCCAGTCCCCTGGGAAAAATCGACTTTGAAAATCGCCCGCTTCCCCGTGATCATGCCGATTCAAGCTGACTTTTCCGTCGATTGTGCTACCGCAAATCAGCAGCGCTCCTGTCGCCGCAAAGACATGGTTTTCGACTACAACGTTTCCCATCCGCAGGGCGCCAGGGCGCCCGCGAATTACGGCGCCAGCAGATTGCCCAATCTCGTCAGGTTATAAGCCGAGAAATTGAGCAACGCATGCGCACGGATTCGATCCAGCCCACGCGCCATCGCATGGCGCAGCGTGCCGATATCCTTCGCCCAGCCAAAGGCCTCTTCGATCATCTTGCGTCGGCGCAGGCTGACCGCGTAACCGGGGGACGACTTCACCTCATTGGGCACGGCGCTGCCCTTGACCTTGGCCGCGACATGCGGGGCAATGCCCAGCGGCTCGAGCGCGGCGATGAACTCGGCGGTGTCGTACCCCCGGTCGGCCGCCAGCGTCGGCTTGTGCGCCGAATTGCCGGGCTTGATGCTGCGCCTGGCCATCACCAACGCCGCCTCACGCTCAGCGGTTCCGGTGGCGGTCGTAGTGTGGACATCGACGATCAGACCGTGACGATTCTCGGCCAACGCATGCGTGGTGTAGCTCAGGTACGCCACGCCGCCGCCCTTGCTGGCGAGCAGGGCCTGCGGGTCGGTGCGCGAGACGTGCGTCTTGTTCGAGCGCTTCTTGCCGCGAAAGTCCACCTCGGGGTTGCGTCCCTGATCCGGTCCGGGCGGCTCGTCGGAGCCGTCCCGGGCCATCATGCTCTTGTGCGAGGCCCACGCCCGCAACAGCGAGCCGTCGACACTGAAATGCTCGTCCGACACCAGCTCGGCCCATTCGGCGATCGCCACCACGCCACCGAAGAACTCGCGCATCACGCTCTCCTTGAGGAGCCGCTCGCGATTGGCGCTGAACGTCGAGTGATCCCAGACCGGCTCGTCCAGCGTCATGCCGACGAACCACCGGAACATCATGTTGAAATCGATATGCTCGACCAGCGCACGCTCCGAGCGAATCGAAAACAGACATTGCAACAGCGACGCCCGCAACAAGCGTTCCGGTGCAATCGACGGGCGGCCACCATCGGCATACAACGCATCGAATTGCGGCGACATCGTGCGCAGAACCATATCGGCCAGCGTTTTGATCCGGCGCAACGGATGATCCCGGTCAATGCGGTCTTCGATATTGACGTAGCTGAACAGGGCGTTCTGTTTATGGTCGATGCCGCGCATGAGAATAATCAGTTTCTTAATGCAGATGTAATTATATCAGCCTCACAACCCGCATGGATGCTGGAAAACCTATTAAATCAACATCCTGTTAAGACGCTTTGATCAGCATGTTCCTGGAAGTCGGGGCTATGTTAGGCGCAATGTCTGCCCACAGACCCCGACGCTTGTCTTGCTTGATGCTTCAGCACTGAATTTTTTGATTTGATCAAGGACACACGTCAATGAGTACGATCGCCGTTATCGGCCTGGGCTACGTCGGTTTGCCCCTGGCCGTTGAGTTCGGAAAGAAGTTTCGCACGCTGGGTTTCGACCTGTCGGAAGAGAAGGTTGCTGCCTATCGTGATTTTGTCGATCCCACTGGTGAGGTTTCGTCGGAAGATCTGCGCGCGGCAACTCAGCTGAGCTGCCACACTGACCCTGCCGTGCTCAAGGACGCAGATTTCATTATCGTCGCAGTGCCGACGCCCGTCGATGAGGCGCATCAGCCGGATTTCACGCCTTTGGTGAAGTCGTCCCAGACCGTCGGGCGAAACCTCAAGCCTGGCGCTATCGTCGTGTACGAATCGACCGTGTATCCGGGGGCGACCGAGGAGGTCTGCATTCCGATCCTTGAGCGCGAGTCCGGATTGAAGTGGAAGGAAGGCTTCTTTGTCGGTTATTCGCCTGAGCGGATCAACCCGGGTGACAAGGAACGCACGGTCACCAAGATCGTGAAGGTTGTCTCTGGCGATACGGCGGAGACGCTCGCAACGGTCAGCAAGGTGTACGGTGAGGTGATCACGGCTGGCGTCTATCCGGCCAGTTCGATCAAGGTCGCCGAGGCGGCGAAAGTCATCGAGAACACCCAGCGTGACCTCAACATTGCATTGATGAACGAGTTGTCGCTGATCTTTCACAAGATCGGGATCGACACGCTCGAGGTGCTCAAGGCCGCCGGCACGAAGTGGAACTTCCTTCCGTTCAGGCCGGGCCTTGTTGGCGGACACTGTATCGGCGTCGACCCCTACTATCTGACCCACAAGGCGGACATGCTCGGCTATCACCCGCAGGTGATCCTGGCAGGACGCAGGATCAATGACGGGATGGGCAAGTTCGTTGCTGAGCAGACCGTCAAGGAGATGATTGGTGCGGGTTCCAGCATCAAGGGGGCGGATGTCATCGTGCTTGGATTGACCTTCAAGGAAAACTGCCCGGATTTGCGCAACAGCAAGGTCATCGATGTCATTCGTGAGCTGCAGAGCTATGGCTGCAAGGTGCACGTGCATGATGCCGTTGCCGAGTCTGATGAGGCTTTGCATGAATACGGTGTCAGTCTGACCGAATGGGACGATCTCCCGCAGGCGCAGGCCATTGTCGCCGCGGTGTCGCACAGCGAATATCTGCAGATGCCGGTCGAGCGCATTCTGGAGAAACTGGTGCCGGATGGCGTGTTCACTGACGTCAAGTCGGCCTACGATCCCGACGCGCTGAAGTCGGCCGGCGCGCGGGTTTGGCGGCTTTGATGTTCCCCGCGCCAGGCATGATGCCGAGCGTATCGGTCTGGCGCCGGTTGGGCAGGTGGGGGCTGTTCTCTGCCAGCTTGCTGTTATGTAGTGTCTCCCCCTCGCATGCGGCGTCGAAGGACGAGGTTGCGTCGGCGTTCGCCCGTCAGGCGCGGTATCTCGCCGAGCAGGCATTGAGTTACGAGCATGGGGAAGGTGTGCGCCGCGACCCTGAGCACGCTGCGGTGCTCTATTGTGAATCAGCGCGTCTGGGCGACCCCGAGGCGATGTATGCCCTTGGCTGGATGTACGCCAATGCACGCGGTGTAGTCCGCAACGACGAGTACGCGGGTACCCTTTTTGCGATGGCTGCCTTCCTTGGCAATGCTCATGCAGAAAAAATGACGCGCTATACGGGTGACTACACTGGCGCCGTGCCCGACTGTCTGCATCCGCCGGCAAGCACGCTGCTCGCCGAGTGGCCCGCCGATGAGCTGATTGCAGCGATGTCGGGAGACCGGCAGCGGATTGCCCGTTTGCTGGTGGAGCATGCGCCGCGCTACGGCATCCGGCCGCGCTTTGCGCTTGCCATTGCACTTGCCGAATCGAATCTGAATCCGTCGGCATTGTCGCCGAAGAACGCAATGGGTGTGATGCAGCTCATTCCGGAGACAGCCGAGCGCTTCAACGTGCGCAAACCGCTCGACCCGGAAGAGAACATCAAGGGGGGGCTGGCGTATCTGCGCTGGTTGCTTGCCTACTTCGAAGGCGACATTGCGCTGGTGGCGGCCGGCTACAATGCGGGAGAGGGGGCGGTCGAACGCTATCGCGGCGTACCTCCTTATCGCGAGACCCAGAAATACGTCGAGCGCATCCTCGCGTTCGTGCGCAATCGTCAGCACCCATACGACAGCAGTGTCGTTGCGCCCAGTTCGGCGATCTCCACTTTTCGCCTGGCCGCGCAAAAGGAGCAGGACTCATGATTGGTTTGCTTTTGCCCGTTCTGTCTCGTGCCGCACGCATTCTGGTCTGTGGTTTTGCCCTGATCCTGGCTCTGCCGGTTGCTGCAGGGCTGATCGAGACCGTGCCGCACATCAAGGAGTCGGTGGTCGCCGTAGGCACTTACCAGCAGACCCGGAGCCCCCCCTTTCGTTTTCTCGGGACAGGTTTTGCGGTTGGCAATGGGCGCCTGATTGCAACCAATGCGCACGTTATCCCCGATGTGGTTTCGGAGGATCAGTTTGAAATGCTCGTTGTCGTTCTGCCCGGAGACGAGCAGACGCGTGGCGTAAGACGGGTTACCCGGGTTGCGGTCGACCCGGAGCGAGATCTTGCGGTGCTGCGTCTTGACGCGGGAAATTCGCTCCCACCTCTGGCGCTTTCGGGTAACGGCGGCGCGCAGGAAGGGCAGTCAATCGCCTTTACTGGCTTTCCAATCGGGAATGCACTGGGCATGACGCCTGTCACGCATCGCGGGATCATTTCTGCGCTCACGCCGATCGGGATTCCACAGGGCAATGCGCGTGATCTGAACCCTGCCCTGGTGAGGCGTCTGGCAGGCGGTGCCTTTCGTGTGTATCAGCTTGACGCTACCGCATACCCGGGAAACAGCGGCAGCCCGGTGTTCGACCCCGATTCAGGAGAAGTGCTCGGCGTCGTCAACATGGTGTTCGTGAAGACGACGAAGGAAAATATTCTGAGCAGCCCCTCGGGCATCAGCTATGCGATTCCCGTCAAATACTTGGCGAACCTGATCGAAGGCCTGAACTGAGGCCATCAAGCCTGATGGGCGTTGGTCTCCTCGGCGGGAATCGAACCCACATTTGCCGCTTAGGAGGCGGCTGTTCTATCCATTGAACTACAAGGAGGCCGGCCGGCATTCTATCCGGTTGGCGCCGCTGTTCAAAGCGGCGATTGGGGCGGCGGCGTCTTTTCTCCGTCCGGCGTTCGGTTGTTTTCGGCAGGTGAAGTCGTTTTCGAAGGGGGCTGGCGCGTTTGTGGTCCTGCGTCAGTCCGCTGAGCCGCGCCATTCCGTCGTGGTGCGATGAAAAGATCCTTGGGCCGAAACAGCATGCGCCGCAGCACCAGAGTGCTTAGTGTCCTGCCCTGTGCGAAGGTGATGCGCCGTGCCCGCATGGCGACATACAGCGTGAGGGTGAAGCTTACCGCAAGGTTGACCACGCCAATCAGCAAGACCCCGCCGAGCGCGAGGCTCAGCACATGCGTTGGAAGGGTGAAGTCGAACGCTGCAATGGCGTAGCCGGCATAGGCCGAGGAAAACGCGATATGGCGGATATCCATCGGCAGCCCGAAAAGCACTCCGAGGGCCGTGGCGCCGCCAAGCAGAAATCCGAAGAAGAAGTTGCCTGCGAGCGCCCCCAGATTGTTCTCCACATAGCGTGATATGCGTGCCATGCGTGCTTCGCCGAGGAGTCGCCGCGGCCAGCGCAACTGCAGCAGGCGCTGCGGAACCCGGTTGTATGCGGACAGGTTGTCGTAATAGCCCGAGATCAGGCCGGACAGGAACAGACAGACCCCTGCGACGGCGGCAAAGAACAGGGTGCTGCCACGCGGGGCTGCTTCATCAAGGAGGGCAGCGGCCTTGGTCGTGTCGATGAACTGTGTGCCTGTGAGCTCCAGGATGGCGAGCGAAAGTCCTATCGCGACCGGCACGGCGATGCCGACGTTGCCCAGAATCGCTGCGCCCTGGCTGCGGATGGTCCGGATGATGAGGTCGGCGAGGTTGTCCAGGCTGCGCGTCTTGCCCCGGGTTTCACCGATCGATGCAGCAATTGCATTCGCCGTCATCGCAGGTTGTTTCGTTGCGACGGTGCCGCCGAGCATATGGATGAGTACGAAACCGAGGCCATAGTTGAGACAGAAGCCCAGGAGTTCGTTCAGGGGGGCAAAGTCCTGGCGGTCGATCAGAACCTTGAGGGCGGCCATCAGGGCGATGATGAAACCGCCGAGCGCCGCTGAACGCAGCAGTTCGAAATGCTCGCGCAGATTCGAGGCGATGTAGCGCTCACCGGTCTTGCTGGCGCTTTCGGTCATGCGCAGGGAAAGGAGTTCGACGTTCTTCCCCCAGTAATCGGACAGGCGGTTCTTGCGGCATTCGGCGTGCACCAGTCGCTTGAACAATCTGACCGCCCGCGGCAGCAGGGGCATCAGCAGCCGTGAAGCGTAGAGGTCACGCAATAGTCCGAGCAACTCGCCGATACGCTCAAGGTGCTGTCGCAGTCGCTCAAGTTTGAAGGTCAGGGTCAGGCTCGTGCCACGGCGCATGGCCCGACGGCGGATGCGCAGCAGCACCTCGGCGCATTGGTCGAGCATGACCGTTAGGTGATCCGAGTCATCAATCGGGGTGTCCGGCGCGCTCCACCACGTCTTGTAGTGGCGGAGGTAACGGACGATTTCCGCATTCTGGGCGAGAAACGGAGACTCCACCTCCTCGAGCTTCGGGTCCACCCGAACCAGTTCGGGGTCGAGCCCGATGGCCGAAACGTGGTACGACAGCATGCGCAGCGCTTCGAGGATCTCGGTGACCGCCACCGGCGCCTTGTGGCCGGGTCTGGCGGGAATCGCATCCCCCTCGGGGGCGAGCAATGCATGGATGAAGTCGATCCAGGTTTCATCGGCAATCGCATTCACCCAGACTTCGTCGTCGTGACGATGAAAGACCACCGACAGCACATCCTTCATGTAGGCTGTGTCGACAACGTCGGGCAGCAACTTGTCCGAGATGCGTCGGGCTGTTTCGGAGAAGAAGCCCGTGGAGGGTAGCAGCCCGGACGACACGTAGAGTGAAACCTGCTTGCGTTCCATGAACAGGCGCAGGAAAGCTGATCGCAGTGGGCGCCTCAACTCGTCGCGACGCGCAAGGATGTGCGTCAGCGAGCGCAGGGCTTCACTGGCCGTTTCATGACGACTGGCGTGCGGCGGGCGAATGCTGTCGACCAGTTCCACCCAGATGCGGGTCTGATCGGTCTCGTTGGCGGCGCGTTCGGCAAGTCGTGAAAGCAGTGTGTTCACCCGGTATCTTCCCCGTATCCTTACACTGGTCGGCTGTCCAAATGTTGCGCTGCATTATGCGGCTTTGTGTCCGCGAAGGGTGCAGCCCGTTAAAATCCCTTTCTCTTTTCAGAATTCGCCACAGTCGAGCACGCCATGCCACTTCTATCTGTCGACAACGCCTGTCTTGCCTTCGGTCACGTCGACCTGCTCGCTCACGCCGAGTTTCAGCTTGATGCCGGGGAGCGCGTTGCGCTCATCGGCCGTAACGGTTCGGGTAAATCCAGCCTGCTTCGCGCACTGGCTGGCCAGTCAACGCTTGATGACGGCACTGTGTGGCGCCAGTCCGGGCTGACGGTTGCCTATGTGCCTCAGGAGGCGGACTTCCCGCTCGATCGCGATGTCTTTGCCACCGTTGCAGACGGGCTTGGCGATGCCGCACAACTGCTGGTCGATTACCATGCGGCCATGGTCGCGGTGTCCGACCACGGCGACGCTGACGCCCTGTCCCGGCTCGATGCGTTGCAGCATGCAATTGAAGCAGCGGATGGCTGGCGTCTGAGCCAGCGCGTCGAACAGATGCTCGGGCTGCTGGCGCTGCCGGGGGAGGCCATGGTGTCGAGCCTGTCGGGCGGCGGTATCAAGCGTGTTGCGCTTGCCCGCGCGCTGGTGGCAGAGCCCGATCTGCTTTTGCTCGACGAGCCCACCAACCATCTCGACCTCGACGGCATCCTCTGGCTCGAAGGCCTGATCCGGGATTTTCGCGGTGCGGTGATGCTGATTACCCACGACCGGGTGTTTCTCGACAACGTGGCAACACGCATTGCGGAACTCGATCGCGGCAAGCTCGCGAGTTATCCCGGCCGCTTCCAGGACTATCTGCGGCGCAAGGCAGAGGAGCTGGAGTCTGAGTCGAAGGCCAATGCGCGCTTCGACAAGATGCTGGCGCAGGAGGAGGTCTGGATTCGCAAGGGAGTGGAGGCCCGGCGCACGCGTAACGAAGGCCGCGTTCGGCGGCTGGAAGCGCTGCGCAGGGAGCGCGTGGCGCGACGGGATCGCCTCGGCAACGTGAATCTGGCGGTCGATCGTGGCGAGAAAAGCGGGCAGATGGTCGCGGAACTGACCAATGTGACCAAAGCCTATGGCGACCGCGTGGTGGTGCGTGATTTCTCCACTCGGATCATGCGCGGCGACCGGATTGGCTTTATCGGCCCCAATGGTGCGGGCAAGACGACCTTGCTCAAGCTCATTCTGGGCGAGATCGAGCCGGACGAGGGCAGTATCAGAAGTGGCACCCGGCTCACCGTCGCCTACTTCGACCAATTGCGCGCCCAGCTCGATCCTGAGCTTCCCCTGACCGAGGTCATCAGCCCGGGATCGGATTTCATCGAGATTGGCGGTGAGCGCAAGCACGTGATCGGCTATCTGGGCGACTTCCTGTTCGCGCCTCAGCGTGCGCGTTCGCCCGTCAAGTCGTTGTCGGGCGGTGAACGCAATCGCCTCTTGCTGGCACGCCTGTTTGCGCGGCCTGCCAACGTGATGGTGCTGGACGAACCGACCAACGACCTCGATATCGAAACCCTCGATCTGCTTGAGGATTTGCTTGCAAGCTATGACGGCACGCTGTTTCTGGTCAGCCACGACCGCGCCTTTCTCGACAACGTGGTCACACAGGTGATCGCGGCGGAGGGGGATGGTCACTGGGGCGAATATGCGGGTGGTTACGCTGAATGGCAGCGGGTACAGGCCGAGCGCGAAGCGCAGCGTGTCGCCGCGCAGCGCACGCAGGCGAGCGCAAGCAAGGCGGTCGCGGCGGAGAAGCCGGTGGCAAAGCGCGCCGACAAGCTGTCGTTCAACGAGAAGCGCGAGCTCGAGGGTTTGCCCGACAAAATTGCAAAGCTCGAGGCCGAGCAGGCCTCGGTACAGGCCAGACTCGCTGATCCGGGTCTGTATCAGCGTGCGCCACAGGAGGTGACCCAACTCAGCGCCCGTCTGGATGAGATCGAAGGCGAGATCGATGCAGCGATGTTGCGTTGGGAGGCGCTGGAGAGCCGGGGCGCTGGCTAGGCCGCGGCCGGCCTGGGGGCTGGAAGCCGAGGCGCCCAGGCCTTTTCAGAACAGGCCGATCTGGTGCAGCCAGGCCGTGGCCGCCGCTGCGCCCAGAAAAACTGCGAGGTGAAAGATTGACCACCAGCGGTAGCGGCGCGCGAGGGCTTGAGGGTCAAGGTCCGAAATCAGATACAGGCGTTGCTGGGGTTTTCGTACAACGTGGGCTTCGGGCGCGGTGAGGATCTCGTCGCGCTGTCGCAGGACCTCCCGTCTGGCCTGGGCGCGGGCGAGTTCCCACTCCTGCAGGTCGATGCTGCCATTGCCGTCGAGATCGAAACGTTTGAGGAGCTCAGGCTGGTTCGATTTCCAGTGCGCGAGCAGTTCGCGCACCTGGCGGGAGATGTCCAGATCCGGCGAGATACTGCCAAGCGTGAAAAAATCACCCAGCACGTAAATCGGATCGTTCTTGAGCAATGACCACTGGATCTGGCGCAAATCGCCGCGTTCGCTGACATCGCGACGACGCACGAGCATCTCTGCGCCTTCCGGATCTACCGCACAGACGCCGGAGCCATCGTTGAGCAGAAAGGAGGCATCGCTCTCACTGGTCTCCGTATGGCGCCATTTTCCGTCACTGGTCTTGCGATAAATGGAGAGGCGGTACCAGAGCAGGGGCAGGCCGTTGAGCGGGGACAGCACTGGCGTGCCGTCCAGTGGGTGGCCGCGTCCGCGCAGCTCGGTATAACCCTGCGCCGCCGAGGCGATGCGTGAGGTGGGCGTGTCGAGAATCAGCCGGGCGTGTCGGACCGAACGCAACCAGCCGAAGAGCCCTGTCGCCAGCAGCAGGGCGAGCGCGAGCACACTGCCCCAGCCGGTGTCGGCGCGAAGTGCAAAAACGATCAGCGCGAGCTGGGCAAACGGAAGCGCAGCATTGAGGCCGTCGCGGCGCAGGCGAACCAGCATGCCTCAGTACGATGTGTGCAAGGACGACAGGTTCTCAGGCACTGAACAAGGCCTTCATGTCCACGTCGGTCTTTTCGGCTGTCGCAAACTCAAGCAGGGGCTGGGCGACGAACTGGCATAGCCTGGCGACGAACAGGTCCGGAAACTGTTCGATCCGAATGTTGTGGACATTGACCGATTCGTTGTAAAGCTCGCGACGGTCTGCAATGGCGTTCTCGAGCGCGGTAATGCGAGTCTGAAGCTGCATGAAATGCTCATTGGCCTTCAGTTCCGGATAGGCCTCGGCAACGGCGAAGATCTGACCGAGCCCCATCCGCAACATCCCCTCTGCAGCGCCAAGGGCGGCGACATCGTGCTTCTCGCGGGCGCTGGAGACGCGTGCGCGAGCTTCGGTCACGCGGGCGAGCGTTTCCTGTTCGAACTGTTTGTACTGCCGACAGACCTCCACCAGCTTGGGGAGCTCATCGTGGCGCTGCTTGAGCAGTACGTCGATGTTGGCCCAAGCCTTCGCCACGTTGTGTTTGAGCTGCACCAAGCCGTTGTATACGACGATGCCATAAAGCAGGGCGATCACCGCTCCGCCAAGAAAAACTGCACTCATTACGCTCATGCATTGGCCCCCAGTATGTCCCTACCCGCATATCTTATACTCGCCATGTTAACGCAAGTGCCGGCATGTGACATGCGTGCTGGTGCATGAATCCTGCATCTGCGCCTTGTGACCTGGCGCTCAGGTGCCTGCTGTGGGGGCGGCTGTCGTTACGCGACGGCTGCGAACTGCCTTGGCAGGACTGCGCAGGAATGGGTTGCTGTGCCTGTTCTGGTTGCGATGCAGGCGCTCAGGCATCCGGCGGTAGAAATCGGGAAAAGGCCGAATCCGGGGCATTGAGCCGGCGCAGCAGGGCGTCGGGTGCGATATGCAACAAGGCGCAGATGTCGGCGATGTCGTCGGGTAGCGCATCGTCCTCCCAGCCATGGGCGAGGTGGCGGGTGAAGTCCGCGGCAAGCGTGATCGTGCGCACCCGGGGGTGGTCGCTGCGGCTTTCGTCGAGCAGGTGTATGAGAAGTTCAGGCATTTTCCACGCGTGCACCAGCGCGAGCTGAATATCGCGGGCGGAGACGCCGAACACCTGGCGCTGGGCGTCCGAACTGCGCATTGTGTGATCGGCTTCCTGCAGCGCATAGGCCTGTTGTGTGAGCGTCGGCGCGAAAATCCAGCACACGATGTCGGTAGCCTGGCGCAGCAGCGCCGCAACGGTGATCTCATCCACGTCGAGGTCGTGCCGGATGACGGCCCAGTCGCGCGCATGTTTGGCCGCCTTGCGGGCTCGACCAATGACCTTGAGTACGCCGATCAGTGCCTTTGGATGCGCAGACAGCGTTTCCTCCACCGTCGCCAGTTCCCTGAAGGTTTCAAAGAACGGTGTGATCCCCATCATGATGATGGCGCGGTCGATCGTGGTGATATCGTGATTCTGCGAATGCCGCCGGTGCTGCTCAAGGTGGGACAGCAGCTTCATCGTCATCAATGGATCGCCCAGCACGACGCTCGCGACGCGTTTGCCGCTCACGCTGTCGATCTCCTCACGCATCGCGTCGAATTCGCGCACGGTATGACGCAGAACCGGCAGTTGCTGATGTGAAAAGAACTCGACGTAGTCGTCGACAGCAGGAAGTGCGTGTGTCAGAAAAGCCATGTCGTCGTCCACCGGGAGATCATTGGATTGATTATCGACCGGCCCGACGGCAAATTAAAGGGAATCCGTATCGCGCTGCCGAAAAGGGCAGGCCTCCGCTTTTCGTTATAATCGGATCAGAATACCAGCGGACGCCGGCTATCCTTGGCGACTTTCCGCTTGCCCGTTATGGAGACAGCCCGGATGGACGCTTTCAAGGCTTACGTAATCACGCAGGACGAGAACCGCAAAGCCGGTGGCGCGCTGGCGACGCTAGCGCTTGATGCACTGGATGCGGGTGAGGTGTTGATCAGGGTTCATTACTCCAGCATCAACTACAAGGACGCGCTGGCGGCCACCGGAACGGGCAAGATCATTCGCCGTTTTCCTTGTGTGGGCGGTATCGACATGTCGGGCGAGGTGGTCGAAAGTGCCGATCCCCGCTTCGCTGCGGGCGACAAGGTGATCGCAACCAGTTTCGATATCGGTGTTGCGCATCACGGTGGTTACGCAGAATACGCGCGCGTGCCGGCAGCCTGGGTTGTCCCGTTGCCTGCGGGTCTCGATCTCTTCGAGGCCATGGCGCTTGGAACGGCCGGGTTTACCGCTGCGCTGGGCGTGGTGCGCATGGAAGACAACGGGCTGGCGCCTGCCAATGGCCCGGTCGTCGTCACCGGTGCAACGGGAGGCGTTGGCGGCCTGGCCATCGACATGCTGGCGCAACTTGGCTATCACGTGGTTGCGCTGACCGGGAAAGCCGCCGAGCGTGAGTACCTCACCGGCCTGGGTGCGGCCGAGATCCTGTTGCGAAGCGACGTCGATTTCGACAAGACGCGTCCGCTCGAAGCCGCGCAGTGGGCCGGCGCAGTAGACAACGTCGGCGGTCAGGTGCTGCACTGGGTTCTGGCCACGATGAAGCAGGCGGGCACGGTGGCAAGCATCGGCAACGCGGCGAGCTTCAACATCAATACCACCGTGTTCCCGTTCATTCTGCGTGGTGTCAGCCTGCTTGGCATCGACTCGGGCTACATGGGCTTTCCGACGCGCCAGCGGGTGTGGGACCGTCTGGCAAGTGACCTCAAGCCGCAGCACCTTGCCGAAGTCACCCGGGTGATTGATCTCGATGAACTGCCCGATGCATTCGGTGCCTTCATCGAGGGCCGGGTGAAGGGGCGGACCGTCGTTCGCGTCGGCGCCTGAGATCCCGAAAGCGAGCCGACCATGAGCGATGACGAAAGCCTGCCGATGACAAAGGTGCTGGTTGTCGACGATTCGCGCATGGTGCGGGCGACGATTACCAAGCATATTCGCGGCCGCTTCGACGTCCGTGACGAAGCCGATGGCGAGGCGGGCTGGGAGGCCTTGCTGGTGGATCCGGCAATCCAGGTGGTGCTGACCGATATCGGCATGCCGCGCCTGGATGGCTTTGGCCTGCTGGAGCGTATTCGCGGATCGCGCGTCCAGCGCGTTCAGGATCTCCCCGTCATCATCATTTCAGGTGACGAGGACGACGAGGCGAGGGACAGGGCGCTCAAGCTCGGTGCAAACGACTTCGTGGCAAAAGGCGCCAGCAGCGCCGAGTTGCTGGCACGGCTGGATTCCCTCGTCCGCCTTGCACGCACCAGGCGTGAGCTCGATGAAAGTCGTGCTGCGCTCGCCACCCAGAGCCCGCTCGATCCCGTGTCCGGCCTGGCCACGGCCTCCTACCTCAGTCACCATGCCGAGCAGGAAATGGCGCTTGCGCGTCGTCATCGGGCTGACATCTCGGTCATGGTGATCGATATCGATCACTACGATCAACTGGGCGAGTGGCATGGCTCGCATGTCGCCGAACTGATCACGCGCAAGCTGTCCAAGATCCTGTCCACCAAGGTGCGCAGGGAGGACACGGTTTCGCAGCTGGCGCCATCGCGCTTTGCCGTCCTGTCGCCCAGTACGGACCTGATCGGGTGCTGTGCATTTGCCTTGCGGCTGCAGCGCGCAATGGAAAAGCTGGTGATGACCTACCGCGACGAGCGGATTCGCATCAGTGTCACGATTGGTGTTTCCAGTTCTGCTGTTGACGGAATGCAGACAGTGGAACACCTGATAGAAACAGCGGCCAAACGGGTGCAGCGCGGCGTTGTCGCGGGCGGCAACCGTGTGGTCGGTGATCAGGGTGAAGTCGATCAGGCCATGGTCGACCGTCATCTGAAGCAGGCAATCAGCATCGATCATGCCCTGCTTCAACTCCGGGTCGGAGCCGCCGACGAGGTGGCCGAGCGACTGCCGGATGTCATTGCCACACTGCTTCCCCTGCTCGAGTTGATAGAGTCCCGTCTGCAATGCGGGCTTCCTCTCGAACAGCTCAAACAATACGACAAGGGGCGCGTGTCCGGCAGTGACGATATGGAGGGAACCCAAACCTCCGTGTGAGTTGTATCCGTGCCGCATTGCCGGTCTTTTTTCGGCGGACGGCATGTCATTTGCAAGTACAGGGAAAACACAAGGGAGAGGATGCTTATGACTACGTATATGGACTTTCACCGCAGGTCGATCGAGGATCGCGACGGCTTCTGGGGCGAGCAGGCGCAGTTGGTTGACTGGCACAAGCCGGCCGACCAGGTCTGCGATTTTTCCAACCCGCCTTTCGTGAAGTGGTTCAAGGGCGGCGAAACGAACCTTTGCTACAACGCAGTAGACCGTCATGCCGCGAAGCGGCCGAACGATCGCGCGCTGGTCTACATTTCCACTGAAACCAACGAGGAGAAGGTGTATTCCTTCTCCGAGCTACAGCGCGAAGTCGAGCGCATGGCGGCGATTTACCTCGAACTCGGGGTGAAGCGTGGCGACCGTGTGCTGATCTACATGCCGATGATTGCCGAGGCTGCGTTTGCCATGCTCGCCTGCGCGCGCATCGGTGCAATTCACTCGGTGGTGTTCGGCGGATTCGCAGCCGGCTCGCTGGCCACCCGTATCGATGATGCCAAGCCCGTGCTGATGGTCAGCTCGGACGCCGGCATGCGCAACGGCAAACCCGTGCCCTACAAGCATCTGGTCGACGAGGCCTGCAAACTGGCGGAATTTCCGCCGGCCAAGGTGCTGATCATCGACCGCGGACTGGACAAGGGCTTCTCCAGGGTCGAAGGTCGTGACGTCGATTACGCCGCGCTTCGTGCCAAGCACATGGATGCACAAGTGCCGGTGACGTGGCTCGAATCGTCAGAGCCGAGCTACATCCTGTACACCTCGGGCACCACGGGCAAGCCCAAGGGCGTGCAGCGCGACACAGGTGGCTACACGGTGGCGCTGGCAGCGTCGATGAAGCACATCTTCACCGGCGGCGAAGGCGAGACCATGTTCTCGACGTCTGACATCGGCTGGGTGGTCGGTCACAGCTACATCGTCTATGGCCCGCTGGTCGGCGGCATGGCGACCATCATGTACGAAGGTACGCCGCTGCGTCCGGATGCCGGCATCTGGTGGCAGATCGTCGAGAAGTACAAGGTCAGCGTGATGTTCTCGGCGCCGACGGCGGTGCGCGTGCTGAAGAAGCAGGATCCGGCCTTCCTCAAGAAGTACGACCTGTCCTCGCTCAAGCACCTCTTCCTGGCGGGCGAGCCGCTGGACGAGACCTCGCACCAGTGGATCATGGAAGAACTCGGCATCCCGGTCATCGACAACTACTGGCAGACCGAAACCGGCTGGCCGATGCTGGCCGTATGCCGCGGTGTTGAAGACAGCCCGATCAAGCTCGGTTCGCCGGCCTTCCCGGTCTATGGCTACGACCTGCGCATCTATCGTGAGGATGGCACAGAGTGTGGCGCCAACGAGAAAGGCATTGTCGGCATCGTGCCGCCACTGCCGCCAGGCTGCCTGTCTACCGTGTGGGGGCAGGACGAGCGCTTCGTGTCGACCTACTTCACGCTCTTCACCGATCCGGTGGTGTACTCGTCGTCGGACTGGGGTATCAAGGACGATAAGGGCTACCACACCATCCTTGGGCGCATGGACGACGTGATCAACGTTGCCGGCCATCGCCTGGGAACCCGCGAGATCGAGGAGGCGGTGCAGACGCATCCGGCGATTGCCGAAGTGGCGGTTGTCGGTGTGCACGACGAGCTCAAAGGGCAGATGCCGATGGCCTTCGCGGTGGTGAAGGATGCCAGCGTGGTCGATACGGCAGAGAAGCGTGCGGCGCTCGAGAAAGAGGTGATGAAGAAGGTGGATGCGAGCCTTGGCGCTATTGCCCGTCCGGCCCGCGTGTTGTTCATCAACGGTCTGCCCAAGACCCGTTCGGGCAAGATGCTGCGTCGTTCCATCCAGGCGCTCGCCGAAGGCCGCGATGCAGGTGACCTGACCACGATCGACGATCCGAGCACGCTCGATCAGATCAAGCAGGCACTGGCTGGCTGAAACAGGGCAAAGCCCGAGCAGTAATTCGAAGGCCCGCATATTGCGGGCCTTCGTTCATTCGGAGAGCGCCAAGTCACGACGCCGCAGGCAGGGGTCAGCGTCCGGTGAGATTTTTGCCGCCTGATGTATCTTCGAAACCGTTCTCGATCTCTTCCTGCACCACGCGCCACATGGGCCTTACCAGAAAGCGCATGTTCTTGATGATGCTCGGCACGTCCATCATCGAAGGAACGCGGGTGCCGCGGTGCTCAACCGGCCCCCCAATCTGACGAATGTCGACGCCAAGCTTGCCGAAGTGCGACGCGAGCCTCGGTTCGGTGAGAACGAACAACGTGTCGATGCCGCTGCGCGAAGCCAGTGCCACGGCTCCGAGATAGAGGCCGATCGGAATGTAGGGAAAGCGCGGGCGATCACCCGTACCGAAGTCATCGTCACTGATCGCGACTGCGGCCTTGTCGTCGCCTTTGCGTCGGCGGTACGTGCCTCGCACCGCCAGGCGGGACACTTCTGCGATACGGTCGCGGGGAAGCTTGAGCGGATCGATGATCGAGCGGTCAAGCGTGTTCGCACAGGTACGTTCGAATGGCAGCGGCGCAAGCGGATCGTCCGGCTTTGCCAATACCAGCCGGGTGCACCCCACCAGGTGATTGGGTGCGTTCGAGGTGCGGATCAGGCAGTGCAGGCTGTGCGGATCGTATTCGTCGGTTTCAAGCCGGTCAGGGCGCTCGGGCTCGAACTTCAGCTCTTCACAGTAGACTTCGTGGCGGATGCGGAAGACGTCGTTGCGCAGGGCTTCGTTCGTTGCCGGTGCAATCTCGAAGTACTTGCGAAAGCCGTGGCCGAGGTTGAAGCGTTCGAAGATCTTCATGATTCATGAGCCTGAAAGCGTTAGTTGCTTTGCCGGAGTGCGTCGACGACGGGCGTTGACGCTACACGGTTCGCAGGAAATATGGCAGCAAGCGCAGCTGCAGCCACCCCGATCAGGAAGGCAATCGCAACAGTGGCCGCATCTACCCTGATAAATGCCGTGTAGCCCACGTTTGCATTTGGAGGAGGAGGCATCGGGATGCCGATTGCGGAAATCGTTAACGCAAGGGCTATGCCAGCCAGCACCCCGAGTGTCGCACCGATCAGACCCAGCAGTGCATTCTCGAGCAGGATCAGGCGAAAAACCTGCCTGCGCGTGTTGCCCAGCGCCTGTAACGTTCCGAATTCACCAAGGCGTTCGAAGGCGCTCATGTTGACGGTGTTTGCAACGGAGAGCACGACCATGAACAGGATGATCAGCTGTAAAACGCCGAACTGTCGGTCATACAGTTGCAGGGTTTTATCGTAGAAATCCGAAAGTTGCCGCCAGTTGCGAGAGTCCAGTTCCGGCGGAAGCGAGCCTGTAATAGCCTCCTGAGAAGTCTCTGTGTCCTCGGTGCGATTGAGCGTTACGACCAGCAGATTAGCGCCGGCCGTCGCCATCAATTCGCGGGCGGCACCAAGGGTAATGCGCACAGCTCTGGCGTCAAAATCCTTGGAAAAACTCTGGAAGACGCCAACGATCTCGAAGTCGAGCGTATTGAGTGCGCCATCTGTCGTGTTCATGACCAGAATCACCGAGTCGCCGGGTTTGACGCCGAGGGAGTGAGCGACGCCCTGTCCGATCGTCATTCCGAAGGAGGCATCGTCAGTCAGCTGACGTCCCGCCGTAATGCTGAGATAGGTGCCCAGACGGGACTCTTTGTCCGGCTCTACCCCCTCGCCGATGATTGGCAGGTCACGTTTGCCATTGTTGAGCAGCCCTGCAAAGCTCAGACGCGCAGCCACCTCATCGACCCCCGGTTGCGCCTTGATCAGGTCGGCGACGGCTTCCGGCTTGTCGATCAGGTAGCGATCCGGCTGACGGGTGCCTTTCTCCAGGAAGTCTTTGCGAAATACCTGTACGTGGCCTGTTTGGGAGTGAATGATGGCTTCTCCCAACTGAACGAAGATGTCCTGAACGAAGCCGCCAGACAGAATCAGTCCGGCTACGCCGAAGATGATCGCCGCAAGTGTCATTGCGGTCCGGACTTTCTGGCGAAAGATATTGCGCAGAGCGAGTTTGAATAGCATCGTGCTCACCGCTGGTGACGCAGCGCGTCAACGATATTCATGCGTGATGCCTTCCATGCGGGGAATACGCTGGCGACAAGGGTCGTCACGAATGCCAGGAGGAAAGCATCGAGTGCCAAGGCCGGCGAAATGGAAATTGCGCCAATATATCCACGAGCCATGCCTGGCGGTGGCGGCATCGGAATCCCGATCAGCGAAACGATCTCCCCGCACAGGTAGCCGAGCGCAACGCCGATGATGCCTCCAGCGAGTCCCAGTAGCGCCCCCTCGAAAATGAACAGCATCAGAACGCCACGTCGCCGAACCCCGAGCGCCATGGAGGTTCCGATTTCGCCAGTGCGCTCAATGACTGCCATTGAAAGCGTATTGGAGATACTGAGTATGACGATCAGTGCGATCAGGATCCGTACCACCCCAATCTGGCGCGAGAACAGTTCCACCGTCTTGTTGTAGAAATCGGCAAGCTCATTCCAAGGGATAACCTCGAATTCTGCGGAAGGCAAGGCTTCGCGGAGTGATTGGGTAATCGCCTCCGTTGCCTCGGTGCGATCAAGAAGCACCGCCCAGCTGGTCGCTCCGTCCACCCTCATGAGTTTGCGAGCGACGTCAATGGGTACCCGAAGCACGGTATCGTCGTAGGCCTTGGTGACGGTCGCAAAGGTGCCGGACACTGTCAGCTCTACTGCATTTGCCCCCCCGGAAGCAGTGGTCGCGAGCAGTACGACCGAGTCTCCTGGTGCTGCCCCCAGATTTGCCGCCAGCCCTTCACCCAGTAAAACCGAGTTAGGTGGGCTGTTGGGCAGATCGGATCCCGCTGCAATAATAATTGCACGCGTGATGGGGGCCTCCTTCTCGGGGTCGATACCCTCCCCAACAAAGGACACCGTTGCGTCGTCCTTGCTGAGAAGTCCGCTGAATGCGAGCCTTGGCGCTACCGTGCGGAGTCGCTCGCCCACGGCTTCCGTCACCGCAGCGGTGTCGCTGGGCAACAGATAGGCGTATGGATCACCCAGTCCTTCGCGAAAGTAGCCCGGGCGTGTGATCTGGATGTGGCCAAGCTGGGAGTGGATCGTCGACTCCCGCATATCCTGGAATATCCAGTTGATGAAACCGCCGGCGAGAAGATATGCAATTACACCTCCGGCCAATGTTGCCAGCGCGAGAAGTGCTCGTCTCCTCTGGCGAGCAACGTTTCGTGCTGCCAGCGCGACCGATTGGAGAACGAGTGTCACTGGGGGCAGTTGCATTAGAGGTCGGCGTCGATCATTTGACCCTCATCATATTTTCATTGGACCAATAATGCACGGAGTTGTCGCCTGAAAGCGCTGCGAAGCGACCACCGGTCTCTGGCGCAACGACCGTGTGAGGTTGCGGTTCGAGGATGATTGCCCGCGCGCGACGGCGTGTGGTGCGCTCTGCAGTTCCAGTGCGTGGACGGGAGGGGATTTGGTAAGCTTGCCTCAGTAACGCCGGCGGGGCGCCTGGAGATCGTTTGAGGGGCGCATCGCGGTCGGCGGCAATGGCTGTCCCTGCAACTGCCTCCGGACGAACAGGATCCGCAAGCGAAGGCTCGGGAGACAATCGGGAAGCCTTGTACTGCTGAATGTTCCAAAGCCTCAATCCATAAAAGACGCTCAAATAGGACTGGACGAACGATGCCAAATACACAAAGCGAAACGCGGTTTACGCAGCAGGTTTCCGACCAGTTGAAAGCAATCGTCGGGTCGGAGTTCGTCTGTACAAGCAGCGAAGATCTTGATCGATATTCTCGTTGCACGATTCCTTGGCAGAAACGTTGCGCAGCGGTCGTCTTCCCGGGGAGCGGGGAGGAGGTTTCCCGGGTCATCAAGCTTGCTGGCGAGCACGGACTGACGATCTGGCCGTTCAGTACGGGAAAGAACTGGGGCTATGGGGCGTCGCTGGCGACAGAAGATGGGGCGATCGTGCTCATCCTTGAGCGTATGAACCGCGTTCTTGAGGTGAATGAAGAACTCGCCTACGTCGTCATTGAGCCCGGCGTAAGCTACCAGCAGTTGAACGCCCATCTCAGGGAAACAGGCTCCAGGCTTTGGGCGGACTGCACCGATGGTCCTCCAGAGGGCAGCGTCATTGGCAACGCACTGGAGCGGGGGATTGGCGAAACGCCTTACGGGGATCACTTCGGAAATCTCTGCGGGCTTGAAGTCGTACTGCCGACAGGCGAGTTGGTGCAGATCGGTACTTCGTCGAAATCGCAAAGAACCTGGCATACGCACAAATGGGGTTTGGGACCGTATATCGAGGGGATGTTCAGCCAGTCGAACCTGGGGGTGGTGACACAGGCCGGCTTGTGGTTGATGCCTGAGCCTGAAGAATACAATTCCTATGTCTTCGAGATTCGAAATGAGGCCGATGTGCCGGCCGTCATGGATGCATACCGCAAGCTTGCGCTGTTGGGTGTGGCTGTGAGCAAGCTGCACATGATCAATGACTTCGTCACGATTACGGTCCTGACGCAACGCCTGCATGAAGATGTTCCGTCCAAGGGGCGACTCTCCGCGGCTGACCTTGACGGTCTTCGTCACAAGTATCGAATCTCGCCCTGGAGTTGCGGCGGAGGGCTGTACGGTACCCGCGAGCAGGTGAAAGTTCAGCGCAAGCTGCTGCGCCGTGAGCTCGGCCCCTATGGGCGCTTGATTTTTCTGACCGATGGACGGCTATCGCTCCTTGATAAGCTCGTCAAACTGGTGAAGAAAAACGACTGGATGCTTCCGTTCTTGCATGGATTGGGCAAGACCTCACTTCCAGTCCTTGAGCTTGCGCCTCACGCGCACAGGATTCTGAAAGGCATTCCAACAGAGTACTTCGTGCGGCATGCCTATTACCGGCATGGCGCATCGCGTCCGGACAGCGATGTCGATCCTGCTGCCGATCGCTGCGGACTGATCTGGTTTGCGCCGATCCTGCCGGTGATCGGCGCCGAGATCGTGCGCTACCTTGCCGACTCGCGAAAAACCTTCGAAGAGTACGACTTTGATTTCTACGTTGCCATGCTCATGATGAATCCGCGCTCGGTCGTGTGCCTGATGGCGATCATCTATGATAAGGAAAGTCCTGATGAGGTCGAGCGCGCAAAGCAACTTTACGCGCGTCTTGTGCAGGATATGCAGGCGGTCAATCTTCAACAGTACCGGGCGGGACTGGCTGGGTGGGACTCTGTTTATAGCGGTGCCCCCGAACTGAAGAGTCTGCATGGCCGCATCAAGAAGGCGCTGGACCCCAAGGGGGTGATAGCGCCGGGCCGCTACGATGTCGGTAGTGCGGTGCCGGAGAGCGGCGTCGAACCGATTGATCCTCCCGGCCTCTGATCCGTGGTGTGAAGCCGCATGCCTCCGGCACGTTGCGGCGAATTCAGGGAAAGCCATTGGCGTCGCGGGTGCGTGGTGAAGCGTTCAGGCTTCGGGCGGAATTAACAGCTTTGTGACTGTGGTGTCGCTGTCGGGATTTTTTACATTCACGAATGCAGGACGTTTTTTCGCAACGAGAGTGTTTGTGTTTTATGTTTATAAAACAGTTGCTTAGATATCGTTCTTTGCTGTTGGCACGCTAACTGCTTATTGGTAGCAGCGGATGTTCTGCAACGAATTCACACTACTAAAGAGGTGCTGGAATGAAAAAAAATCTTATCGCGATCGCACTCGCAACCGGCGCAGCCCTGGCAAGTGCTCCTGCTTCCGCCGTGGTGGTTGCAGGCATTGATTTTGGTACGCTTGGTGTTTCCAATACCCACATCGAAACGATGACGCTTGCCCAGCAGTTCATCAATCCGGCCACCACTGCCGCTGGTACCGGTCAGGGTATGGGTTACGGCTACATCACCACGATTAACGGCAACAGCAACTACTGCACGGCAGGCGGTGGATGCGGCCTGTTCTACACGGTGAACTTCACCGGTGGTACCTTCACGTCGGCAACCGACATCCAATTCACCGGTACCGATGTCAATCTGTACTACCTCAACGGACCGCTCCTGAACCTGCTGACGCAGAATTCGAACGCGAACCTGGCAACGATCATGGGCGGTTCGCTCTATGCATCGCTGACCGGGCACGGCAACCTCGGTGGCGCTACTCCGGCCAACGTGGTCAGCCAGGCGTCGGGCAACCTGAGTGGAACGAGCATCAACTTCTTCGGCAACGGTCTGCTTGATGTTGATACCGCAGTTGGAAATGCAGCTTTTGCGGCTTTCCTCGACGGAAATGGCGTGACTGATGCTGTTGGCGGTACTGCTGACATCGCTTACACGGAATCGGCCAACAACTTCGTTCTGAATCCGTTCGACGTCTCTGGCGGATTGGCTGCCGGCTGCTCTAACGGTACTGCAGCAACCGGCGCATGGTGTCTGGCTGGTACGCTGAACACCCGCGGTGTTGCACAGGTTCCGGAACCCGGTACGCTGGCGCTTCTGGCCCTCGGCCTTCTCGGCGGTGGTCTGGTACGTCGCCGTCGCGCCTGATCGTTGATCAGTGGCTGTGAAAAAGGGCACCTTCGGGTGCCCTTTTTTCGTGGTGTGATCCCCGCTCTGTGACAGGTATGGATGTTGCGGGAGGCTTGTGGGCTTTCCGCCTGTCGGCCCCTCGCAGAAGCCCTTCAGTTGCTCCCGAGCGGATGTTTCTGCTCAAGAAAACGTGCAAGCACTCTCGGCAAGTAGTCCTTGCCGTCGGGAATCGCCTCTTTTCGGCTTGCAAGCCAGGCGATGTACTTCTGATTATCGAAGCCCTGCTGATCAGCAAGGTAGTCCATGTAGATCGGAAGCGTTGCCAGCGCTCGCCTCTTCTCCGGCTGCAGGAAACGCCCGGCAAGGTTGAGCGCGCCCATGAAAAGACCAATAGGCAGCTTCAGTGCAAACGGGACGGCAAGTCCGTGCTTGCCGAATGCGGCCCCCACAAGCAGGCGCAGGTCGGCGAGCCTGATCGATTTCTCGGGGCCCGAGCACAGGTGGAAGATCGATCCGACCGTTCCGGGGTCAGTGCTTGAGGCGACGATCGTGCTGGCAACGGTGTTAACCGGAATGGTGTCGAGGCGAACGTCTCCAAAATCGGGGTACAGGCCAAAGGTCCGACGCCCGGAAAGGAAGTCACAGATAAAATAGAAAATCTGAAAGTGGATGATCTTGCCGTCGCGCGCGTCTCCGATCACCATGCTCGGCCGGTGGATCGTAATTGGCAGCTTCTCCTCTTCGAGAGCCTTGCGTGCCAGGGCCTCTGCTTCAGACTTGGATTGTTCGTAGGTGTTATGGAATTCACGCGGCTCATCGATCCAGGTCTCGGGTAGCGCGCCCGAGCGCTTTCCTGCAATGCCGACTGTGCTCACCAGGTCGATCTTGCGGAGGGTGTCATTCTCGGCAAGCTTCCGGGCGAGCGTCAGAATCGCTTGCATCGAACCTACCGCCGAGTGGCGGGCGTCTTCCAGGCTGAGGTTCATACGCACGCTCGCAGCGCAATGAATGATATGGGTGGTGTCGCTGACGACTTTGGCGTAGTCGTCGGGCGTCATTCCGAAGTTGGGTTCGGCAGCGTCTCCGCGCAGGGGGTCGATACGGCGCCGGGTTTCGGTGTCCGCCGCAAGGCCCCAGAACGCACACAGTTTCTCGAATCTCTCTGCGAGATGCTGATCCGATTCAGCGCGCAACAGAATGCGCAGTTTTACGTTCTCGTTCGCATGAAGCAGGGGAACGATCGCGCTGCCAACGGCGCCGGATGCGCCGGTCAGGAAATAAGTATTCATGGGGTCAGAATCACCGGAGGATTGGTTCGAATGTCCGTGTCAGGCGAGAGGCGTGGGATTTCATAGGCCTGGTCGATCTCGCGTTCGAATCGCGTTTCAATCTGTTTGCGACGAATCTTCAGGTTTGAGGTAAGTTCGCCAGTCGCAATTCCGAGTGGTTTTGTGCTCGCGATGATTGCGCCTGGGCGCTGATAGTGGGTAAAAGCTTCGCATGCCCTGGTGACGTCGCGGCTGATCGTCTTTTGCCCCTCAGGCGTTTGTGCCTGCTTTCCCATTTCGTGTTCAGGGCTGAGGGTAATGATGGCCACCGGGAAAGGGCGGTCTCGCCCCACGATAATGGCGTGGTCGACATATTCGATCTGCTTGAGGGCGGCTTCCAATGGGGCTGGTGCGATCCGCCTCCCGGTCGAGGTTTTGAAGACCTCACTCTTGCGCCCTTCAAGCCAGACGTAACCATCGGCGTCGAGCCGGGCGAAGTCTCCGGTGTGCAGGTACGCTTCGCTGTCTATGGGGGTATCGTGCGCGTCTGCCCCGTAGTAGCCGCTGAACACGCCATCGCCACGTATGAGCAGTTCGCCGTCTTCGGCAACAAGGAGTTCGTTTCCTGGCAGTGCGCGCCCTACGCTGCCGAAGCGGTAGTCCGTCGGCGTGTTCAGTGCGACCGGCATGACGTTTTCACTGATACCGTAGGCTTCAAGCACAAGCCAGCCAAGGCCGTGAAAGCGACCCATGAGCCAGGAGGGTAGCGGCGCCGAGCCGCTGACCATGAACTGCATGCGCTGGCCCATGACTGCTCGCAAACGGGCCAGTATCGGGTTGGCGAGCATGGACAGGGCGCGCCAGGTGAGGCCGACCTGGCCATGAGACCGTTGCAGTGCTGCAGTCTTCATACCGGTTGCCCAAGCCGCAGCAATCAGCAGCCTGACGGGTGCGGGCTGCTTTGCGATCTCTGCCATGATGCCCGCATGCAGCTTCTCGAAAAATCGCGGTACGCCGATAAACAGGGAGGGCTGGATCTCCGGGAGAAGGCGGACGATGTCCTGCGGGTTGGAAACGAAATAGGATCTTGCTCCACAGGCAATTGCGCACAGGTTGATGATGCGCTGAAACAGATTGGAGAGTGGCAGCCAGCAAACGAGGGTGGTTTCGTTGGAAATCGAAGGAAAACGATCAAGAATCGCATCGCAGGCAAGCGCAACCTGGCGGTGAGTGTACGCAATGCCTTTCGGTGTCCCCGTGCTTCCCGATGTAAACACGATTGTTGCAATGTCGTCGGGCGAGGGCGCTGGGGGGGGCGTCGCGCCGGTCTCGAGTGTCTGCAAAAAGTCCGCAAGTGCGTGGATATCCGGGTGGGGTACCTCGGGTTCGGCGACCACGACAATCTCGGGCGCCCGCCAGGTTTCCCTTATGAGCGCAACCTGACGCTCGTTGGCTGTGACCAGTGCGCGTGGCTGAGTCAGCTCGAGGATATGGCGCAGATTGGAAGGGGCGTCATGAGCGTCGATTCCGACGACCGTCGCGCCAAGCATGAGCACGGCCTGCTGGCAGTACTCCCATTCCGGCGAGGTGGGCAGCATGATTGCCACGCGGTCGCCTGCTTGTACGCCAAGCCGTGTTAGCCCGCGAGCGATGCCGGTTGCTCGGTGAGCAACGGTATTCCATGTGACGGGAAGCCATTTTCCATCATCGCCCTGATGCAGATAGGCGACAGCATCCGGGGTGTCTTTGCACCGCGCGAGCAGTCGTTCTGGCAGGGTTGTTGTCGGGGCGGCCATGTCAGGCGTCGCGAAGCAGCGGAGGGTCGTAAGCGCCCTTGGGCAGGTTGATGCGCAGGTCGTCGTCCTGCAGTCCGAGCCATTCCATGCTGCGTCTGACCTCCCTGCCAAGGCCCAGCTTGTTGCGGATCATGAAGTCGACGACGGGGGCCATGATGCGCCAGTACGTAAGACTGGCTTTTCCTTCGCGGATCAGCGCTGCAAACTCCGGTGCGTAGGGGTTGTAGCCGAATTGTTTGAGATCCGAGTACATCATGAGCCAGTTGATCGGGTAATTGCTCACGATCGGGCTTGCATGCGAGCTGCGCTGCACCAGTCCGAGTTCGGTGACCTTGCGGATCACTTTGTCCTGATCGTAGTCCCAGGCGTGGTACGGAGCGAGGTATCGCGGGAATGCGGTTTCTGTGGGGAGCTTCTTTGGGTTGTAAAAGGCGGTGAGTTCAGCTTCCGAGAACTCGCCGCATGTCGCAAGGTGAGGAGGCGTCCAGTCTTCGTCCCGAATGAGCGTCGGAGAAAACTCGTACAGCATGCGTTCCGGTTCGGGTTGGCCCGGTGAGTAGCCGGCCAGAATCAGTGGAATGTTCTTCTCGATCGCCAGTCGAATCGCGGCGCCCTCAAAAAGCGGGGCATAAACGTATGAGACGGTATATACGGCACCGCGGGCTTCCTGGTTGCAAAGCAGATAGCGGAAGAGCTTGCTCAGAAAGCCGAAGGCGGGTGCGAATACCAGGTGGTCGATATTGAGTTTCTTGAGCGCGAGTCGGATGTTCTTCCACGCAACGGGCGGAAGGTCGATGTCGCATGTGAATGCCAGTACCCTCATGCCGTAGTCGACCTTCAGTCGATGCAGCAGGTAGAGGCTGTCCTTGCCGCCACTGAGTGGGACGATGCAGTCGTATTCTGAATTGGGGTTGTTGCGGCAGGCCGCGAGCGTTGTCTCGAGGTCGTCGAGAAAGGCTGCCGAGGAAGGGGCCGTCTTTTCTTGCGGTGTGGTCTGCCGGCAAAACGCACAGACGCCCGCGTTATCAAGGTTCGCTCCAGGTGCTGAGGCCGGGAGCAGACATTTTCTGCACTTGGTCATTCTGACGCCTCCTGTGCTGCCTGGCGCTAAGGCGATTCTAACTGTCCAGGCGCGCTATTCGCATAACCATTGTTCCGGAAGCACAGACAGATTGTACTTTGCACTCTTTGGGTGCGTCTGCATTTCGTCGCAGAGGGGCGCGCATCCTTCAGCGACCGATCATGTTGTTCCGGTGTATCAGTTCCGGTTCGTCGATGTAGCCAAGCAGTTTCTCGATCTCGCTGGTCGGCTTTCGGGCGATGCGGCGGCATTCGGATGCGCTGTAGTTGACCAGGCCCCGGGCCACTTCCTCGCCGGTAATGCTGCGGCAGGCCACTGCTGCACCACGCCTGAAGTCGCCCCTGACTTCGATCAGGCCTACGGGCAGCAGGCTGCGGCCGTTCTTCAGTGCGGTGACTGCGCCGTCGTCGATCACGAGGTCACCGGCCAGTTGCAGGTGGTCGGCAAGCCATTGCTTGCGCGCCTGTAGCGGCGAGCTGCTGGCGTAGAGCAGGGTGCCGACGGGTTCGCCTGCGGCGATGCGCAGCAGCGGGTTCGTTTCGCGGCCGCTGGCGATGCAGGTGTGGGCGCCGCTGCGGGCGGCGCGCTGGGCAGCCTTGATCTTGGTGATCATGCCGCCCTTGCTGATGCCGCTGCCGGCGCCGCCTGCCATCGATTCGTATGTGGGGTCTTCGGCCCGACCTTCTCCGATGAGGGTGGCGCTCGGATCCTTGCGCGGATCGGCGGTGTACAGGCCGTTCTGATCGGTGAGAATGATCAGCGTCTCGGCTTCGATCAGGTTGGCGACGAGTGCGCCCAGCGTGTCGTTGTCGCCGAACTTGATCTCGTCGGTCACGACGGTGTCGTTCTCGTTGATGATCGGAATCACGCCAAGTCCGAGCAAGGTGGTGAGCGTCGAACGGGCGTTGAGGTAGCGGGTGCGGTTTGCGAGGTCGGCGTGTGTAAGCAGGATTTGCGCGGTCTGCAGACCGTGGCGCGAGAAGGCCTTCTCGTAGGCTTCGACAAGGCCCATCTGGCCGACGGCAGCAGCGGCCTGCAGTTTGTGCATCTCCTGCGGGCGCTTGGTCCAGTCCAGCCGTTGCATGCCCGCCGCGATCGCGCCGGAGGAGACCAGGGCGACTTCGCGGCCGTTGCTGCGCAGTGCTGCGATCTGGCGTGCCCAGTCGTCGAGCGCGGCGTGATCGAGGCCTGCGCCATTGTTGGTAACAAGGGCGCTGCCGACCTTTACGACCAGCCGGCGCGCATTCCTGATCTTCTCTCTCATGGTGTTCGACTGCCTGGGTGCAGTGTTAGCGGGGAGTGGTGTCGTCCTGCTGATCGGCTTCGCTGCCGTTATCCTCGTCGCCCTCATCATCCTCGCCGTCTTCTTCGTCGAGCTCGGCTTCGAGTGCGGCTGCTTCAGCGGCTGCGCGGGCTGCGTCGATGGCGGCAAGGCGGCTTTGCTCGGCAGCAAGGCGTTCCTGGCGTTCGGCTTCGATGCGCGCGCGCTCACCGTCGAGGAAGTCCTGGATGGTGAAGATCAGCGGCTTGCAGCCGTCGCCCTTGAGTGCGGAGATCTCGAAGTGGCGCTCGACCGGACCGTAGGCCTCGAGGAAGGCGGCGACGCGTTCGGCGCGCTCTTCTTCCGGGATCAGGTCGAGTTTGTTGAGGGCCAGCCAGCGTGGCTTGTTGTAGAGATCCTCGTCGTACTTGCGCAGTTCTTCGACGATGGCCTTGGCGTCGCGTGCGGGGTCGGCCTCGGGGTCGAAGGGTGCGAGGTCGACCAGATGCAGCAGCACATGGGTGCGCTGCAGGTGACGCAGGAACTGGTGGCCGAGGCCGGCGCCTTCGGCTGCGCCTTCGATCAGGCCGGGGATGTCCGCGATCACGAAGCTGCGACTCTCGGCCGTGCGGACAACACCGAGGTTCGGCGCCAGCGTGGTGAAGGGATAGTCGGCGACCTTGGGCTTGGCGGCGGAGACGGACCGGATGAAGGTCGACTTGCCTGCGTTGGGCAGGCCGAGCAGGCCGACGTCGGCGAGCACCTTGAGCTCGAGGTGCAGCATGTGCCGCTCGCCTTCCTGGCCCATGGTGCGCTTGCGTGGCGCGCGGTTGGTGCTCGACTTGAAGTGGATGTTGCCCAGACCGCCGCGGCCGCCGCTGGCGATCAGGATCTTCTTGCCGTCCTCGTCGAGGTCGGCAATCATCTCGCCCGTTTCGTGCTCGGTGATCACGGTGCCGACGGGGAAGCGCAGGGTGATGTCCTCACCGCCCTTGCCGTAACAGTCCCGGCTGCCGCCGTTCTCGCCACGTTCGGCGCGGAAGTGGCGGGTATAGCGGTAATCGATCAGGGTGTTGATGTTGCGGTCGGCCACTGCGTACACGCTGCCACCGCGACCGCCGTCGCCACCGTTGGGGCCGCCACGCGGAATGTATTTCTCGCGGCGGAACGTGGCAACACCGTTGCCGCCGTCTCCGGCAACAACTTCAATTCGGGCTTCGTCAAAAAACTTCATGATGCTTCCGGCTGGCAGGGACGCGGCAGGTGCGGCAGGTGCCGCGAGCCGGGTCGCAGGGGTACTGGTTATGGAGCGGGTAAAGCAGGTGATGCGATACAAACAAAAAAGCCCTACCGCAAGGATAGGGCTTTTCCGGTCGCGAGGCGAAAATCAGGCCTCGGCTGCCTCAGGCAGAATCGTCACGGTACGGCGACGGGCGGGGCCCTTCACCATGAACTTGACGGTGCCGTTGGTCAGTGCGAAAAGGGTGTGATCCTTGCCGATGCCGACGTTGTCGCCCGGGTGGTATTCGGTGCCACGCTGACGAACAATGATGTTGCCTGCGAGTACGAACTGACCACCGTAGCGCTTTACGCCGAGTCGTTTCGATTCTGAGTCGCGGCCGTTACGGGAACTACCGCCAGCTTTTTTATGTGCCATGTCGACTTACCTCCTGGCTCAGGCCGAAATCGCGTCGATGCGGATTTCGGTGTAGTTCTGACGATGCCCCTGGTGCTTCTGGAAGTGCTTACGGCGGCGCATCTTGAAAATCTTGATTTTGTCGTGACGACCGTGGGACACCACGGAAGCCGTGACGGAAGCTCCGGAAACCACCGGCGTGCCGATCTTGACGGCCTCGCCTTCGCCGACCATGAGAATCTGGTCGATGGTGATTTGGGAACCCACGTCGGCCGGTATCTGTTCTACCTTGATCTTTTCGCCGGCGACGACGCGATACTGCTTGCCACCGGTTTTTATCACCGCGTACATGGAGTTGCTCCGATTGATGGTTTTTGCAAAGAGTCGGGTACTGTATTGCGTGCGCAGGGAAAAGTCAATATTAATCAGTGCGTAATCGCTCGGGCGCGTCCTGGAGCAGCTGGTCCAGCGCCTGCTGTTCGGTGCGGTAGGCCGCGTGGGGCGCGATTCGAGGCCACAGGCCGTCGCGTTGCATGGCGTCGATGACCTGTTTCTTGAGTCCGCAGAAGGCGAGTGCCTGGCCCTGAAGCGCAAAGCGGTCGACCAGGGCTGTGAGCATGTGCAGGCCGGTGGCATCGATGTCGTTGATGCCTGCGCCCGAGATCAGCACGGTGCGCACATCCGGTTGGGCGCGGGCAGCCTGCAGGGTGGCGTCCTCGAAGGTAGCTGCAGTGACGAAGCTCAGCGGGCTGTCGAAGCGCAGGACGACGACATGCGGATGGGGGTGGGAGAGGTCAAAGCGTTCGAGGTCGCGATAGGTGCCATCGGCGTGCAGCCCCAGCAGCGCGACGCGCGGCGTCATGCTGCGGTAGACCATCAGCGACAGCGACAGCAGCAGGCCGGTCAGGATGCCGTTCTGAATGTTGGGGGCGAAGGAAAGCGTGGCGACAAAGGTGAGGGCTGCCGCAACGCCATCGTCACGGTTTGCCTGCCAGGCTTTCTTAAGGGCTCTGAAATCAAGCAGGTTGAACACGGCCTGAAGAATGACCGCAGCCAGCACGGGCTTGGGCAGATGCCAAAGCAGCGGCGTGAAGAAGATCAGGGTCGCCACGACCACGGCGACCGTGACCAGTGCGGACAGGCCGGTGCGCGCGCCGTTGTTGAAACTGAGAGCGGAGCGGGAGAACGAGGCGCTGGTCGGGAGGCTGCCGGTGAATGCCGAGGCGAGCTTCGACAGGCCCTGTCCGATGAGCTCCTGATTCTGGTCCCACGGCTCCCTCAGTTTGCCGGAGATGACCTTGGCGCTCGAGGCGGCCTCCATGAAACTGACGAGGGCGATCACGAAGGCGGTGGGCAGCAAGGTGACCATGGCGTCCGTTCTGATGTCGGGTATCGACAGCGGCGGGAGTCCGGCAGGAATTGCACCCACCACTGCGCCGCCCTGGGCAGCAAACTCCAGCCACGCCGACAGGGCAATGCTGGTGCCGACAACGATCAACACGCCGGGCAGGCGTGGTGCCAGGCGGCGCAGAAGTGTCAGGGATATGAGCGCGCCGATGCCAAAGGAGGCTGATTGAAGGTGAATGTTGCCCGCCTCGCCGAGTGCGTTCAGAAAGTCTGCAAGAAACTGACCGCCGTTGTGCAGCTTGACCCCGACCAGGGGGGGGAGCTGTGACATGCAGATCACCAGCGCAGCGGCGTTGATGAAACCCATCAGAACCGGATGTGACAGCAGGTTGAGTAGCCAGCCCAGGCGCAGCACGCCGAGGGCGAGCTGGATGAGACCGGACATCAGCGCCAGCAGGACTGCCAGCGCAAGGAACTCGGGCGTATCAGGACTTGCGAGCGGCAACAGGCTTGCACCGGTCAGCAGTGAAGTCAGGGCGACCGGCCCGGTGGAAAGCTGGCCGCAGGAGCCAAAGAGCGCGCCAACGAGAGCGGGCAGCAAGGCCGCGTAGAGGCCGATGTAGGGCGGGAGCGAGCCGAGCTGCGCGTAGGCGAGCGACTGCGGCACCATGACCAGTGCAACCGTGAGGCCGGCAATGAGGTCGCCGCGAATGCCGTGCTTGGCCCACTGGCCGGGCCAGGCCAAAAAGGGCAGGAGCCGCGCTGCAGAGGCGCGAGTGGTCATGGCGTTGCCCGGACAAGAATCGAGGGCGAATATTAGCAAATGCTGAGGGAAGCGTGCCAGACGTGTCGCACACTAAGCGCTGCTGCGGCACGCCGGTGGAGGCAGGGGGATCGGGAAAACCCCAATCGTCTGCGGGCACTGCTGCGCTATCATTCGCAACATGTCTGACAAGTTGACAACCTCTATCCGGCGCCCGCTGAACCGGCCTCCGCGGCTGAGCGACACCGTTTCACGCGAGATCGAAGCGTGGATTGGTGAGCTGGGTCTTGTGCCCGGCACGCAGCTGCCTACCGAAAAACTGTTGTGCGAACGTTTCGGGGTCAGTCGCGCGGTCGTGCGCGAGGCGATCTCCCGGCTCAAGGCCGAAGGCTGTGTGGAAACGCGGCAGGGCCTTGGCGCCTTCGTTGCTGCGGTGCCGGGGGAAAGCAGTTTTCGGCTTGTGCGTGAGTCGGTGCCTGCTGAAGCGGATGTGGCGGATACGTTCGAGCTGCGTGCGATGGTCGAGAGTGGTGCTGCGGAGTTGGCCGCGCAGCGTCGCACCCCGGAGAGCCTGTCGCGGATCGCGGCTGCGCTCGATGAGATGGACCGAGCCCTGCAGCGGGGCGAGGGCGGCGCGTCGGCGGATGACGCTTTTCATGTGGCCGTCGCCGCCGCATCCGGCAATCGTCAGCTGGAGCGCTTCCTGACCTACATGGGGCGGCAGTTTTCTGCATCACGCCTGCCAACGTGGAGTGAGGAGGGGCATCGCGCAGGTCGTGCCGCCAATGCGCAGGCGGAGCACCGGCGTATTTTTGCAGCAATCAAGCTCGGCGATGCACTGGCCGCGGGCGAGGCGGCAAGAGCTCATCTCGGTGCGGCAGCCTGCCGTCTGGGTGTCGTCGCACGGCATGAGAATCGGATCGAAAGTGCGTTCAATCGGGCGGGAAAGCATGGAGAGACAGCATGAATCTGAATGAGGACATCGCCCTCGGCGAGCAGGAAGCGGATTTCTCCGCGGTCGACAAGGCCCGGGTGGTCGAAGCACTGGCGCGCGTGCTTCCGCCGGGTGCGTTGATGTACGAAAGCGAGGATCTGCGGCCCTATGAGTGCGACGGCCTTGCTGCCTATCGTGCGCTACCCCTGGTCGTGGCGCTGCCCACAACCGAGGCGCAGGTCGTCGCGATTCTCAAGGCGTGTTCCGAGCTCGGTGTGCCGGTAGTGGCGCGTGGCGCGGGCACCGGGCTGTCGGGCGGCGCGTTGCCGCATACCCAGGGTGTGCTGCTGTCGCTGGCGCGATTCAATCGCATTCTCAAGCTGGATCCGCATGCCCGTACCGCGGTCGTGCAACCCGGGGTACGCAACCTGGCCATCTCAGAGGCCGCCGCGCCGCACGGCCTGTATTACGCGCCCGACCCCTCCTCGCAGATTGCGTGCTCGATCGGCGGCAATGTGGCCGAAAATTCGGGCGGCGTGCATTGTCTGAAGTACGGTCTCACCGTGCACAACTTGCTCCGCGTACGCGGTGTCACGATCGATGGCGAGGTGGTCGAACTCGGCAACCATGCACTCGACGCGCCCGGTTATGACCTGCTCGCGCTCATCACCGGCTCCGAGGGCATGTTGGCGGTGGTTACCGAGGTGACGGTCAAGCTCACGCCCAAGCCGCAACTGGCGCAGTGCGTGCTCGCAGCATTCGACGACGTCATTCGCGCCGGCGACGCGGTGGCCGCGATCATTGCCGCCGGCATCATTCCGGCGGGGCTGGAGATGATGGATCAGGCGGCGACTGCTGCGGTCGAGGAATTCGTGCGGGCCGGCTATCCCTTGGATGCCAAGGCCATCCTGCTGTGCGAGTCCGACGGTACGCCGGAGGAGGTGGCCGAAGAGATTGCCCGCGTCCGTGCGGTGCTCGAACACAGCGGCGCAACCGAGATCCGGGTGTCGCGTGACGAAGCCGAGCGGATGCGCTTCTGGGCCGGACGCAAAGCCGCGTTCCCGGCTGCCGGCCGCATCTCCCCCGACTATTACTGCATGGACGGCACGATTCCGCGCAAGCGCCTGGGCGAGATGCTGAGCGCGATACAGGACATGGAGACACGTTATGCACTGCGCTGCATCAACGTCTTTCATGCGGGTGACGGCAACCTGCACCCGCTGATCCTGTTCGATGCCAATCAGGAAGGCGAGCTCCATCGCGCGGAGGCGTTCGGCGCCGAGATCCTCGAGCTTTCGGTCACCCTCGGCGGCACCATCACCGGCGAGCATGGGGTGGGCATCGAGAAGATCAACCAGATGTGCTCGCAGTTCAAGCGCACCGAATTGCATCAGTTCTTCCGTGTCAAGGCGGCATTCGACCCCGCGGGCCTGCTCAATCCTGGCAAGGCGATTCCGACCCTGAACCGCTGTGCCGAGTACGGGCGCATGCACGTCAAGGGCGGCGAGTTGCCGCATCCGGAACTGCCGCGCTTCTGAGGGCGACTCAGCGTGGACAAGGGCTGGATACAGTTTCTGTTCGTTGCGGTGCCGGTGCTGTCCCTGATCGGTGCGTGGCTGACGCTGCGTGCTCGCATCGGGCGCGGCCCGGAGCACAAGACTAAAGACAAGGTGGATGAGCGATGAGTGACTTGGTTTCGGCCTGGGCCGAGCGGATTCGGGGGGCGGCTGCCAGTGGCACGCCGCTATGTATCGAGGGCGGCGGCAGCAAGCGCTTTGTGGGGCGCGAAGCGCACGGCGAAGTGTTGAATGTTGCGGAAAACAGCGGCATTGTCAGCTACGAGCCGACCGAACTGGTGGTGACTGCGCGTGGCGGTACGCCGCTTGCCGAGCTGGAGGCTGTGCTTGCCGAGCAGAATCAGTTTCTGGCCTTCGAGCCGCCGCATTTCGGCACAGGCGCAACGCTTGCAGGTTGCGTTGCAGCCGGCCTGTCGGGGCCGAGGCGGGCGTCGGCAGGCGCGGTTCGCGACTTCATGCTGGGTGTAAAAATTGTCGACGGTCGCGGCGAAGTGATGTCCTTCGGCGGGCAGGTGATGAAGAACGTCGCAGGCTACGACGTATCGCGATTGATCGCGGGCAGTCTGGGTACCTTGGGCGTCATCCTTGAAGTGTCGCTCAAGGTCCTGCCCCGCCCGGTGGCGGAGCAGACCCTGCGTTTCGCGCTCGACGAGGCCAGGGCCATCGACCAGCTCAACGAATGGGGTGGTCAGCCCTTGCCTGTGTCCGCTTCGGCCTGGGAGGACGGTGTGCTCACCTTGCGTCTTTCCGGCGCAGAAGCGGCAGTGCGCGCGGCATGCGCCCGGCTCGGCGGCGAGACACTCGGTGAGCAGACTGCCGCGGCGTTCTGGCAGGGTTTGCGTGAGCAGCAGTGTGACTACTTTGCCGACGGTGCTGAGTCGCCCTTGTGGCGGCTGTCGCTGCCAAGCGTTGCCGAACCGCTGCAGCTTGCGGGTACGCAGCTGATCGAATGGGGCGGGGCGCAGCGCTGGCTCTGTTCGGATGCACCTGCGGAAGCCATCCGCGCGCGCGCAGCGGCACTCGGCGGGCATGCAACGCTGTTCCGTGGTGGCGATCGCAAGAGCGAAGTGTTCACGCCGCTCGATGCACCCTTGCTGACCATCCACCGGCGCCTGAAGGCTGCCTTCGATCCCGCGGGGATTCTCAACCCCGGCCGGCTCTACCAAGGAATCTGAGCATGCAGACCCAGCTTGCCGACTTTATTCGCGATACGCCCGATGGACGCGAGGCCGACGAAATCCTGCGCAACTGCGTGCATTGTGGTTTCTGTACCGCCACCTGCCCGACTTACCAGTTGCTCGGCGATGAGCTCGACGGCCCGCGTGGTCGCATTTACCTGATCAAACAGGTGCTGGAAGGTCACGAACCGACCGAGAAGACCCGCCAGCATCTCGATCGCTGCCTGACGTGCCGGTCTTGCGAGTCGACCTGTCCGTCGGGGGTGCAGTACGGACGCCTGGTCGATATCGGCCGTCATGTGGTCGAGGCCAAGGTGCCACGTCGTGGTGCCGATCGTGCTGTACGCTGGGCCTTGCGCGAGTTCGTGCCGCGAGCAGGTTTGTTCGGCGCGGCGATGAAGGCCGGGCGGATGGTGCGTGGGATATTGCCGGAGACACTCAAGGACAAGGTTCCGCTCGCGCGACCAGCAGGCCCTTGGCCGCGCGCACGTCATGGCCGGCGCATGCTGACCCTGGCCGGTTGCGTGCAGCCCTCGATGGCCCCTTCGATCAACGCGGCGGCGGCGCGGGTGCTGGATACGCTCGGCATTTCGCTGAAGGAGGCGCCGGGCGCAGGTTGCTGCGGCGCGGTGCGCCACCACCTCAACGATCACGAAGGTGGCAAGGCGGACATGAAGCGCAATATCGACGCATGGTGGCCGGTGATTGAGGCCGGCGATATCGAAGCCATCGTCATGACAGCGTCTGGATGCGGCTCCCAGGTCAAGGATTACGGGCACATTCTGCGCAACGATCCTGCATATGCCGAAAAGGCACGAAAGGTGAGTGAGTTGACGCGCGATATCAGCGAGGTCGTCGTTGCCGAGATCGATGATCTGGCGCGTCTGCTCGCCGCCAAGGGCAACAGGCGCACGTCGCTGGCATGGCATGCGCCCTGTTCGCTGCAGCACGGCCTCAAGTTGCGTGGCGGCGTTGAACGACTGCTGGACGCTGCGGGCTATGATCTGACGCCGGTGCGCGACGCCCATCTTTGCTGCGGTTCGGCCGGCACCTACTCACTCCTGCAACCCGAGCTCTCGCACACGCTGCGTGATAACAAGCTGGCGGCCCTGTGCGAAGGCGGGGCGGGCACGATTGCGTCGGCAAACATCGGCTGCATCACACATTTGCAGGCCGGAACGCAGACCCCGGTGCGGCACTGGATCGAGCTTGTCGATTCACGGCTGAACGGATTTCCGGCTTGATCTTTTGCTGTGACAAGCGCATAAAACACAACTGAGGCCGTGATTTTCGTCACGGTGTTTGCAGTAAGCGTGGCTTCAGCCTGGCAATGACGCCCCAGCGTGGGCAGTCATTGCTATCATTGCGACCTTCGTTGTAGCCAGCCTTGTCATGCCCATTTCCGTCGAAACCTGTGTAGCGCGTCATATCGGCGACCGCAAGGAGCAGCAGGATCGCGTTGCGCTGTTTGCGCACCCGACGCGCCGCGGCACGATGATGGCCGTGCTCGCCGATGGCATGGGCGGTCATAGTGGCGGCGCCATGGCGGCAGAGCAGGTGATGCTCAAGGCGAGGCAGAACTTCGAGGCCTTCGCGCCCAGGCACGAAACCCCCGAGCATCTGCTGGACGGCGTGATCAATGAAGCGCATACGGTCATCCGCTTGACCCGCTTTACCAGCGAGCAGGATCCGCACAGCACGGTTGTCGTCTTCATGCTTTTCGACGGGCAGGCTTACTGGGCGCATTGCGGCGACTCGAGGCTCTATCATTTTCGCGATGGAAAGCCGCTGGCTCGAAGCAGCGATCATTCGCTGGTTGGCGAACTGCAGCGCAAGGGCAGGCTGGATGAGGCTGCAGCGCTCAATCACCCGCAGCGCAACGTACTGCTGTCATGCCTTGGCAGCGACCGCTTGCCGCAGATCAGTCATGGCTGCACTGTATCGCTTGCTGGCGGCGACAGCTTCCTGATCTGCTCCGACGGTCTTTGGGCCTATTTCTCCGATCAGGAACTCGCTGACGCGCTCCATTCACGCAAGGCGCGTGAGGCTGCGCAGTTTCTCATCGACGAGGCGAGGGTTCGCGCCGAGGGCTATGGAGACAATATCTCCCTGGCCATCATCAATTTTGTCGAAGTGCCGGCAGTGGCGGCCGTAGCGAGCAGCTGAGACGTCCGCGCGTTGCGAGCGCCCGAGCGGGGTGCCGGCTTCGCGCCTTCGGGCCGCCATTCGGCGTCCGATTTCTCCATTTTTCTTCCGGTCTCGCCCAATTCCCGTCCGGTTTCATGCCGGCAGAGTTGCAGCCAACGTGAGACGCGGTAATATCTGACAAGCGTCGGCCAGACACCGTAATGGTGTGAGGCAGGGAGAAACTACAATAATTCAAAGGCCCGACGTGCCTTAAGCCTTTTTAATCCCTAAGGGAGGAGTCGCCCATGCCTCTGTTGATCGGAGTGCCAGCGGAGACCATTGATGGAGAACGACGCTTGTCGGTCGTGCCGGATGTGGTCAAGAAATATCAGGGCCTCGGTGCCCATGTGATGATGCAGACCGGCGCAGGTGTGCCGGCGCATTATCGAGACGATGCCTTTGCCGAGATCAGCGTGGTCGATGACGCGCAGTCGGTGTTCGGCGAAGCCGAGGTGGTGCTGTGCGTGCAACCGCCGACGCCGGAGTCGATCGCGGTGATGAAGCCGGGCAGCGTGCTGCTGGGCATGCTGCAGCCGTGGGCGGACGCCGAGCGGGTGAAGCTGCTGCAGGAGAAGCAGATCACCGCCTTTGCGCTCGAACTGCTGCCGCGCATCTCGCGCTCGCAGAGCATGGACGCGCTCTCCAGCCAGGCCGCAGTGGCCGGCTACGAGTGCGCGCTGATTGCCGCGGACCACTCGCCCAAGTTCTTCCCCATGCTCACCTACGCCGCGGGCACCATCCGCCCGGCCAAGGTGCTGGTGATCGGTGCCGGCGTGGCCGGGCTGCAGGCGATTGCCACCGCGCGCCGGATCGGAGCCATGGTCGAAGCCTACGACGTGCGCCCCGAAACTCGTGAGCAGATCGAATCGCTCGGCGCCAAGTTCGTCGACACCGGCGTGGCCGCAGCGGGCACGGGCGGCTATGCGCGCGAACTCACCGACGAAGAGAAAGCCAAGCAGACCGAACGCCTGGCCAAGGCCGTGGCGCAGTGCGACGCGCTGATCACCACCGCGGCGATCCCGGGCCGGAAGGCCCCGCGCATCATCAGCGCGGACATGATCGCGAAGATGAAAGCCGGTGCGGTGGTCGTCGACATGGCCGCCGAGAGCGGCGGCAACGTCGAAGGCACGGTCGCGGGCGAGAAGGTGTGGATCAACGACGTGCTCGTGATCGGTCCCACCCACATCACCAGCCGCATGCCGGTGCATGCCTCGGAGATGTACGCCAAGAACCTGTTCAACTTCATTTCGCCTTTCATCAAGGACGGCGCGCTCGCGCTCGACTGGGAAGACGAAGTCATGGCCGGATGCTGTCTCACTCACGCGGGCGAAGTGCGCCACGCGGGCGTGAAGCAGATCCTAGGTCTGTAAGGAGAAACATCATGGAAGGCTTTGCCGCACTCTATATTTTCATGCTGGCCGCGTTTGCCGGCTACGAAGTCATCTCGCGCGTGCCGGTGATCCTGCACACGCCGCTGATGTCGGGCTCGAACTTCGTGCACGGCGTGGTGCTGATCGGCGCCATGGTCGCCCTCGGCCACGCCGACCCGGAAGATCCGGTGCAACTGGTGATCGGCTTCTTCGCGGTGTTCCTCGGCGCGGCCAACGCCGCCGGCGGCTACATCGTGACCGAGCGCATGCTGGCCATGTTCAAGCCCGGTGGGCGTAAGGAAGGGGGCGCGAAATGAGTTCAAACTGGTTTGTCAGCATGGCGTACTTCATCGCCGCGGTGGTGTTCATCCTCGGCCTGAAGGCCATGAGCTCGCCGGTGACCGCACGGCGCGGCATCGTCTGGGCCGGCTTCGCGATGATCGGCGCCACGGTGGTCACCTTCTTCATGCCGGGGCTGCACAACGTTGGGCTGATCGTTACCGCGATCGTGCTCGGCGGCGGCGTGGCCTGGTGGAGCGGCAAGACGGTGAAGATGACCGACATGCCGCAGATGGTCGCCATCTACAACGGCATGGGCGGCGGTGCGGCGGCGGCGATTGCCGGGGTCGAGCTGGTGCGCGGTGCGGCGCACGACGGCATCACCTCCACCCTGATGGCGCTGGGCGCGATCATCGGTGCGGTGGCCTTCTCCGGCTCCTGCGTGGCCTTTGCCAAGCTGCAGGGCATCATGAAGAAAGCGATCCGGCTGCCGGCGCAGAACAACGTCAACTTCTTCCTCGCGCTGGCCACCTTCGGCGTGGGCCTGACGGTGAGCTACTCGGCGCAACCGAGCGGCTTTGAAGTGTTCATCTTCTTCGTGCTCGCGCTCGCGCTCGGCACGGTGCTGGTGATGCCGATCGGCGGCGCCGACATGCCGGTGGTGATCTCGCTGCTCAACGCCTTCACCGGTCTGGCCGTGGGCTTCGAAGGCTTCGTGCTCGGCAACCCCGCGCTGATCGTGGCCGGTATCGTGGTCGGCGCCTCGGGTACGCTGCTCACGCAGCTGATGGCCAAGGCGATGAACCGCCCGATCAAGAACATCATCTTCGCCCCGCTTACTGGCGCGGCGGCAGAGGGTGAGGGCGAGGCGATCGAAGGCACCATGAAGGAGTTCTCCGCGCTCGATGCCGCGTCGGTGATGCGTTACGCGAGCAAGGTCGTCATCGTGCCCGGTTACGGCATGGCGGTGGCCGGGGCGCAGCACAAGGTGTGGGAGATGGCGCAGCTGCTCGAAGAGGCCGGGGTGGAGGTGGTGTTTGCCATTCACCCGGTGGCGGGGCGGATGCCGGGGCACATGAACGTGCTGCTGGCCGAAGCCGGCGTACCCTACGACAAGATCTTCGACCTTGAGGAGATCAATGCCGACTTCCCGCAGGCCGATGTGGCGCTGGTGATTGGTGCCAACGACGTGGTGAACCCGGTGGCGCGTACCGACAAGAGCAGCCCGATCTACGGCATGCCCATCCTCAACGTGGACATGGCGCACAACGTGATCGTGGTCAAGCGCGGCAAGGGCGCGGGCTACTCGGGCATCGAAAACGCGTTGTTCTACAAGGACAACTGCCGCATGCTGTACGGCAGTGCGCAGCAGGCCATTGGTGAGGTGATTACGCACGTGAAGGCGCTGGAGGCCTGATCCCTCAAGTTTGAACGAAGTCGGGCCGTAGACTGGAGGGTATCCCTTTCCGGTCTGCGGCCCGATGCGTTTACCCCTGCTTGTTACCTTGATCAGCCTTGTCTGCATGCCGCTGGCGCATGGTCAGGGCACGCCTGCGCCCGCAGCCGCGGCTGCGAAGGAAGTGGCGCTGGACAAGGACTGGCGCAGCACCGAGGGCTATACCTTTCCTGCGCTGGCGAAGACCGTGGCCGACATGCAGAACCTTGCCCATGCAATGCATCTGCGCGACTACTGTTCGGATCTCAGGGTGTCGGATGAGTTTGTGCGTGAGCGTCTTGCCCGCTTCAGTCAGCTGACCGGGCGCCAGGAAACCTGCCGCAGCCTGCTGGACTACTGATCGTGGTCAGTTGCGGAAGATGAAATACACGGCGCCCAGCATGCACAGCGCAGCCCACAGGTAGTCCAGCTTCAGCGGCTGCTTCATGTAGATCACCACGAAGGGGACGAAGACCACCAGCGTGATCACTTCCTGCATGATCTTGAGCTGGGCAAGATTGAGCGTTGTGGCGCCGATCCGGTTTGCCGGAACCTGCAACAGGTATTCGAACAGGGCGATGCCCCAGCTCAGCAGTGCGGCGACATACCACGCGCGGTGCTGCAGGTTCTTCAGGTGTCCATACCAGGCGAAGGTCATGAACACGTTGGAGAGCGTCAGCAGCGCGGCCGTCTGCATCCACACGGGAACGCTCTGCAGGGCGGCAGGGACGGTGAGCCAGGCGGGCACGGCGGAGATGTCAGAGGCGGGAAATCTGCTGGTCGGCCACGCCGGGCAGCAGGTCTGTTACCCGGCCGATGCCCGGAACCGAGGCATGGGGCGCGATCTCTGCCAGCGGCTGCAGTACGAATGCGCGTTGGTGCATGCGCGGATGCGGCAGCACCAGGCCCGGCTCGTCGACGACCGCGTCGCCGTGCAGGAGGAGATCGAGATCCATGGTCCGCGGCGCCTGATGGTAGTCGCGGGTGCGCCCGCCGGCATGTTCGATTGCGAGCAGGGATTCAAGCAGGGGCCGTGGCGCGAGCGTGGTGTTGATCGCGATGACGGCATTGGTGTAGTCCGGCTGCTCGCCTTCCACGCCAACCGGCGCGGTGCGGTAACACGACGAGTAGGCGACGACACGGGTTCCGGGAAGTGCGGACAGCGCCTTGATGGCGCAATCGAGCGCCGCGCGAGGTTCCCCCAGGTTGGCACCAAACGCGACGTACGCACGCACGAGGGTTGAGCTCATTCTGCGCTGCTGTCCGCCATTGCTGCTTCACCGTCGGCTGCTGCGGGTTTGCGCCGTTTGCGGCGGCGCTTCTTTGCAGGCGCGTCGGCCGTCTGCGGGGCTGCTCGCAGCAGGTTTTCGCGCTGGTCGTGCCCGGCGTGTGCGAAGTTGTTCCACCAGTCGGGAATCTCCATCGGGATCTCGCCCGACTGCGCACGCAGGCGCAGGAAGTCCCAGCCGGCGCGGTAGCGCGGCTGCTCGATCAGGCGGTAGGGCGTCTTGCCTGCACGCTTGTCGAAGCGCGGTTGCAGCGCCCAGATGTCCTTGATGTCGCCAACGATGCGGCGGGTGATCGCGAGCTTGCGCGCCTGTGTATCGAGGACTTCGTCCATCGCCTCGAACAGTGCGGGCTGGTTTGCGACGCCGGCACTCTTGCGAACCTCCCAGGCCTTGAGCACTTCGTGCCACAGCAAGGTGGCGAAGAGGAAGCCCGGCGAGACGGATTTGTCCTGGCGCACGCGTTCGTCGGTGTTCTCCAGCGACAGCCACACGAAGCGCTCGCCCATCGGCTGTTCGAGGATGACGTCGAGCAGTGGCAGCAGGCCGTGATGCAGTCCTTCTTCGCGCAACTGGGTCAGGCACTTGACCGCGTAGCCCGAGAACAGCAGCTTGAGCATCTCGTCGAACAGGCGTGCCGCGGGCACGTTTTCCAGCAGCACGGCCATCTCGCGGATCGGCGCGCGCGCGGCCGGGTCGATCGACAGCCCCAGCTTGGCGCCGAGGCGTACGGCGCGCAGCATCCGCACCGGATCTTCGCGATACCGTGTGCGCGGGTCGCCGATGATGCGCAGCGTTTTCTGCCGCACATCGGCAACGCCGTGGTGGTAATCGATGATGGTTTCGGTGCCCGGATCGTAGTACAGCGCATTGACGGTGAAATCGCGTCGGCTGGCGTCTTCTTCCTGCGAACCGTAAACGTTGTCGTGCAGGACGCGTCCGTGCTCGTCGGTCTCGGCGTCCTGACTGGCGCGGAAGGTCGAGACTTCGATGGTCTCGGGCCCACTCATCACGTGCACGATCTTGAAGCGGCGGCCGATGATGCGCGAGCGCCGGAACAGCGCGCGAACCTGCTCCGGTGTGGCGCTGGTGGCCACATCGTAATCCTTGGGGGGGTGGCCAATCAGGAGGTCACGCACTGCACCGCCAACCACATAGGCCTTGTGACCGTTCTCCTGCAGCACGGCGCAGGTCTTGCGCGCAGCGGGCGAAAGTTGTTCGCTGCGAATGCCATGCAGGTCGACGGGAATCAGGGCCGGGTCGGTGCGGACAGGGGTGGCAACGCGGGTAAAGACCTTGCGTAGCAGTTTTCGAATCATCGAGGCTTCAGTTTTTCGTGCGAGTCAAGCCTGCAATCATAACCGATGCAGCCGCAGGCCACGACGGATTGGCGTGTTCAGGGCGACGAGATACCCGTCGGAGCACGCGCTGTGGCGGATGTGCACCGGAGTCGTTTGGACTTACCGCGGTCGCCTGCTCGACGCACGGCAACAGCAGCGGGCCATGGGGCGCGTCGCAGTGTCAGCATGATGCTGTGAGCTTCCAGCGATCAGTTTGATGCGAGACGACAGAATCAGGCGCGCTCCAGCTCGCCTTGTTCATGATTGACGTTAGCCACGATGACGCGTGTCCGGGGGGCGAGCGCCTGCGCCAGTTCGACGGGTGGTTGTGAGTCGGTAACGAGGACGTCGATGTCGTCGAGGCTGCAGGTGCGGACGAGGCCTGCACTGCCGAATTTGCTCGCATCCGCAAGCAGGACGACCTGCGCGGCGTGCGGGATCAGTGTGCGCTTGTACTCGGCTTCGTAAAGGTCAAAATCCAGGCAGCCGCCCGTCGTCAAGGCAGCGACCGACAGCATGAACAGGGCTGGCGAGAACTGTGCCGCAAAGCTGATTGCAGAGGCACCTACCATTGTCATGTCACTGGTGCGCAACTCGCCCCCAGGAACGATGATGCGGTTGCTGTTGCCTCCTTCGGCAAGCAGCCTGGCGACCTGAATCGAGGGGGTGATGATGGTGAGGCCCTTGCGTCGAGCAAGTCGCCGCGCAAGAAAACAGGCAGTGCTGCTGTTGTCCAGAAACAGCGTGCTGTCCTCAGCGACCAGTTCGGCGCTGGCACAAGCAATTGCGTGCTTGCTTGACGCCCGGGTGCGCAGGCGTTGCTTGAAAGGCGCTTCGGAATGCTCCGCGCTCAGACGGGCTCCGCCGTGAAAGCGCTCGATGAGGCCTTCGTCCGCAAGGCGTTTGAGATCGCGGCGAATGGTCTCATCCGAAACGTTGAGCGAGCGTGCCAGTTCCAGAATGCTCAGGGTGGGGGTGGCGTGGAGGATTTCGACTATTTTTTCTTGTCTGATATTCATTTCTGTCGCGCTTCGCTCAGGCCTGTGCGGATCCGGAAACAGGGTCGAAAAGCCGTGCGCGACGGGTGTCGATGCCGAGCACGACCTGCTGTCCGGGTTGCGGAAGCTGTTCTGCGCTGACCCGAGCAACGAGGCGATGGTGCCCCAGATCCACCTCTGCCAGCGCGTCAGCTCCGAGCAACTCGACCCGGCCGACCGTGCCGTGGGCCATGAATTGCCCCCCAGGCAGTGTATCCGCCGGCGCAAGAAAGAGTTCCTCGGGGCGGATCCCGAGGAGGATGTCGTCGCCTGCCGGTGCGGGCGTTGGACCGTCGAGCGTGATCCTGAACGACATGCCATCGATGACCCTGCCTTCAGCTGTTTGACTGTGACGGCATCGCAGGAGGTTCATTTCAGGGGCACCGATAAAGGCGGCGACGAAGGTGTTGGCGGGCTTGCGGTACACCGTCATCGGCGTGTCGAATTGCTGCAACCGGCCTGCAGCCATGACAGCGATCCGGGTCCCGAGTGTCATGGCCTCCACCTGGTCGTGGGTGACGTAAACCACAGTGATGCCCAACTCCGAATGCAGGCGCTTGAGTTCGGCGCGCATGTGGTTGCGCAGCTTTGCATCGAGGTTGGACAGGGGTTCATCAAACAGGAAAACCTTGGGTTTGCGGACCAGGGCTCGCCCAATGGCCACGCGCTGGCGCTGACCACCGGAGAGTTCGTTGGGTTTGCGCAGCAGCAGATCCTCGATGTGCAGGATGGATGCAGCCTCGTGCACCCGTGCTTCGATCTCGCGCTTGTCCAGGCGTGTGGTCTTCATCAACCCGAAGGCCATGTTCATGTAGGCCGTCATGTGCGGATAGAGTGCATATGACTGAAACACCATCGCGATGTCACGTTGTTGTGGCGGAACCTCGGTCACATCCTTGCCGTCGATCAGCAGACGGCCGGAAGTGATGCTCTCCAGGCCGGCGATCATCCGCAGGGTGGTGGATTTTCCGCAGCCCGAGGGGCCGACGAGAACGGTGAATTCGCGGTCGGCGATGTCCAGATCGAGGGCTTCGACGGCGGTCTGGGTACCGTAGGTCTTGCCGACCTGTTGCAATGAGAGGCTTGCCATCAGTGTGGTCCTTTCTGCGTATTCGATTTACTTGATGCCGGCATGCATGAAGCTGTCGACGAAGCGGCGTTGGAAAATGACGAAGAACAGCAGCAGCGGCGAGACAACGACGATCGTGGCGGCCATCAGCCTTGTCCAGTCGGCGCCGCTGTCGGCCTTGGCCAGCAGTCCGAGTCCGATGGGCAGGGTGCGCACTTCCTCGCTGTTGGTGACCAGTAGCGGCCACATGTAGTCGTTCCAGTGTGTCACCACGGAGATGATGGCAAACGCCACCAGGGTCGGTTTTACCAGCGGAAGATATACGTGCCACAGCGTCGACAGGTGCCCGCATCCGTCGAGGCGGGCGGCATCGGCGAGCTCTGCGGGTACCTGGCGGAAGGCCTGGCGCAGCATGAAGGTGCCGTAGCCGCTGGCGACGAAGGGGACGATCAGCGCCCACAGGCTGTTCATCAGGCCGAGCTCACGGATGGTCACGAAGTTGGTCAGGAAAATCGCGTAGATCGGAAACATGATCTGCACCAGAAACAGCCCGAACAACAGGTTCTTGCCCGGGAAGCGCAGACGGGCAAACGCGTAAGCGGCCAGGGTGATGGTGATGAGCTGGGCAGCGATGATGCTGCCCGTAACCAGCACCGAGTTGATCAGGTAGCGGCCGAAGGGCGCTACCGACAGGGCCGCAGGGTAGTTTGACCACTGTGCGACACTGGGGAGCCAGCCGGCTGCGCTGTCGAAGACCTCGGACTTGGTCTTGAGCGAAGTGACGCCGATCCAGAGCATGGGGCTGAGCCAGAGCAGTGCGAGCGGCAGCAGCACGAGGTGGTGCCAGTACTTGCTTAGGGTATGACGCATGAGCGAGTCCTTCTCTAGCTGCCGAGGTAGTGAACCCGACGCCCGAGCGTGGCAGCAAGGATGGCGATCAGGGCAATGATGAACAGGAGCAAGGCATTGGCGACGGCCGACGCATAGCCGATGTCCTGAAACTGGAAGGCGTTCTGGTAAATGTAGAAGGTCAATACATTGGTTGCGTCTGCCGGCCCGCCCTGCGTCATCACGTAGACGTAATCGAAGATCTGGTACGAATGCAGCACGCCGATGATGATCACGAAGTAGAGCGTCGGCGAGATGAGCGGGATCGTGATGTGCAGCAATTGGCGTGTGGCGGAGACGCCGTCCAGCCTCGCCGCTTCGTAGAGGTCGCGCGGTACCAGCTGCAGGGCCGCCAGCAGAATCAGCATGAAATAACCGGCGTATTTCCAGACGCTCATCAGGATGATGGCCGGCATGGCCCAGCTGCGGTCGTAGAGCCATTCGAGGCGGGGCAGCCCGAGTGCAGCCATGAGCCCGTTGATCGGGCCGTAACCGGGGGCATACAGAAATACCCAGACCATGCCGGCGGCGACCGACGGGATCATGACCGGGTAGAAAAAGGCCGAGCGGTAGAAGGCCATGCCGCGCAGCTTGGTGTCGAGGGCGACGGCAAGCAGCAGTGCACAGATGATGGACAGCGGGATCGTGAGCAGCGTGTACATGGCGGTGTTGCCGAAGGACTTCCAGAACAGGCCGTCGGCGAGCAGGCGGGTGTAATTCTCCAGCCCGAGGAAGAAGATCTCCGGCGAACCGAGCATGACATCGTGAAAGCTGAACCAGACCGAACGCAGGATCGGCCAGTAGGTGAACAGGGCCAGAAACACGAGCGACGGCAGCAGCATCAGGGCCGCAGCAGGGATGTCGCGCAGGTCTTCGTGGTTGAATCGGGGCATTTGCAGATCGTCCTTGCGGAAGGGGTGGGGCACGCATACCTGAGGTATCCGTGCCCCGGGTGCAGGCTCAGCCGCGACGGCGCAACATGCGCTGAATCTCGCGATTCGAGCTGGCGGTCGCCTCACGCAGCGCAGCGTCGGGGCGGATCTCACCGATCAGGGTGCGGTCGATCGCGCTCTTCAGATACTCGCGCACCTTGTGATAGCCCGGCACCTGCAGGAAGGCGCCGGCGAAGGCGGCCTGGTCGAGGGCAATCCTTGCCTCCGGCACCTCGGCAACAAAGCTCGTCATTTCGGCGCTTTCCCACGACGACTTGCGCGCGGCGAGGTAGCCGGTTTCCTTGCACCACATGGACTGGTTGGCCGTGTTGGTCATCCAGCGCGCAAAGGCCCAGCATGCACGCTTGTGCGCGTCTGGCTGATGCTTGGCGATCAGGATCGGGCCACCGCCCATGCTCGCGCCAAAGGTCTTGTTCTTGGGCATCGGTGCGACGCCGACCTCGAACGGGGAGGACTTGCGCAGATTGGTCATCGACCCGGTGGAGTGGTAGAGCATGGCCGTGCGTCCTGCCATGAAGTCGTTGGCCGAGCCCTGCCAGGTGGATGCGGTCGGCATTACGCCGGCTTGCGCCATGCGCAGCCAGAATTCGAGCGCATCCACCGATTCGGCGGCGTCGAACATCACCTTGTCCTTGGTCCACGGCACCAGCCCGTTCTGCCGGACGTAGCTCTCGAACATCCAGTCGTGCCATCCGCCGCCGATGGTCAGCCCCCACTGGGTGACGTCCTGCCCCTGACGTACGGTCAGCGCCTTTGCAGTCGCGAACAGTTCGTCCCAGTTGTTGGGGGCGGACTTGATGCCGGCCTTGGCCAGCGCGGCCTTGTTGTAATACAGGACAGGCGTGCTGCACTGGAAGGGCAGGCCGTAAAGCTTGTCGTCCGAAATGCAGGTGCCAAGGAAGCCGGGCAGGAAGTCCTGGTAGATGTCATCCGCCTTGGCCAGCGCTGTGACGTCCTCGAGCGCACCCATGCTGAGGAAGGTCTGCAGTGCGGAGTTGATCGGCAGCCACGTGCCCGGAGGGTCGCCAACACCGAGTGAGGTCATGACTTTCTGTTCGGTATTGTCGTAGCTGCCTGCGTAGATGGCCTCGACAAGAATGTCCGGGTTAGCGGCGTTGAAGCCGCTGATCATGCCGGAGACGATGCGGTTGATGTCGCCGGATACGCCGACCGGATACATGAAGCTGAGCTTGACCTGTTCCTTGCCTGATGCCAGCAGGGGCATGCCGCCGAGCATGCCGGCGACTGACAGGGCTGCGGTGTTGCCGAGGAAAGTGCGCCTCGAGATGCGGGTATTGCTGGAATTCATGATCGTTGATCCTTCTTCGCGATGGGAGGGTAGATCGCACGACATTCGCGGCGGGAGCGTCTCGCGAACACCGGAGACCGCCGAAAACCGGGCCCCCGCACTTTCGGTCTGTCTGGTTACGACAGCGTGACGGTTTGTTGATAGTTGTTGATTGGCGAGGTTTCAGTGTTGAAATTTGTTGGAATGATGTGTTCTTCATCGTGGTGTCACAGCAGAGTGCTTCGATGGCAGCTGGTGACACGCCGGTTCGCCGCCCGGGTGGTGTCAAACGAAGGATGAAGAGGAGGCATGCATGCTCGTTGCCCAGGTCTCGGACCTGCACATCAGCCGTGAGAGCGGCTTTCTGGACGGAAGGGTCGCCCCCCGGCAGTGCCTTGAGCGGGCGGTTGCCCACCTGAACCGCCTGGTGCCACGCCCCGATGTCGTGTTGGTCAGCGGTGACTTGACCGAGCACGGCGGTGCGGACGAGTACGCCCTTGTCCGCGAATCACTGTCTGCGCTGCAGATGCCGGTATTTGCCGTTCCCGGCAATCATGACTCGGCGGCGATGATGCGTGACTGTCTGCCGGTTCAAGTCCCCGCGCGTGAGCCGGGGCACGCGTCGTTCGTGATCGAAGGGCCGCAGTTACGGCTCATCGGGCTGGATACGTCGGTAGACGGCAAGGCTTATGGCGAACTATGTGCGAATCGTCTCGCATGGCTCGAAAACGCATTGACCGGGGGCGGCGGGACGCCGGTGCTGATCTTCATGCACCACCCGCCGTTCGACACCGGCATCGAGGCAATGGATCGTTGCGGGCTTCTGCACGGGCGTGATCGGTTTGGAGAAATCGTCCGCAGAAACGCCTCCGTGTCGGGCATCGTGTGCGGGCACGTGCACCGCCCCATTCAAACAACGGTGGGCGGGGTGCCCGTGCATGTCGCCAGTTCGGCGGCGCACCAGGTTGCGCTCGATCTGCGCGAGGGGGCGGCACTCGCATACTGCCTCGAGCCCGGGCGGGTATCGCTCCACCGCTGTGTGCCCGGCATGCCGATGGTCAGCCACTCGAGCTATATCGACAGCTTCCCCGGGCCGTTTCCGTTCTGAGTGTTCAGCGCAGCGAGATCACCGGCCAGGCGTGGCTTGCTGCATATGCGCGCAGGGTGTCGTCCGGGTCGACCGCAACCGGTTGCTGCACGCGCTGCATCAGCGGCAGGTCGTTGTGCGAGTCGCTGTAGAACCATGTGCTGTCGAAGCTGCCGTCGTGGAGTCCGAGGGATTCGAGCCAAGCATCGACGCGTTCAATCTTGCCCGCCTTGAACGAGGGCGTGCCGCGTGGCTTGCCGGTGAACTGGCCATTCTCCTGTGCCGGGATGGTGGCGATCAGGTGCGGGATGCCGAATTCGCGCACGATCGGTCCGGTGACGAAGCTGTTGGTGGCAGTGACCACCGCGACCATCGCATTGCTCGAAAGGTGTTGTTCGACCAGGGCTCTGGCCTTCGGGGTGATCATCGGCCGAATGCTCTGTTCCATGAACTCGCGGTGCCAGGTGTCGAGCTGTTCACGCGGGTGGCGGGCGAGCGGTGCGAGCTGGAAGTCGAGGAACTCGTGAATGTCCAGGGTGCCACTCTTGTACTGTTCGTAAAAGGCGATGTTCTTTGCCTCCTGCACTTCACGGTCGAGCACGCCCTTGCCGATCAGGAACTGGGCCCAGGCGAAGTCGGAGTCGCCGGCAAGCAAGGTGTTGTCGAGGTCGAACAGTACGAGATCCATGTGGTGGTCCGGGTAAGCGTGGTGATGGTTTCGATGTGGTGGTGTGATGCTGCGTTCAGATGGCCAGGCCCTGCTGCATCATCTCGCGCAGCAGGGGCAGGGTGATCGGACGCTTCTGCTCCAGTGACGCGGCGTCGAGTGCGTTGAAGGCCGCGAGCAGGCTGGGCAGGTCGCGACGGCCATGGCGCATCAGGAAGTCGACGACGTCGTCGCCGAGGCGCAGGCCACGACGTTCGGCCAGGGTTGCGAGAATCGCTGCGCGCGAATCGTCGTCCAGCGGCTGGACTTCAAAGATCAGGCTCTGTCCGATGCGGGTGCGCAGGTCTTCGCGCAGCGCGAGGGCCAGCGGCGGTTGCAGGCCTGCAAGCAGCAGCGACTGTCCGTTAAGCCGGGCGCGGTTGAAGGCGTTGAAGAGCGCGATTTGCGCTTCCGGGCGCAGGCGGTCGATGTCGTCGATGGCCAGCAGCGCGTCCGGCGTTTCGGGCAGCGCGTCACGCACGGTGTCGGCGTTCAGGTAGTGCGTCTGGCGGCCATTGGCCGCAGCAACCGCGACCGCGGCCTGCAGCAGGTGGCTGCGGCCCTTGCCGCTCGTCCCCCACAGGTAGAGATGTGGTGCGGGCAGCAGGCTGCGGTCGGTCGCGAGAAGCGACAGGCTGGCGACGAGCTCGCTGTTGGCGCCGACCACGAAATTGTCCAGCGTGGGTGGGGCGTCGCTGCGGATGTCCAGTACCAGTTGCTTCATGTGTCGTTCCGTTGGCCCAGATAGACCGGGCTGGAAAACCAGGCTGCGCTGAGTTCGCGCAGGCCGACCAGCAAGGCTGCACTCACCGGCAGTGCGACCAGCACGCCGACAAAGCCGAACAGCTGACCGAAGGCCATCAGGGCGAAGATGACGGCCAGCGGATGCAGGCCGATGCGCTCGCCGACCAGGTAGGGCGTGAGCAGAAAACTCTCGAGCAGCTGGCCAACGCCATAAACCACGGCGACGCCGATCAGCGGCGACCAGCTGTCGCCCTGCAGCAGGGCCGCGAGAATGGCCAGCAGCAGGCCCCCGCCAAAGCCGACGTAGGGGATGAATACGAGCAGGCCGGTGATGACGCCGACCGGCAGCGCGAACTTGAGTCCGGCAAGCCAGAGTCCGAGGCTGTAGAAAATGGCCAGCAGCAGCATCACCGAGAGTTGGCCGCGCAGGAATTCCGACAGCACGGAGTCAACGTCGCCGATGATGCGCATGGTGCGGTCGATCCAGGGGCGCGGCACGACGTGTTGCAGCCCTGCAACAATGCGGGGCCATTCCTGCAGCAGGTAGAACATCACCACCGGAATCAGGAACAGGTTGGCAAGCACGCCGACAATGGCAATGCCGCCCGTCTTGAGGTGGCCAAGGAGGATGGGGATCAGGTCCTGCGCATTGTCCCAGTGCTGGGTCATCCAGCTGCGGACCTGCGCAGAATCAAGCTGCAGGTCGATATTGAAGCGTGCCTGCAGCAGGGGGCTCACGCGGAGGTTGAACAGCTCGATCAGGTCGGGCAGGCGTCGCATCAGGGTGACGGCTTCGCGGTACAGCATCGGCATCAGGATCAGCGTCAGCGTCACCAGAATCAGGCCGAGGCCGGTGATGACCAGCAGCACGGCGGCGGCGCGCGGCACTTTTCGTCGCACCAGCCAATTGACCGCAGGGTCGCAGATATAGGCAAATACGCCGGCTACGACGAAGGGTGCAAGGATGGGAGACAACAGCCAGAACAGGCCGACCAGTGCCAGGGCGGCACCTGCCCAGGCAGCAGTTTGCAGACGATCGGCGCGGGGCGTGTTCATTTCAAGTAAAATTATGGGCTAGCTGCGGGCCGATATGACCCGCGAAACACGTAAATGTAGCCACTTGGCGGTATTGCCTCAAGCTCGGGGCGCTGCCACAGGGGTTGAATTCTGCTTCCGTACTGCCAGAGGAACGATCTTGAGCGCGCACAAAACCTCCCTTTCCTATCGTGATGCCGGTGTCGACATCGAGGCCGGCGACGCCCTGGTCGACCGCATCAAGCCTTTCGCCAAGCGCACCATGCGTCCCGAAGTGCTCGGTGGCATCGGCGGTTTCGGCGCGCTGTTCGAACTGTCGAAAAAATACCGCGAGCCGGTGCTGGTGTCCGGCACTGACGGTGTAGGCACCAAACTCAAGCTGGCGTTCCACTGGAACAAGCATGACACCGTTGGTCAGGACCTGGTGGCCATGAGTGTGAACGATATTCTGGTGCAAGGTGCGGAGCCGCTGTTCTTTCTCGACTACTTCGCCTGCGGCAAGCTCGATGTCGACACCGCGGCCGATGTGGTCAAGGGCATCGCCCAGGGCTGCGAACTCTCCGGTTGCGCCCTGATCGGCGGCGAAACCGCCGAGATGCCCAGCATGTACCCCGATGGCGAATACGACCTCGCCGGCTTTGCGGTGGGTGCAGTGGAGAAGGCCGACATCATCGACGGCTCGAAGATCGTGCCGGGCGACGTGGTGCTTGGCCTGGCCTCGAGCGGTGCGCATTCCAACGGCTACTCGCTGATCCGCAAGATCATCGACGTCGCCCAGCCTGATCTGGACGCCGATTTCCATGGCCGCAAGTTCCGCGACGTGGTGATGGAGCCGACCCGCCTCTACGTCAAGCCGCTGCTGGCGCTGATGCAGGCGATGCCGGGCGTGGTCAAGGGCATGGCCCATATTACCGGTGGCGGCATTACCGAAAACGTGCCGCGCATCCTGCGCGACGCACTCGTCGCACGCATCGACGCAGCGAGCTGGACGCTGCCGCCGCTGTTCCAGTGGCTGCAGGAGGCCGGCAACGTCGACATGCAGGAGATGTACCGGGTGTTCAACTGCGGTATCGGCATGGCGGTGGTGGTTGCAGCAGACCAGGCCGACGCGGTGACCGCACAGCTGAGTGCTGCAGGTGAGACGGTGCATCGCATCGGTCGCATCGATGCGCGCCAGGATGGCGAGGCGCAGACGATTGTCGGCTGAGCGCTGAAATTCACTGTTGAAGCATTGCGAGGGCCGGAGATGTTTTCCGGCCTTTTTGTTTGTGTAATCCGCGCCTTGGAGTGTGTGTGGATGCGAGCTCGGGCCGGCGCCTCGTGTGACCCGCCGGCACCCGTGCGAAAAGGCTTTGGTGCAAATGGAACTCCGGACGCAGCTTGTGCTCTGAATGCTGCCGTCACAAAAAAATCGCTGCGACCGGAGCGGTGCGTATGGTCCGCCCGTCATATGCGTGTTGTGTGACAATTCTTCGCCCATTTGTCGTTCAACCTGACCAGAGTTTCGCTGTCATGTCCATCCGTCGCCCGCTGGTCCTTGCCCTGAGCCTTGCTGGACTCGTAATGCTCGGGCTCTATGCCTGGCAGGCCAGCCGAACTTCCGCGATGCCCGTGCGCGTCGGCGGGGGGGCTGCTTCGGCCGCTGCTCAGCCTGGCGCAGCCAGGGCCGTTGGCGCTGCAGTGGCGGTGGAGGTGCAGCCGGTCAGGGCTCAGCCCATGGCCGACGATGTCACTGCGGTAGGGTCGCTGGTGTCAAACGAGTCGGTCGTGCTGCGTCCGGAGGTGGCTGGCCGCATCGCAGAGATCGGCTTTCGCGACGGTGCACCGGTGCGCAAGGGGGCCGTGCTGGTGGCCTTCGATGCCGCCGTGCAGCGTGCAGAACTCCAGCAGGCGCAGGCGAGTCTGAATCTGGCCGTGGCCAATCACCGCCGTGCGGAAGATCTGTTCGCGCGCAAGTTCTTCAGCCAGAGCGGCCTCGACACCGCGCAGTCACAACTGGAGGCGGCGCGCGCATCGGTGGCGCTGGCGCAGGCACGTTTCGAGCGTACCCGGATTCGGGCCCCCTTTGATGGCATTGCCGGGATCCGCAAGGTGAGTGTCGGCGACTACATCAAGGATGGCGAGGCGCTGGTCAACGTCGAGGATGTTGCCACGCTCAAGCTTGATTTCCGTTTGCCCGAGCTTTACCTCGGACGGCTGCAGGTCGGGCAGCGGCTCGAAGTCACGAGCGATGTGCTGCCGGGCGAGCGTTTCGACGCCACGCTCGACGCCATCGACCCGCTGGTCGATGCCCAGGGCCGTGCGGTGCAATTGCGTGCCCGGCTGGCGAACAGCGGCAATCGTTTGCGCCCCGGTGTTTTCGTGCGTGTGCGCCTGATTCTGGAGGCCCGCCCCGCGGTGCCTGTCGTTCCCGAAGAGGCGCTGGTTGCCGCACCTGGAAACGTGCAGTTCGTCTATCGCGTCGATGACGGCAGGGCAAAACGGGTTGATGTGCTCACCGGGGCACGTCGGGCCGGCATGGTCGAGCTCGTCGAAGGGCCTGCCGTCGGCGATACAGTGGTGACGGCCGGTCAGCTCAAGCTGCGCGATGGTGCTGCGGTGAGCATCGTGCCGGTGGCTGCGGTCGCCGCCGCTGGCACGGACTGAGCGAGGGCACCGTGGTTCTTTCCGAAATCTGCATCAAGCGCCCGGTCTTTGCGACCGTGCTGTCGCTGATGGTGCTGCTCGTCGGCCTGATGTCGCTGTCGCGCCTGACCATTCGCGAGTATCCGAACATCGACGAACCGGTGGTCACGGTCGACACCACGTATCGCGGCGCCAGTGCCGAAATCGTCGAATCCCAGGTCACCAAGCCACTGGAAGACTCGCTGGCCGGCATCGAAGGCGTCGATGTGCTGTCGTCGATCAGTCGCCAGGAGCGCAGCCAGATTACGGTGCGCTTCCGCATCGAGCGCAGTGCCGACAGTGCGGCGGCCGACGTGCGCGACCGGGTGTCGCGGGCGCGGCGCATGCTGCCCGATGATGTGGACGAACCGGTGATCGCCAAGGTGGAGGCCGATGCCAGTCCGATCATCTGGGTCGCGTTCTCGTCCGACCGCCATTCGCCGCTGGAGATGAGCGACTTTGCCAGCCGCATCGTCAAGCCCAGGCTGCAGACCTTGCCCGGGGCGGCCGATGCGCGCGTGTATGGCGAGCGCCGCTACTCGATGCGGGTGTGGATCGATCGCGATCGCCTGGCCGCCTTCGGTCTCGTCGCGCAGGATGTCGAGGATGCCATCCGGCGTCAGAACGTCGAGCTTCCTGCTGGGCGCATAGAGGGGCGCGAGCGCGAGTTCGCGGTGGTGGCGCGCACCGACCTGGTCGATCCGCAGCAGTTCGGTGCGGTGGTGGTGCGTCCGGCCAGCACCCCTGATGGCTACCCGGTGCGGATTCGTGACATCGGCCGCGTCGAGGTTGCGCCCGCCAATGAGCGCACGTCGGTGCGCTTCATGGGCAAGCCCGCCATTTCGCTGGGCCTGATCAAGCAGTCCACCGCCAATCCGCTGGAGCTCAAGAAGGGCTTGCTGGAGATGTTGCCCAGGCTCGAGGCTGAGCTGCCCGAGGGCATGTCGATGACGATCGCCAATGACACGACCGTGTTCATCGAGCGCTCGATCGCTTCGGTGTTCTCCACCATCTGGGAAGCGGTGCTGCTGGTGGCGATCGTGTGCCTGTTCTTCCTGCGCAACTGGCGCGCGATGCTGGTGCCCCTGGTCACCATCCCGGTGTCGCTGGTCGGGGCTTTCGCGCTGATGTACGCGATGGGGTTTTCGGTCAATACGCTGACACTGCTGGCGCTGGTGCTCGCCATCGGGCTGGTGGTCGACGATGCCATCGTGGTGCTGGAGAACATCTACCGCCATATCGAGGAGGGCATGGCGCCAATGGCGGCAGCCTTCCGTGGCGCAAAGGAGATCGGTTTCGCGGTCGTGGCGATGACCGTCACGCTGGCCGCAGTGTATGCACCGGTTGCCTTCATGACCGGCCGGACAGGCAAGCTCTTCGCCGAGTTTGCGCTGACCCTGGCGGGAGCGGTGATCGTGTCGGGTTTCGTGGCGCTCACGCTGTCGCCGATGATGTGCTCAAAGCTGCTGCGCCATGAACGCAGTCATGGATGGCTGTACCTCCTGATCGAACGTTTTCTCGTCGGCCTTGGTTCCACCTACCGGCGTGTGCTCACGCGCATGCTGGAAATGCGCTGGCTGGTGATGCTCGCGTTTGGCCTGGTTGCGGCCTCCGCGGTAGTGCTGCTCGGGGCGCTCAAGTCCGAACTGGCGCCGGTCGAGGATCGTGGCCGGGTGGTCAGCATCTTCAGCGGCCCGGAAGGAGCGACGATCGATTACATGGCGCGCTACGCGGCACAGGTCGAGGACATCTTCAGCCGCACGGCCGACATTGATCGCTATCTGGTCATCACCGGGAATCCGACGGTATCCCAGGGCATCTCCTTTGCCGGCTTTACCGACTGGTCGGAGCGCGAGCGCAATGCGTCCGCGATCGCGAGCGAACTGGGGCCAAAGCTGAGGGCGATTCCCGGCATCAATGCCTTCCCGGTCTTGCCGGCAGCTTTCGGGCAGAGTTCGCGGTCGCGTCCGATCAATGTCGTGGTGCTCAGTTCGGCGTCTTACGAGGAGCTGGGCGAGTACACCGACAGGATTGTCGACGAGTTGCAGGCCAACCCCGGCTTCATCTCGCCGGACACCGATCTGAAGCTCACCAAGCCCGAACTCGGGGTGCTTGTCGACCGGGAGAAGGCCGCAGACCTCGGGGTTTCGATCGATGTCATCGGACGCACGCTTGAAACGATGCTCGGCGGCCGCCAGGTCACGCGCTACAAGCGCGATGCGGAGCAGTACGACGTGGTGGTGCAGATGGATGCCGGCAGCCGGACCGACCCGCGCGACATCCGCGACATCTTCGTGCGCGGCAAGGATGGCGGAATGGTGCCGCTGTCCAATCTGCTCACCGTGGATGAGAGTCTGAGCCCGCGCGAGCTCAATCACTTTGGCCAGCGTCGTGCGGTGGCAATCACGGCCAATCTGGCGCCCGACTACTCGATGGGTGAGGCCCTCGCCTTCGTGGAAGAGGTCAGCCGCCGCGTGCTGCCGGCCGGCTACACCATCGACTACGATGGACAGTCGCGCGAGTTCAAGAGCAGTTCCGCAAGTCTCGCGCTGACCTTTCTGCTCGCACTGGCCTTCATCTATCTGGTGCTGGCAGCCCAGTTCGAAAGTTTCCGCGATCCCTTGATCATCATGCTCACCGTCCCGCTGTCGATGGCTGGGGCGCTTGCTGCGCTGTGGCTGACCGGCGGCACGCTCAACGTGTATAGCCAGATCGGGCTGGTCACGCTGGTGGGCCTGATCACCAAGCACGGCATCCTGATCGTCGAGTTCGCCAACCAGTTGCGCGAAGGGGGCGAGTCGCTGCGTACCGCGGTCATCGAAGCATCGGTCACGCGTTTGCGCCCCATTCTCATGACCACCGGCGCCATGGTTCTGGGCGCGATTCCGCTCGCACTGGCCACCGGCGCCGGGGCGGAAAGCCGGCAACAGATCGGCTGGGTGATTGTCGGCGGTCTGCTGCTGGGCACTTTCTTCACACTCTTCGTCGTACCGACGGTCTATACTTTAGTCGCACGCCGCGAGCGTCAGCCTGATCTGGCGGCTGAACGCCCGGGCCGTCTGGCGTCGGAGGACGCCTGATACCGGAGGGCATCATGGATACCACAATGCGGCTTCCCGCCGCGGATACTGCCGCTTTGCAATCAGCCCGCCAGTCGTCACGACAGGCTGAGCAGGCGGTTGTCCGCGATTCGGGTGCCGAAGACACCGAGTCCTCGGCGCAGGTCAGCATCAGCGATGAGGGCCGGGCTGCGGAGCAGGCCGCAGTCCTGAGCGCGCAGGCTGCTCAGGCAAACGAAAGCGGGGTCGAAGTCGTGACCCGGCCGGCAGAGGCAGCGGCAAGCCGTGAGACTGAATCAGCCGTGGCGACGCCGGGGCCGGCCAGCGATCCTGCGAGTGTCCGGCAGACGCCGGAAGCTTCGGCGGGCGCGCGTGGTGTGTCGACCGCGACTGCGCAGGCAGAAAACGAACCCGACGCCGCTTCGGCTGCAAATCAGCCAGCGGTTCAGCTCTATCTGGACAATTCGTCGCGTCCGAGCAGCCAGGCTGCTCCCTCCACGGTTCGCGTTTCGGCCTGATCTGTTCCGCTGGCATGGGTGGTGGTCAGTCGCTGTGCGCGGTGCATGACCCGCTGAGCGCCGGTCTGTCGCCGGCCAGGCAGTGATCGTGCCCGGGCCGGGCAGTTCTCCACTTCACGATACCTTTCAGGCGGGCCATTCCAGGTGGAAGCAGGCGCCCTTGCCCGGGCTGCTTTCGGCCCATGCGCGCCCGCCCATGCGCTCGATGGCCTTCCTCACGATTGCGAGTCCAATGCCCGTGCCCGGGTATCTGTCCGACGGGTGCAGGCGCTGAAAGATGTCGAATATGCGGTTGCTGTGCCGCATGTCGAAACCGATGCCGTTGTCACTGACCCACAGGTGCTGGCGATCGGCGTTTTGCTCAAAGCCGATTTCGATGCTTGGGGAGGGCTCCGATGCCGCGAACTTCACGGCATTGCCGATTAGGTTTCTGAGCGCAAGTTCGATCCCCCTGCGATCTGCACTCAGGCTGCCTGTGGCGGTGACGGTGACCTGCACCGTGCTCGCGTCGAGTTCGCGCTGATAGAGCTGCAAGGCGCTCTCAATGAGCGGCTTCAGTTCCAGCGTAGCGGTTTTCTGTGTGCTGCGTTCGATGCGCGAATAGACGAGCATGTCGTCGATCAGGGTGTTCATGTGAGCGACACTGAGGCCGATTCGCTCGAGATAGCCCTTCGCCTCGGGCGCCAGGCGTTCGGCGTACTCTTCCATCAGTAGCCCGCGGTAGCCGTCGATTGCGCGCAGCGGTGCCTTGAGATCATGTGCGACCGAAAAGGCGAAGGTGTCGAGTTCCCGGTTGGCGCGGGTGAGCGTGACGTTTGCGCGTTTCAGGTCGTCACGCGACTCTTCGATCTGCCGGTACAGCGAGAGGGTGCGGATCACGGAGCGAAGCTTGGCTTCCAGAATATCCACGCTCACCGGCTTCACCAGGTAGTCGTCGCCTCCGGCTTCCAGTCCCTCGATGAGCCGTGCGGAGCTGTCGAGGACGGTGAGGTAGATGATTGGCACCCAGCGTTCGCCACACTGCGCCCGGAGGCGGCGCGTGGTCTCGAAGCCGTCGATCGTCGGCAGCAGGACATCCATCAGGACAAGGTCGGGTTCCTCTCGCTCGAAAAGGGCAATGGCGTCGTCGCCAGTGGCTGTCGTGACGACGCGCTGGCCCAGCGCCCCGAGAAAGGCTTCGCAGGCTTCGCGCTGCAAGGGATCGTCTTCGACGACCAGTACCTTGAGTGAGGGCAATGCTTCCATGGATGTGCTCCGTGCTAGGCGGCCGGGCGGGCATGGGGGGAGGGGGCCAGTTCGATGCGGTTGCGACCGCGTTCCTTGGCGTCGTAAAGCGCATCGTCGGCGGCTGCCGTGAGGGACGATGCATCCGGATGGGTGGGAAAGTCGGCGATACCGCAACTGAAAGTGACGTGAAAGCTCGCGCCGTCCGCAGTGTGGCTCAAGGCGGCGAACTCCTTGCGCAGCGGCTCCAGGATTCGCTGCGCCGACGCTCCGTCGGTGTCGGTCAGGATGAGGGCGAATTCCTCGCCACCGTAGCGGCCTGCAACGTCGGTGCGGCGCAGCCGGCTCTGCAGCAGCCGTGCGAGGGCGCGCAACACCTGGTCGCCCGCGGCATGACCATGGCTGTCGTTGACCGACTTGAAATGATCGAGGTCGATCATTGCGAACGCCAGTGGATGTCCGAGCCGTTTGGAGCGCAGCAGTTCGAGCTCCAGTCGCTCTTCGAGCCTGCCGTGATTGAGCAGGCCGGTAAGGCTGTCGTGGTCGATATGCTCGCGCAGCACACCTGCCCGCCGTGCGCGGCTGCAGATGACGGATACGAGCCGTGTCGGATCGACCGGCTTGGTGAGATAGTCGTCAGCGCCACTCTTGAGCGCGAGCAGTTGCTGCTCCTCGGCCGTTTCGCTCGACAGGAACACGATCGGAACGCTGACATAGGCGTCCTGCTGCCGGATCAGCGAGGCCAGTTCGATGCCGTCGCACCCGGGAAGGTAGAGATCCATCAGAATCAGATCGGGGCGGGATTCCGAGAGTGCCTGGGCGAGACGGGTCGGATCGGTGAGGCAGGTTGGCACGATTCCCGACGCATCGAGGGTTTCCGCGTAGAAGCGCGAAACGTTCTCGTCGTCCTCGATGATGAGGACTCTGGGCGGCATCGGCGGAATACGCTCGGTCAGGGTATCGAGTGTGGCGGCGAGCGCAGGAATCTCCACCGGTCTGGTGAAATAGGCCTGCCCGCCATTTCGCACGCCTGCCAGGCGGGCTTCGAAATCGTCGCGCGCCGAGATGAAGACGAGCGGCGGCTTGCGTGGCGCAGGGAACGGATGCTCGGCCAGCGCCTGAACGCCGGCCTTCTCGTCATCGCTAAAGTCGCTGTCGACGATCAGGGCGAGCGGGCTGTCCTCATCCGCGTGCTCGAGCGCAGCCGCCACCGTATCGAAGGCGCGAACCGCATAGCCAAAGTGGCCGAGTTTGAGACGAAGCTCGCCTGCCAGCGCCTGATCGGCCGAGATCAGGCAGACTGGCAGCGCAGCGTCTGCAGGGGCGGATGCCTTGCGCTCGATAAGCGGCTGTGGCGTCGTGTCGCCTTGCCGGAGGGCCTCGCTGACGGCAGCCTGAAGCGCTTCAAGCAGGGGCTGAACGGCTTTCGGTGGGTGGTGCTCGGCATGAGACTGAAGAGCGTTGCTCAGTGCCCGCGCAGCATCGCTGATCTCCGGGAAGCCGAAGGTGCCGCCCGAGCCGGAGAGGCCATGCGTCAGCGCGCGGGCCGTGCTCAGGCACGCTTCCTTTCCGGCGGGCGGACACAGGGCCTCCCGCAGCCGCTGCATCCGGTCTGGCAACTGGTCGATAAAGCGGCGCTGCAGCGCCGCGAGCCGGCTCGCGAGGGCTTCCTTACTCAAGGTCGAGCGCCTCCGCATGGAGCCAGATCTGGCGCACCTGATCTGCAAGGCTCATGGGATCGAAGGGCTTGTGGATGACATCCAGCGCACCGAGTGCCCGGTAATGCTCCACCTCCTGCGGCTGCACCTTTGCGGTCATGAAAATGACCGGCGTAAGGGCAAGGCCCGGGAGCTGGCGCAGGGCTTGCAATGTCGAGGGGCCGTCCATGTCCGGCATCATGACGTCAAGCAGAATCACGTCGGGCTCGAAGGCGGGCGCCTTGGCTACCGCCTCGGCGCCGGAGCTGCAACATTCGAGTTCGAAGCCGCCGAGCGCCTGCAGGGCCATGGCGGCAACGGTCTGGATGTCGGGCTCGTCCTCGACGTAGAGAATTTTCTTGAGCAGGTCAGGGTTCATTGGCCCCTCGGCAGGTTGCGTTGAATCTGTGTCCGAAGTGTAGACAGCAGCCGATCGTTATCGGTGCTCGACTTGAGCAGACAGGCAGCAAATTGCTGGGAATCGTGCTCGGACAGTTCGCTCGCCGAGAACACCACCACCCGCGGTTCGGGCTGTTTGCTCGCGATCACGGGTACGAGTGACCAGCCCGAACCGTCGGGCAGGCCCAGATCGAGGATCACCAGATCGTAGGCGTTTTCCGACAGCAGCGCGCGCGCTGCCTGCAGGTCGTAAGCGTGGTCGATCGTGGCCATGTTCGTGATCAGTGCTTCGACGAAGCGATGGACGTCGGGGTCGTCCTCAACATGGAGAATGCGCGGTCTGTCGGACCTGCCCTCGGCGTTCCCCTCGGCATCATTGCGGGAGTTGTCGAGCGCTGCAAGCAGACGTTTGTGATCGACCGGCTTTTCCAGCCAGTCGGCAATGGCGAGTTCGCCGCCCAGTCTGGCCTTGCCGGCGACTCTCGTTGCGGTCACCACGACGACAGGGAGATTGCGCGCATAGGCTTCGCCGCGCAGTTCGCGAATGAGGGAGACGCCGTCCTGGTCCGGGAGCGCGATATCGAGCGTCATGGCGTCGTAGGCGTGCTGCCGGAGCATGGATTTTGCCGCTGCGGCGCTGTACGCGATGTCTGGACGGTAGCCAGCCTCTTCGAGGACGAAACGGATCAGCTCGGCGAAATCCGGGTCGTCCTCGCACACCAGGATGCGGGCGCCGTGGGCCTGCTCCTGCGCTGGCGAGGGGAGGAGGGGCGTGGCGGGGCCGGTACAGGGCAGTTCGACCCAGAAGCAGGTGCCGGATGTCGAACTGTCGAAGCCGATGGTGCCCGACATTGCCTCGACCAGCGCGCGCGAAATGGCCAGTCCGAGCCCGGTGCCACCTTTCTGGCGGGCGTCGGACGCGTCGGCCTGGGAGAACTTCTGGAATATCCGGTGCTGGAACGCCGCAGGAATGCCCGGGCCGCTGTCGGTCACCGCAATGCGGACCCGTCCGTTGCTGGCGCCTACCGAGACCCGGACGCTACCGCCACGCGGAGAGAACTTTGCCGCATTGGCCAGCAGATTGGTCAACACCTGCACCAGGCGGTCGTTGTCAATGCGGACATGAACGTCCTCGGTGTCGTCGTGTAGCTCGAAGGCGACGCCGAGTTCGCGTGCATACCCGCGACTCGCATCGATGGCTTGAGTGATGACCGGAAGAAGTGCCTGGGAGGTGAGGTTGAACACCATCTTTCCCGATGCGATCTTCTCGATGTCGAGCATGTCATTGATCAGCCGGACGAGGCGCTCGCTGTTGCGATGGGCGACCTCGACCAGTTTGGCTGCCTGTGACGGCAGGCTGCCGGCAACGCCACCCATGATCAGGCCGAGAGATCCCCGGATCGATGTCAGTGGTGTGCGCAGTTCATGGCTGACGGTGGAGATGAACTCCTTCTTCAGGCGCTCGTTCTCTTTCTGCTCGGTCAGATCGTAGGCAATGCCGACAAAGCCGCTGATGTGCCCCTCACTGTCCTGCAGCGCGGTGACGGACTGCATGGCGGACAGGCGTGAGCCGTTCTTACGGATGAGCGTCCATTCGCGTTCGTCCGCCTCGCTGAGGCGAGCCGTGCGGGCCACGATTGCGTGGAAATCCGGGGCGATGGTGCAGCCGAATTCGGCTGAAAGCTCGGCGGCTCTGGCACGGATCTCAAGCGGGTCGTGAAAGACGAGCGGGCTGCTGAGGCCGATCATTTCGCTGGCATCGAAGCCCAGCATGCGCTCGGCTGCCGGGTTGAACGCACGGATGGTGCCGCTCTCGTCGGTGGCGACGATTGCGTAGCTCACGCCCCTGAGAATGGCTTTCTGCATCGCATCGCGCGCCGCGAGCTCGCGCTGCGCGTTCTTGCGTGCGCTGATATTGCGGATGATGCCGGTAAAGAGGCGGCGGGAGCCGAGCTCCGTTTCGCCGACCGCAAGGTCCATCGGGAAGGTGCTGCCATCCTTGCAGCGGCCCACGACTTCGCGACCAATGCCGATTACATGGGGCTCGCGGGTGCGGAGGAAGCGTTCGAGGTAGCCGTCGTGCTCCGAATGATAGGGCTCAGGCATCAGCATCCTGACGTTGTTGCCGAGCACCTCTTCTGCCGTGAAACCGAAAATGCGTTCCGCTGCGGGGTTGAAGGATTCGACAATACCGGCGTCGTTGATGGTCACGATGCCGTCGATGGCGGTGTTCACGATGGCACGCATGCGTGCCTCCTGGTTGTGCAGCGCTTCAACCATCTGCTGCGCCCGTATCCGCGTCAGTTCGGACTGGACCAGATCGGCGAGGTCTCTGAGCGATTGCTGATCCTCTGCCGAGAGCTCGCGCGGAGCGGTATCGATGAGGCACAGCGTGCCGATGCGAAAGCCTTCCAGGGTGGAGAGCGGCGCGCCGGCATAGAAGCGGATGTCGGGCGCATCGGTGACGAGCGGATTGTCGGCAAATCGAAGGTCGTCGTGGGTGTCGGGCACCATGAAGATGCCATCCTGCAGGATGGCGTGGCCACAGAATGAAATCCTGCGCGGGGTTTCGGTGGCGCTGAGGCCCTGTCGCGACTTGAACCACTGGCGCTCCGCGTCGATCAGGCTGATCAGCGCGATCGGCACCTTGAACAGGCGTTGAGCAAGGCGCGTGATGCGGTCGTACCGGTCCTCGCCCGGGGTGTCCAGCAGCTTGAGCGCCAGCAGCGCGTCAAGGCGCTCGGCCTCATCGGGCGGATAGTCCGGTTCCTTCATGTGGTGTCCCCAGTCATCGGCTCATGGCACCGGCACAGTCTGTGCGTCAGCGCTGCCCCCGGTCTTGCCGGCAGTGCCATGATAGATGCAGATGGGTTTCCCGGGTGTGTCATCCTGCGCGGTCGCGAAATGCACCTGGTATCCGGGGCAGGCGCTCACGCGAGTGCGCGAGCGCCTAGGACGGCCTGGTCAGGCGCAGCGCAGGCCGAGCTTTCGGGTGATCCAGATGGCCAGCAAGGGCAGGCACAGCCCGAGCGCGGTGACGGCTACGAGCAGCATGCCGAGTTCGCTGTAGTCGGCAGGCAGCTTGATGGCGTTGCTTGCAGCATCCCTCACCTCGCGCGTGATGGTGAAGATCTCGTTCAGGTACTTCGTTCCCAGTTGCGAGGCGGACAGGGCGAGGTTGGTAAATGAGGCCATGACGGCAAAGAAGGTCGCCTTGAGGTGTGGCGGGGCCGAGTTTGCAATCCACGCCAGCATCGGCACCATGGCCACCTGACCGAGCGGTGATTCGAGCGCGGTGTTGGCAATGGCGATGAAGCGCGCATCGACAACGCCGCCGGTCATGCTTGCGGTCCATTCGTGCAGGCCGTGATACATCCCGATGATGGGCAGGGTCAGCACGGTGGCGGCAAGGGTCAGGAAGATGACGATGGAGGCAATCGGCTTCTCTGCCATGAAGCGGCGGAACAGGAACAGCCCCGCCAGGGTCAGGGCGCTGGTGATGAGATCCAGCCTGGACAGGAAGGACTGGTCGAAACCGAGTTCGTCGATCATCCACCAGCCGGCGCCGGCCCCGGTTCCCGGCATGGCGCGAAACACGAAGATGACGACGGCCGTGCCAAGCAGGGTGCGGGCGGCCTCCGGCGGGAGCTCGCGCAGCAGCCGGCCCATCATCATTGCGATCACGGCGAAGGAGCCGACAAAGATGATCTCCTGGCCATATTCGATACCGGACAGGCCCACCGTGAGCGTCAGCGCGACGAAGGCGGCGCTGCCGCCCAGAATCCACCAGTTGGGCTGGGTTTTCTCTTCCGGGTCATGCACCAGGCGGTCGATCTCGCGCTGGCTGTGGCCGAGGCCGGCGAGGCGGCGCGCTTCGGCGCGCTTGAGGAAGCCGGCGAGGACCACGCCGCTGATCGACAGCAGCGGGATGATGAGCGCCATCTCGTAGATCTGCAGGTAGATCGCGACCTTTTCCACCTCCGGCAGGTTCTCCGCGCCCTGGAACATCACCACGTTGGCAATGGAGACGAGCACGCTGCCGCCGATGATCGCCACCCGGCCGAGCATCTGCATCGTGGTGTGCATCAGGCGGATGGTGTCGGCCGCGATCGGCTTGCCGGCGGCGTCGATACGGGGAACGGCTTCGACGGTCATCGCGTCGGCGACTGCGTCCTGCATGACGTAGCCCACCGGTGCGAGCAGGGCCGAGAGCACGAACCAGGCTTCGACCGGCATGACGGTGCGCATGGCCGAGGGTTGTCCGATGAGGCCGCACATGATCAGCAGGCTGGCGGCAATCAGGCTCGCGCCCAGATACACCAGCCCGCTCTTGTAGCGCCACAGCAGATCGACCATGTGGCCGATGGGCATCTTCAGCGCCCACGGGATGCCGGCCCAGAAGCCGAGTGCGGCGAGAAAGGCGGCCGAGAGCTCGAGATAGTCCTTGATGAAGAAGGTCCCGACGATGCCGGTGAGCCCGGACACGCCGGCGGCGCAATAGACCATCAGCGGCGGGAGGTAGGAAAGTCGCATCTCGCGACCGAGTTCGAGGATGTTGCGATCAATCCAGCGATATACCGCACTCAGCATTCAGTAGACCTTCCAGGGGTGTGTGTTCAGCGGTTGAGCAGGCTTTCGATCCAGGGCAGGATCCATGGCAGAGACAGGGCGGTGACCAATCCGTTCAGCCCCATGGCGAGGGCCGCGAAGGCGCCGGCCTGCTCGCTGACCTGGAAGGCGCGTGCGGTGCCGATGCCATGCGAGGCAATGCCGATGGCGAAGCCACGGACGGCGTGGTCCTCGATGCGCAGCCACTGATAGATGTAGCGTGCGCCGACTGCGCCGAGGATGCCGGTCATGATTACCAGCACTGCGGTCAGCGAAGGCAGGCCGCCCAGGCGCTCGGCGACGGCCATGGCGATCGGTGTGGTGACGCTCTTGGGCGCGAGCGACATCAGCGACTCGCGGCTGGCGCCAAGCGCTGCGCCGATGGCGTAGGCCGACAGCGCCGCGGTGAGCGACCCGGCCAGCAGGCTGATCAGGAGCGGTCCGGCCATGGCCTTCAGGCGCGGCCACTGTGCATGCAGCGGAATGGCCAGCGCCACCGTGGCAGGGCCGAGCAGGAAGTGCACGAACTGGGCACCGTCGAAGTAGGTGGTGTAGGGCGTGCCGGTCAGCAGCAGCACGCTGGCAAGCATCGCCACGGCAATCAGGACCGGGTTCGCCAGCGGGTGAAAGCCAAGCCGCTTGTATATCCAGAACGCGGCCTGATAGGCGATCAGGGTCAGGGTGAGGCCAAGCAGCGGCGTGGTCGAGAGATAGACCCAGATCTCGTTCAGGTTGCCGTTCACGACGGACGCTCCGGGTGGCGGCTGCGTTTGCCGAGCGCACGCAGCAGGAGCGCCGTCATGGCGATGGTCAGGAATGTGCTGCCCAGCAGTGCTGCGGTCAGCGGCAGCCATTCGTCGGCAAGCCGGCTGCCGTACAGGATCACCCCGGTTCCTGCCGGCACGAACAGCAGCGACAGATGCTGCAGCAGCGATCCCGCGGTCTCGCGCAGGGATTCACTCGGCCCGCCGCGCAGCATCAGGGCGGCAAACAGAAGTGCCATGCCGATCACCGGGCCCGGCACGGGCAGGGCGAAGGCGCGCACGATCACTTCGCCGACAAGCTGAAATACGAGCAGAAGGGTCAGGGCCTGGAGCATGGCTATTCTCCGTTCGGGTGGAGGCGGCAGCTTAACCCGGTGCGCGGTTGTCGGTCAGCCTGTCGGGCAAGAAGCTGAGGAAGGTCAGAGCAGGGCGTGGCCAGCGGTGCGGATCACGATACCCACAGCAGCGCCGAAGACCGCCGGCTTCCATACCTTGGTCACCCGCCGGCCGGCAGAAATCAGCACCGCCACGCCGGGGACGTCGAGCGGGCTGATGAGGAAGCCCGCGCTGCTGTTGAGCGTGGTCACCGTGGCGGAACCGGCTTTCAGCATGTCGTCCATCACTCCCATCATCGCAGTGCCGCCGGCAATGAACTTGGTGAGCGTGGGCAGAATCAGCGCCGGGTCGATACCGATCATGGTCAGGCCCGGGGCGAGCAGGTGGGTGAGCAGGTCGATGGTGCCCGTCAGTCGTAGCACCATGACCGCGACCAGGGCCAGCACCAGCATCGGAATCGCGCCGATGGCAATCTTGAAAGCTTCGGCGCCGGCGCGGTTGATGACGTCGAGCACCCCCTTGGCGTCGTCAGCCACCCGGTGGTGGAGGGTTTCGTCCAGGGGCGCTTCAGCCGCCGACAGGCCGCGGCCGAACAGATGGTAGGTGACCGCTGCCGCAACCAGGCCGCCGATTGCGGACAGCATCAGGGTAGGGCCGAAGGCCAGGCCCATGGCTGCCATTGGGAAGGTGACGTTGCCCTGAGCCATCGCCAGCACCATGGCGAGAGTGGCCGCAATATGGCGGTCGGAGCTGCCGCGGCTCTCCATCATGGTGAGCGTGGCGACGGGCGCCGCGAAGCTCACGAAGCTGATCTGCAGCGCAGCAAACACGCCCAGCCCGGTCAGGCCGAGTGGGCGCAGCGCGGGGGTGATGCGCGCGATGGCCATGTCGATGAGACCCTTTGCTTCGAGCAGGCGCATCAGCGAGAGCATCACCACCATGATCGGAAGGAGCACGAAGAGCGAGAGCTCGACTGCCGAGCGGCCGGCGCGCAGGATGATGTCGGTGAGCAGGTCCATGGCAAGGGATCGTTTGTGCAGTGCGGCGATCGTAGCCTGAAACCGGTGAGTCGGGGAGGCTTGCCGCGGGCAAGGGTGGAACCCGCAGCCGCTGCCGAGGGTAGAATGGCGGCATGAAAACGCGCCCATCCCCCCTGCTTCCCCGCTCACTGGTCCTGTCCGCGCTGCTGACGCTGCCCCTTCCGGTCCTTGCTGACCAGGCTTTTACAGATTGCCTGGATCGCCTGCGTACCGAGGCGGTTCAGCATGGTGTTGCGCAGTCGACCTTCGACGCGCATGCCGCAGGGCTCGAGCCCGACATGGCCGTGCTCGGCTTCCTCGATGCGCAGCCGGAGTTCGTTACGCCGATCTGGGACTACATCGCGGCACTGGTCGACGATGAGCGCATTGCCGATGGGCGCGCGATGCTCGAGCAGTGGGGTGAAGTGCTGCAAAGGGTGGAAGCCGTCTATGGCGTCGATCCCGCCACGGTGGTCGCAGTGTGGGGCGTCGAGAGCAACTTTGGCCGCAACTTTGGCAGCCGCCCCTTGCTGACATCGCTGTCGACCTTGTCGTGTTTCGGGCGCCGGCAGTCATTCTTCAAGGGCGAGTTCTTCACCACGCTGAAGATCATCCAGGAAGGCCATGTCGCGCCCGAGCGCCTTACCGGTTCCTGGGCGGGCGCCTTTGGCCACACCCAGTTCATGCCATCGACCTTTGTGCGCCTGGCTGTCGACTTCGATCGCGACGGACGCCGGGATCTGGTCGACAGCGTGCCCGACGCGCTGGCATCGACCGCCAACTTCCTGCGCCGTGCAGGATGGCGTACCGAGGAACGGTGGGGCTTCGAGGTGGCCTTGCCCGCAGGCTTTGACGCCGGTCTTGCCGGACGTCGCAGCAAGCGGCCGGCGCGAGACTGGGTCAAGTACGGGCTGACGCGGATCGATGGCAGTCCGCTGCCGGAAGATACGCCGGTCAGTGGCCTGTTGCTGCCGGCTGGCAAGGAAGGCCCGGCCTTCCTCGTCGGACGCAATTTCGACGCGCTCTACGGCTATAACGCGGCCGAAAGCTATGCGCTGGCGATCGCACATCTCTCCGATCGCCTGCGTGGCGGCAGCGCATTCGCTGCGCCCTGGCCGACGGACGATGCCGGGCTGTCGCGGGCCGAGCGCCGTGAGCTGCAGCGCCTGCTGCTGGACCGTGGCCACGACATCGGTGAGGTCGATGGCATGATCGGCTCCCGCACACGCGAGGCGCTCAAGCTGGAACTGGAAGCGCTCGGGCTGAAGAGCGACGGACGTGCAGGTCAGGCCGCACTGAGGGCGTTGCGCGAGGCCGGCCCCGGCCCGCGCTGAGCCGCGTCAGGTGTCCGGGTGATTGGCCCGGTGGCGGTCCATCCAGTCCTGCAGTGCGTCGGGCGGCATGGGTTTTCCCAGCAGATAGCCCTGGTATTCGCCGCAGCGGGCCGCAACCAGATGTTCGATCTGGGCGGGTGTTTCCACGCCTTCCGCGATCACGCCCATGCCCAGGTTGCGTGCCATCGACAGGATGGTGGCCACGATCGAGATGTCGTCGTGGTCGTCGGGAATGCCCTCGACAAAGCTGCGGTCGATCTTCAGACGATCCACAGGCAGGCGTTTCAGGTAGCTCAATGAGGAGTAGCCCGTACCGAAGTCGTCGATTGCAAGGCTGACCCCCAGCGTCTTGACCCGATGCAGTTCGACGATGCACTCCTCGACGCGCTTGAGTACGTGCCCTTCGGTAATTTCGAGTTCGAGCTGGCTGGGCGAGAGTCCGGTGCGATCGAGCGCCGCTTTTACGGTGTCGAATAGTCTGTCCTGCGACACCTGATGGCTCGACAGATTGACCGCGACCCGCAACGGATGGCCGGCCTGTGCCCACTGCCGGGCCTGGGCGCAGGCCGTGTTCAGTACCCATTCGCCGATCTGGCCGATGAGGCCGATTTCTTCTGCTAGCGGGATGAAGCGGTCGGGGGGCACCAGTCCGCGTTCCGGATGCTGCCAGCGCACCAGCGCCTCTACACCCACCAGCTGGCCGTTCGCACAGGCTGCCTGGGGCTGGTAGAACAGGCGCAGTTCATCGCGCTCAATGGCACGGCGCAGTCCGCTCTCGAGCTCGAAGCGTTCGCGGCTGATACGGGTCTGTTCGGCCGTGTAGAAACGATAGGTGCTGCGTCCCTGCTCCTTGGCCTCGTACATGGCGGAATCGGCGCAGCGCAGCAAGGCTTCGCCACTGTCTCCGTCGCTCGGGAAGAGGCTGATCCCGATGCTGCCACCGACGAAGATCTCGTGCCCGTCCAGGATTACCGGCGCCTCGAGGGTGGAGAGAAGCTTCACGGCGACTCGTGCCGCATCGTCCGGCCCTTCGATGTCTTCGAGAATGACGACGAATTCGTCGCCCCCCTGACGGGCAAGGGTGTCCTGCTGGCGCACTGTTGAATGAAGGCGGTGGGCGACCTCCTGCAGCAGGCGGTCGCCCACGGGGTGGCCGAGGCTGTCGTTTACGTGCTTGAAGCGGTCGAGGTCGATGAACAGCAGCGCCACACGGCTTTCGCTCCGGCGCCCCCGTTCCAGCGCGTGCTCGAGGCGGTCGGCAAGCAGGCTGCGGTTGGGCAGGCCGGTCAGCGGGTCATGCTGGGCAAGGTGACGGATGCGGTCCTCGGCCTGCTTCTTGTCACTGATGTCCGAGAGCATGGCGATGTAGTGGCGTGGTTTGCCGCTGCCGTCGAGCACCGCATTGATGCTGCACCAGGCAGGGAAGGTTTCCCCGTAGCGGCGCATCAGACGGACTTCACCGTGCCATTCGCCGGCCTCATCAACACCCCGCCAGAGTTCGCTGCACATGCCGCCCTCATCGGTGCTGATGCACAGGGCCTGACACATCGTCCTGCCGCGCAACTCCGTGAGGCCGAAGCCGGTAATGGTGTGGCAGGCCTCATTGGTCTCCAGAATGTGGTGCGTCGCGTCGAGAATGAGCACGGCCTGCGGGCTGCCCTCGAAGACGGATGCAGCCAGTGCCATGCTCTCGCTCATTTCGCCCAGCTTTCGTGATTGCTGCACGACCTTGTCGGCGACCGGGCGAATGGCGCGCGCCGTCAGCCACGCGCCTCCAAGGACCAGCAGGGTGATCATCAGCAGCGGGCTGGCAAGACGAAACAGGACCGGCGTATCGAAGGTGCGCGCAGGGGTAACGAGCGCAAGACTCCATCCCGGCATCTCGGGCAGGGGCGCATAGGCCACCATGCTGGCCGACCCGTCGCTTCGTTCAAACTCGTCCAGCCCGGTCATGCCGCCCGCAGCACGTTCAAGGAAGGCCTGTTCCGGCTGCCCCGCATCCAGCAGCCGACCGCCGGGCGTCAGACGGTTGAACTCCACCACTGCCTGATCGGTGCTGTTGAACAGGAGCTGGCGGATGTTGTGCTCGCCCTTGGGGTCATTGTTGAGCAGTTCGTCGAGAGCCGCCATCTCGAAGGAGAGGATGTCCGTGCCTGTACGAACACCATCGCGCGACAGGACGGGGGCACTCACCAGCAACATGACCTTGTCGTCGATGCGCAGCGGTCCGCACGTGACGGGTTCCTTCGACGAGGCGATCTGCAGGAGTGCTGCGGGGATCTGCTGACCGATCTCGATGACCGGATCATTGCCCTGGTCGAGCCGCACCAGTCCCGCAATGTTTCTGCCCTGACTCAGCGCGTCACGAATGCGCGGGGCGGAGTATTCGACCAATGCCGACCTGTCGATCTCCCACCCGTTATAGGCCTCGAGCTGATCACGGATGCCGCTGCGGCTGGCGATCTGACGTGCGATGTCGTTGGCCTTGACGATGAACTGCCCGGCAGAACGGGCGCGGGCACGGGCGTCTTCGACATAGGCGGCCGCGGCACGGTCATGGGCATCGTGGTAAAGCGGGATGGCCGTCGCAATGGCAACCAGCAGGCCTGTCACCAGAATGCCAATGGTGGCGTAGGTCCGGATTCGCCGCTGGAGCCGGATGCTATAGGCGAGGTTCATGGAGCAGTATAAAAGCCATCATTCGTGCATGGTTATGCGTGCGGCCGTTCGCAATCGTGGCGAGAGGTGCAGGCGAGGCGGGCGGGGCGTGCCCTGAACGTGGGCGCAGGCAGGGACGGTGATGGCACCGTACCCCCTGTCATCCGTGGTTCAGCGACCGGCGACTTTCATCTGCTCGATCAGGATGGAGCCACAATGCTTGGCGCCGCGCGGCAGCGCATCGTTGCCGATGGCCACGATGTTGCGGAACATGTCGCGCAGGTTCCCCGCAATCGTGACTTCTTCGACCGCGTGCTTGATCTTGCCTTTCTCCACCCAGAAACCGGCTGCGCCGCGCGAGTAATCGCCGGTGACGTAATTGACGCCATGGCCGAGCAGTTCGGTCACCAGCAGGCCTTTGTCCATGTTGCGGATCATGGCCTCGAGGCCGTCTTCACCGGCGCTGACCCGGAGGTTGTGCGAGCCGCCGGCATTGCCGGTGGTCTGCATGCCGAGCTTGCGCGCGGAGTAGCTGGACAGGAAATAGCCTTGCAATACGCCGTCGATGACGACGTCGCGGTCGTGCGTGGCCACGCCTTCGCCGTCGAAGTAGCCCGAACCGAAGGCTTTCTTGAGGTGGGGGCGCTCGGCGATGCTGACGATGGGCGAGAACACCTGCTGACCGAGGCTGTCGAGCAGGAAGCTCGATTTGCGATACAGCGAGCCGCCGCTGACGGCCTGCACGAAGTTGCCGATCAGTGCCACCGCCAGCGGCGCTTCAAAGATCACCGGCACCTTGCAGGTCCGGATCTTCCTGGCGCCGAGTCGTGCCAGCGCACGCTCGCCGGCAATCCGGCCCACATCGGCTGCGCTCATCAGGTCTGCCGCGTCGCGCCGCGAGTCGTACCAGAACTCGCGCTGCATGTGCTCGCCTTCACCCGCGATCACCGAGCACGACAGGCCTTGCCGGCTGCTGGCGTAACCGCCCATGAAGCCGAGGCTGTTGGCGGATACGAAGTGCGACTGCTGGATGGAGACGTTCGCGCCTTCCGAGTTGCTGATCTTCGGGCTCACGCCGAAAGCGGCCGCCTCGCATTCGCGAGCAAGGTCGAGCGCGCCGTCCACCGTGATGTCCCACGGGTGGAAAAGATCGAGGTCGGGGCAGTCCTTCGCCATCAGGGCCTTGTCGGCGAGGCCGGCGCAAGGGTCGGGTGCGGTGAAGCGGGCGATGGACAGCGCTGCATCCACCGTGGCCTTCAGCGCAGCCTTGGAGAAGTCCGAGGTGCTCGCGTGTCCGCGTTGCTGCCCGAGGTACACCGTGATGCCGATGCCCTTGTCGCGGTTGTACTCGATTGTGTCCACTTCGCCCTTGCGTACGGCGACCGACTGACCAAAGCCTTCGGATACGTCGGTTTCGCAGGCAGAGGCGCCGCGTTTCTTCGCGTACTTGAGGATATCTGCGGCGATTTCACGCAAATGAGGCTGGGAGAAAGAGAAGCCGGAAGCGGACATGGACTGAAGACCGGTAAGCAAAGGCTATAATCTTAACCCGATCCCGCCCGATGCTTGCCTTACGATGGTTTCTCACGCTGATTCACCCCGTTCCAACGGCCCGCACGACGACGAGTCCGAGTACGAGCCGCCGAGCAAGAGCAGCCGCAAGCGCGCGATGCAGGCGCTGCAGGACCTCGGCGCCGAGCTCGTCGCCCTGCCGCCGACCCGCCTGCGCAAGGTGCCGCTGCCCGAATCCCTGTTCGTCGCGATCCGCGATGCGCAACGTCTGACCCGCAGGGATGAAGCCCTGCGCCGGCAGATGCAGTACATCGGCAAGCTGATGCGCAGCGTTGATCCCGAGCCGATTCAGGCGCAGCTGGAGCTTTTCCGCGGCGCATCGTCGGCCGAGGTGGCGCGTCAGCACCGACTGGAAAAGCTGCGCAGCGACCTCGTAGAGGACGAGAAGGTCATCGAGTACGTGGTCGAGACCTGGCCGGACGTTGATATCCAGCACCTGCGCACCCTGCGCCGCAATGCGATCAAGGAGCGTGAGCAGAACAAGCCGCCCAAGGCCTTCCGCGAGATCTTCAAGGTCTTGCGCGATCTCGACCGTGCCGGTGCGGCAGAGGACGCGGGCGACGAGGATGAACCCGACGATAGCGACGACGTGGAGCGTGCATGAGCGAACACATCAAGATCGGCCTGGTCTCGATCAGTGACCGGGCCTCGGACGGCCGTTACGAAGATCAGGGCATTCCTGCGCTGAAGGACTGGCTGGGCAAGGCACTGACCTCGCCGTGGTCGGCCGAGACGCGGCTGATTCCGGACGAGCGGCCGGTCATCGAGCAAACCCTGATCGAGCTCGCAGACGAGGCCGGGTGTTCGCTGATTCTCACCACCGGTGGCACCGGTCCTTCGCCGCGCGACGTCACCCCTGAGGCGACGCTGGCGGTGGGCGACAAGGAGATGCCCGGCTATGGCGAAGAGATGCGTCGCATCAGTCTGAATTTCGTGCCCACGGCAATTCTGTCGCGGCAGGTCGCGGTGATCCGTGGCAAGACCCTGATCATCAATCTGCCGGGCCAGCCGAAGTCGATCAAGGAAACCCTCGAAGGGGTGCGCGGGGCCGATGGCAGCGTGGTCCATGTCGGCATCTTTGCGGCCACGCCGTACTGCATCGATCTCATGGGTGGCCCCTATGTTGAAACCGATGAAACGGTGATCAAGGCCTGGCGGCCAAAGCACGCAATCCGCCCGAAGCAGGCCTGAGCGCCGAGGCCTGAAGGCTGCTTGACCCCGGTCGAACGCATCGGCCCTGGTTGTGCCTCGCTGGCACAGCCGGGGCCGATGTTCATTTGGGCACGATGCGAATGACCTTGCCCTTGAGCGAGGGTGCCACCGGCGGCGGGGTGGACAGCTGCCGGCGCCGCTCCTGTTCGCGCCACCAGGCGCGCAGCCCCAGCAGTGCGGCGAGGATCAGGCTGTAGACCACCGGTTGCAGGATGTCCGCCTTCACCAGCCACCAGTAATGCAGCACGCCGAAGATCGCGATGGCGTAGATCGAGCGGTGCAGCGCCTGCCAGCGTCGGCCGCCGAGGCGCTTGATCGCCGCGTTGGTCGAGGTCGCCGCGAGCGGCACCATCAGCACCAGCGCGGTGAAGCCGACGGTGATGTAGGGACGCTTCAGGATGTCCTTGGCGATGGCCGCCCAGTCGAAGAACTGATCCAGCCACAGATAGATGGCGAAGTGCGCCGCGCCGTAGGCGAAAGCGAACAGACCGAGCATGCGGCGCAGGCGTACCAGCCAGTGCAGGCCGGTATAGCGTCTCAGTGGCGTGATGGCGAGCGTGATCAGCAGGAAACGCAGGGTCCAGCTGCCAGTGGCGTGGGTGATGTACTCGATCGGGTTGGCGCCGAGCTGGTCGGCCCGCCAGCCGAGGACGAGCTGGGCGCCGGGAATCAGGCACAACAGGAAGAGAAAAGCCTTGATTGCGCCGATCTGGTCGGCGCTGACGGTTCGCATTGCAGGGTTCATCTGGCGAGGATACTCAGAACTGCCTGCGCAGGTCCATGCCCTGATAGAGGCTGGCAACCTGATCGGCATAGCCGTTGAACATCAGCGTGGGGCGCTTGCGTAAATCGCCGATGCGACGCTCGGTGGCCTGGCTCCAGCGCGGATGATCCACCTCCGGATTCACGTTCGAGTAGAAACCATACTCCTGCGGCGCCGACTTGTTCCAGGCGGTTGCGGGCTGGGTCTCGTGCAGGCGGATGGCGACGATGGACTTCGCGCTCTTGAAGCCGTACTTCCAGGGCACGACCAGCCGCACTGGCGCACCGTTCTGATTTGGCAGCACTTCGCCGTACAGGCCGAGCGCCAGAATGGTGAGCGGATGCATGGCCTCATCCAGACGCAGACCCTCGGTGTAGGGCCAGTCGAGAATCTGGCGGCGGGTCATGATCTTGGGATCGTAGTGGGTGACGAACTCGACATACTTTGCGCTCCCCAGCGGATCGACCTGCTTGAGCAGTGCTGCGAGCGGAAAACCCACCCAGGGCACGACCATCGACCAGGCCTCGACGCAGCGCAGGCGATAGATGCGCTCTTCCAGCGGCGCCAGCTTGAGCAGTTCGTCGATATCGAAGGTGCGCGGCTTGCCGACGAGGCCTTCAACCCGCACGGTCCAGGGCCGCGTCTGCAGCACGCCGGCATTCATCGCCGGATCTTCCTTGCCGGTGCCGAACTCGTAGTAGTTGTTGTAGCCGGTGACCGCCTTGTATGCGGTCTGTTCTTCGCTGATGCTGAATGGCGAGGCTTGCAGGGGCGACAGCTTCATCGGCGCGGCGTCGGCGGCGCGCGGCAGGCCGTTCCACAGTGCAGCGCCCGCAATCACGCCCGCTCCCGCCTTGAGCAGGAAGCGACGGCGGTCCTCGAACAGGGCGCGCGGTGTGATCTCGGATGCGGCGATATCGTCAGGGCGTTTGATGAGCATGATCGTGGTCCGTGTTTGGGAGGGTGCGGCAGGGTTATCAGTCAGTCGCTGGACGGTGGCGGATTCTTACACCGGTTGGTGCGTTTGCTGCCGACCCCGGCCTGGGGCTCCCGTATGACGTGGCGCAAGCGAAAGGGTTCTCGATGCGGTGCGGGGTGCAGTCGGAACATGCCTGGTGCGTGATCCTTGTGGCGGCAGGCCGGTGTCCTTGTTTTCGACCGGGGCGCAGTGTGGCGGGGACTTGGGCTAGAATCGAGGGCTTCCTTCAGCCTGAACGCAGGGTTTTCATCATGTCCGCCTCAATGAAGATTCATATCGACGACGTCCGCATTTCCGAAATCAAGGAACTGGTGCCGCCCGCGCACGTGCTGCGGGAGTTTCCGGCGACACCGAAAGCGGCTGAAGTTGCATACGAGGCACGTCAGGCCATCCATCGCATTCTTTATGGCGCGGATGATCGCCTGCTGGTGGTGATCGGGCCCTGTTCGATCCACGACGCCAAGGCCGCGCTCGAATATGCACACAAGCTGAAGGCCGAGGCCGATCGCCTCAAGGGCGACCTGCTGATCGTGATGCGTGTCTATTTTGAGAAGCCGCGCACCACGGTGGGCTGGAAAGGGCTGATCAACGACCCTTACCTCGACAACAGCTATGCCATCAATGAGGGCGTTCGCCTCGCGCGCAAGCTGCTGTGGGAAGTCAACGAGATCGGGCTGCCGGCGGGCACCGAGTTCCTTGACATGATCACCCCGCAGTACATTGCCGACCTCATCGCCTGGGGTGCCATCGGTGCGCGTACGACCGAAAGCCAGGTGCACCGCGAACTCGCTTCGGGCCTGTCGTGCCCGGTCGGATTCAAGAACGGTACTGACGGCAACGTGCGAATCGCGGTGGATGCGATCAAGGCGGCACAGGCACCGCACCATTTCCTCAGCGTCACCAAGGCCGGGCATTCGGCCATCGTCACCACCCGCGGCAACGAGGACTGCCACGCCATCCTGCGCGGCGGCAAGGCACCGAACTACGACGCCGAGAGCGTGGATGCCGCGTGCAAGGATCTTGCCGCCGGCGGTGTGCCGGGCAAGGTGATGGTCGATTTCTCGCACGCCAACAGTCGCAAGCAGCACCGCCTGCAGATCGAGGTGGCAAACGACGTTGCCGGACAGATGGCCGCCGGTGAGGATCGCATCATCGGTGTGATGGTCGAGTCCCACCTCAAGGAAGGCCGTCAGGACCTCCAGCCGGGCGTTGAGCTGGAGTACGGCAAGAGCATTACCGATGCCTGCATCGGCTGGGAAGACAGCGTGCTGGTGCTCGACGTGCTCGCAGAGGGGGTGCGTCAGCGCCGGGTGAAGCGGGCCGCAGAGATGGAGTGATTGCCGGCTGAGCCGAGCAACGACACGGGGGCTGCGCGCCCCCGTTTTTCATTGCAGCAGCCTGTGCAGTATCGGCGCAGGATGAGTCGGGTTCAGTAGAACATCTGACCGAGGTCGACCGAGGAACGCCGCCCGAGCGCAGGATAGTGTGCCGCCAGCCAGGCCTTGGTGCGGGCCCGGCCCTGGTCCCGAAGCATGTTCACGAAGGGCAGGCTCGGCGTCAGCCGCGTCACTGATGCGAGCTGGCTGAGCAGTTCGTCGGCCTCGATCAGGTGAAAGTGGGTGCGTTGCAGACGTCTTTCCAGGCGGCCGCGGGGCAGTAGCCCGCCGCCGGCAAATTCGCGGGCGTGGGCGAACATGCGCATCTCGCGCAGAAAGGTGGAGTTGAAGGCAAGGTCGAGCGAGCGCGCCCGGATCTCGTCCGCACTGTGGGGTGTCTCGCCGTGCAGCAAGGGGCTGAGCAGCACCAGCAGGATGTCGCGGGCAGTGCAGTCGTAGAACAGCGGGAATACGGCGGGGTTGGCCGAGTAGGCGCCGTCCCAGTAAGGTTCGCCGTCGATCTCGATGGCGCGATGAAGTGAAGGCAGGCAGGCCGATGCGAGCACTGCCGCTGCGTTCATCTCGGCGGCGGTAAATAGCCTGAGCTTGCCGGTGTTGGCATGGGTGGCCGCGACGAAGAGCTTGACCGGACAGGCCGCGCGCAGATGATCGAAGTCGATCTGGGTGGTGAGGATGTCGCGTAAGGGATCAACGTCGAAAGGATTGAGTTGTTCCGGTGAAAAGTTGCGCGCCCACTGCATCATCATGCGAATGCCGGCAGACATGCCTGCGCCGGATTCGTCGTCCTGACTGAATGGCAGGTCGGCCGGCGCGCTCTCTGCGACCGCATGCCAGAACTGTTCGAGCGCCGCGCGTGCGCCCTCGCGCCCGCCCCGCAGCAGGCCGCTGGCCATTACCACCGCGTTCATTGCGCCCGCGCTGGTGCCGCTGACACCGTCGAAGCGCAGGCGGCCGTCTTCCAGCAGGGCATCGAGCACACCCCAGGTGAATGCGCCATGGGCGCCGCCGCCCTGCAGGGCGAGGCTGATGGTATGAGAGGGGTGGTGGCGAAACAGCATCGAATGGACTCCCTTGCCCGGTCGGCAGCCTCCAGCATGCGCGCGCGCTCGTGCGCTGTCAGCCACCATGTGAATGGTAATGCGGGAATGCTGCGAGTTGCAGTGGTCCCGTTTCGAGCCGGGCCGGCGGCAGTGCTTGCGCCCGGCCGGACCTGGCCCGATCATCTCGATTCAGCTGCACGGTGGGTTCGCCGGGTGGCCAGACAACAGGGGAAGGATTCAATTGCAGGAGGGAGAGGCTGGCGCTTCGTCTGAAGCGGCCGAGGGTGCGGCGATTTCACGCAAGATCATCCACTGCGACTGTGACTGCTTTTATGCCGCAGTGGAGATGCGCGACAACCCGGCGCTGGTCGGGCGGCCAGTTGCGGTCGGGGGGCGTGCCGAGACGCGTGGCGTGATCGCCACCTGCAATTACGAAGCCCGGGCCTTTGGCGTGCATTCGGCGATGTCGACGATGCGGGCACAGAAGCTGTGCCCGCAACTCGTGTTGCTGCCGCCCGACTTCGAGCGCTATCGGACGGCGTCCCGCCAGATCCTGGATATCTATCGCGAATACACCCCGCTGGTGGAGCCGCTGTCGCTGGATGAGGCTTACCTCGACGTCAGTGGCGTCGATCGCTGCAAGGGGTCGGCCACCCTGATGGCGCAGGAAATTCGTGCCCTTATCCACAAGGAGGTTGGCATCACCGCTTCGGCCGGCATTGCGCCGAACAAGTTCATTGCCAAGGTCGCCAGCGACTGGAACAAGCCGAATGGACAGTTCGTCGTGCGTCCGCAGGATGTGGACGCTTTCGTCGCGGCGTTGCCGGTGAAGAAGCTCTTTGGCGTGGGCAAGGTGACCGCGGCAAAGCTGAGCCGGTTGGGGGTGGAAACCTGCGCCGATCTGCGCAGTTGGCGTCTGGTCGATCTGTCGCGCGAGTTTGGCAGCTTCGGGGCGGCGCTCTACCGCTTGTGCCGGGGAATCGACGAGCGCCCGGTGCGCAGCGACCGTATCCGCAAGTCCTTATCGGTGGAGACGACGTATGTGACTGATCTGCCCGATCTGGCCGCCTGCCGTGCGGCCCTACCTGCGCTGATCGACGAGTTTTTCCGCCGTTTCGACCGTGCACGGGAGCCGCGCCCTGTGCACAAGGCTGTCGTGAAGATCAAGTTCGCCGATTTCTCGCAAACGACCGTGGAGTGCGTGGCCGCAGCGCCAAATGCCGGGATCTGGTCGGCGCTGCTTGACGAGGGCTATGTCCGCCGTGGCTTGCCTGTGCGCCTGCTCGGGGTCGGGGTGCGTTTCGCCGAAACCGGTCTCGAGCAGCGCGGCATGGAGCAGATCACCTTGTTCGGCGACGACGAGATCTCCTGAGTTCAGGTGTTCTCGGCGCAGTCGGGATCAGGCGTTCTTGCGCTTCTGCCACAGCACATCGCCGCGACCGCCTGCGCGATTGAGCACCCGGCCGAGGACGAAGAGCAGGTCCGACAGGCGGTTCAGGTACTGGCGGGGGCCGTCATTCACCGCCTCTTCGAGCGCCAGCGCCACGAGTGCGCGTTCAGCGCGGCGGCACACTGTTCGGGCGTGGTGAGCAAGGGCTGCAGCACGGGTGCCGCCGGGCAGGATGAAATCCTTGAGCGGTTCGAGCGGTTCGTTGAGGCGGTCGAGTTCGGCTTCGAGGTGGTCCACCTGTTTCCCTGTAATCATGCTCATGCCGGGGATGCACACTTCACCGCCAAGGTCGAACAGGTCGTGCTGGGCATTGGTCATCAGCACCTGCACATCTTCCGGTAATTCCTCGCACAGCAGCAGGCCGATGATGGCATTCACCTCGTCCACCTCGCCAAGCGCGTGGATACGCAAGCTGTTCTTCGATACCCGCTTGCCGTCGCCGAGGCCGGTGGTGCCGGCGTCGCCGGTGCGGGTGTAGATCTTGGAAAGTCGGTGTCCCATGCTTGTCTCTGTTATTAAGTTGACGTGAACGTAAATTATAGATGAGTGCGTTCGGTACAGTGCGCTCGCAGACGGGCTTGGTGCTCATGATAAACTGATGCATTCGCCTGCTGTGCCGGGTAACACGTCCTGTCTGAATGCCAACTCCATGAAATCTGCCGAAATTCGCGACAAGTTCCTCAAGTTCTTCGAATCGAAGGGCCACCAGATCGTGGCATCTTCTTCGCTGGTGCCGCACGAAGACCCGACCCTGCTGTTTACCAACGCAGGCATGAACCAGTTCAAGGACGTCTTTCTCGGCTTCGACAAGCGTCCCTATACCCGCGCGACCACGTCGCAGAAGTGCGTTCGTGCCGGCGGCAAGCACAACGACCTCGAGAACGTTGGCTACACCGCACGCCATCACACCTTCTTCGAGATGCTGGGCAACTTCAGTTTCGGCGACTACTTCAAGCGCGAGGCGATCGCCTACGCCTGGGAGCTGCTGACGGAGGTGTTCAAGCTGCCCAAGGACAAGCTCTGGGTGACGGTGTATGCCGAGGACGACGAGGCTTACGACCTGTGGACGAAGGAAATGGGCGTGCCCGCCGAGCGTGTGATCCGCATCGGTGACAACAAGGGCGCGCGTTACGCGTCCGACAACTTCTGGATGATGGGCGATACCGGTCCCTGCGGCCCGTGCACCGAAGTCTTCTACGATCACGGCGAGCACATCTGGGGCGGCCCCCCGGGATCGCCTGATGAAGACGGCGACCGCTACATCGAGATCTGGAACAACGTGTTCATGCAGTTCAACCGCGACGAGGCCGGCGTGATGCACCCGCTGCCCAAGCCTTCGGTGGATACCGGCATGGGGCTGGAGCGGGTGTCGGCGGTGCTGCAGGGCGTGCATGCCAACTATGAGATCGATCTGTTCCAGACGCTGATTGCAGCGGCTGCGCGTGAAACCAGCAGCGCAGCCATGGATTCGCCCTCGCTCAAGGTGCTGGCAGACCATATCCGGGCCTGTTCCTTCCTGATCTCCGATGGTGTGATTCCGGGCAACGAAGGCCGTGGCTACGTGCTTCGCCGCATCATCCGTCGCGCCATCCGCCACGGCTACAAGCTCGGTGCGCGTGCCGCCTTCTTCAACCGCCTGGTGCCTGATCTGGTTGCGGAGATGGGTGCTGCCTTTCCCGAGCTGAAGGCGGCCGAGAAGCGGGTGATGGACGTGCTGCGTCAGGAAGAAGAGCGCTTTTTTGCGACCATCGAGAACGGCATGGCGATCGTCGAAGCCGAACTCGATGCGATGCAGAAGGCCGGCAAGACGGTTTTTGACGGCGATACGGCGTTCAAGCTGCACGATACCTATGGCTTCCCGCTCGACCTGACGGCCGACATCTGTCGCGAGCGTGAGGTGACGGTGGATGCGGCTGCCTTTGATGCGGCCATGGCGCGCCAGAAAGAGCAGGCCCGTGCGGCCGGAAAGTTCAAGATGGCGGCAAACCTCGAGTACGAGGGGCCGGCCACCACCTTCCACGGCTACGATCATCTCGAGGCGAAGGGCAACATCCTTGCGTTGTACAAGGACGGCGTCGCGGTCAATGAGCTGGTCGAGGGCGATCTCGGTGTGGTGGTGCTCGATGACACGCCCTTCTATGCAGAGTCCGGCGGCCAGGTGGGTGACCGCGGCGAACTCAAGGGCGCTGCGGGCATCTTTGCGGTTGAGGACACGCTCAAGGTTCAGGCTGCGGTGTTCGGTCATCATGGTGTGCTCAAGACCGGCAAGCTGTCGGTGGGGCAGGGCGTCACCGCCAAGGTTGATATCGAGGCCCGTGCGGCGACGGCACGTAATCACTCTGTGACTCACCTGATGCACAAGGCGCTGCGAGAGGTTCTTGGTGCGCATGTGCAGCAGAAGGGTTCGCAAGTCGATCCGGACAAGACCCGCTTCGACTTTGCGCACGCCGCGCCGATGAGCGCCGAGGAAATCCGCGAGGTCGAGGAGATCGTCAACCGCGAGGTTCTCGCCAATACGGCAACCGAGGCTGCGGTGATGGGACTGGAAGATGCGCAGAAGTCGGGCGCGATGATGCTGTTCGGCGAAAAATACGGTGACGAGGTGCGGGTGCTCAGCATCGGTACGTCCAAGGAACTGTGCGGTGGTACGCACGTTGGCCGCACCGGTGACATCGGCCTGTTCAAGGTGGTGATGGAAGGTGGTGTGGCCGCCGGGGTACGCCGTATCGAGGCGATCACCGGCGAGAACGCGCTGCGTTATCTGCAGGAGCAGGAGCGTCGCGTCCAGGGCGTCTCTGCCCTGCTCAAGGTGCAGCCGGATGAGGTTGCCGAGCGCGTGTCGGGCGTGCTCGACAACGTGCGCGCTTTGGAGAAGGAAGTGGCGCGCCTGAAGTCGAAGCTGGCTGCGAGCCAGGGCGACGATCTGGTGAATCAGGCGGCAGACGTCAAGGGTGTTAAGGTGCTGGCTGCGGTGCTGGAAGGCGCGGACGTGCCGACGCTGCGCGAGACCATGGACAAGCTCAAGGACAAGCTGAAGTCGGCCGCGATCGTGCTGGCTTCGGTGGTCGATGGCAAGGTGTCGCTGATTGCCGGCGTGACTGCGGATCAGACTGCCAAGGTGAAGGCTGGCGAACTGGTGAACTTCGTCGCGCTGCAGGTGGGTGGCAAGGGTGGCGGCCGTCCCGACATGGCGCAGGCGGGCGGCACCGATCCTGAAAAACTGCCGGCGGCTTTGGCTGGCGTGCAGGGCTGGGTGGACGGCAAACTGTAAGCTGCTGTACGTCCCGAATCAAAAACGGCTGTGTGAGCTCAAGGCTTCCGCAGCCGTTTTTCTTTTGGGCGTGTGTTTGGGGAGTGGCTGCGGTGGCACTCCGTGGTCGGCAGCGGCACCTTCCCGTGCCGGGCAGACGTTCGCGGCCTTCGGCTTCCCGTCGGTTGAGGCGCTGCGGCGGCGTCGGCGCAAACTCGGTCGCTGCGCGCCCTCAGACATGCGCCGCCTTGTTTCCGCCGCAGCACCCCAACCGACGGCGCTCTCGACAGCCCGTCACGGGAAGGCGCCGCTGCCTTTGGTGTTGAGGCAGTTCTGAGGATCGGAGCGTTCTTACTCCATCAGACTTTCGTTTCTCGCCTTTTTATACTGTGCATTGGCACCGGCGTTGGCATGTGGGTGGGGTGTTTGTGCAGCCGGCGAGGACTGTCCGAGCCCGCAGGGCGAGTTCCGCAGCCGGCGGAGCAAATACCCCGCCCGCGTGCCAGTACGGCACGGGAAAAAGTGCAGCCGATTAAAGAGATGAGCAAAGAAAAAGGCGCCGGGATTTACCCCTGGCGCCTTGTCATCATTCAAGCGTCTTCAGAGATCAGAACGGCAGCTTGATGCCTGGCCACACCGCTTCGATGGCCTTGCGGAAGTCCGCTTGAATGCGAGCGATGGCTTCCTCGCTGTCGGCCTCGAAGCGAAGCACGACGACCGGCGTGGTGTTGGACGGGCGGGCGAGGCCGAAGCCGTCTGCGTATTCGACGCGAACGCCATCGAGCGTGATGACTTCCTGTGCACCATCGAAAGACGCGCCTTCCTTCAGTCGCTTCACCAGTTCGAAGGGCTCGCCTTCGTTCATCTTGATGTTCAGCTCAGGCGTGCTCACCGCATCCGGCAGGGCCTTGAGTACGGCATTGCCGTCCGGATGGCGCGACAGGATCTCGAGCAGACGCACGCCGGCATACAGGCCGTCGTCGAAGCCGTACCAGCGCTCCTTGAAGAACATGTGGCCGCTCATCTCGCCCGCGAGCGGCGCGCCGGTTTCCTTGAGCTTGGCCTTGACCAGCGCGTGACCGGTGTTCCACATGGTGGCCTTGCCGCCACGGTCCTTGATCCAGCCTGCAAGGTTGCGGGTGCACTTCACGTCATAGATGATTTCGCCACCGGGCACGCGGGTCAGCACGTCCTCGGCAAACAGCATCAGCTGGCGATCGGGATAGATGATCTCGCCATCCTTGGTGACCACGCCGAGGCGGTCGCCATCGCCATCGAAGGCGAGGCCGAGTTCGGCGTCGGTTTCCTGCAGTGCACGGATCACATCCTGCAGATTCTCGGGCTTGGACGGATCAGGGTGGTGGTTGGGGAAATTGCCATCGACCTCACAGAAGAGCTCGATCACCTCGCAACCAAGGCGCTTGAACAACTCGGGCGCAATGCCGCCGGCCACGCCGTTGCCGCAATCGATGACGATCTTCATCGGGCGGGCGAGCTTGACGTCGCTGACGATGCGCTCGAGATAGGCCTCATCCACGCTGGCGGTGGTGAGCTTGCCTGCGCCGTGGCTCAGGTTGTTGTCTGCAATGCGCTGGCGCAGCGCCTGGATCTGGTCGCCGAACAGCGTCTGGCCGCCGAGCACCATCTTGAGACCGTTGTAATCGGGCGGGTTGTGGCTGCCGGTGACGGACACGCAGGAGTTGGTGCCGAGCTGGTAAGCAGCGAAGTAGCTCAGCGGGGTGGGGACGCAACCGATATCGACCACGTCGACACCCGCCGCACGGATGCCGTCGGCCAGCGCACCGGCCAGTTCGGGGCCCGACAGGCGGCCGTCGCGACCGATTGCCACCGTTTTCTGACCGCGTGCCACTGCTTCAGAGCCGAGGGCGTGGCCGATGGCGCGGACTGCATCGGCAGTCAGGGATTTGTCGACGATGCCGCGAATGTCGTAGGCCTTGAAGATTTCCGGGGCGGGCAGTACGTGCGCAGTCTGGGTCATGTGGGCTTCCAGTTTGAAATGAGTGCAGTGCAGCATAGTATGCCAGAGGATTTTGGCGATTCCGTTGTGCGGACGCACATCGGTGCCTTATCCATCGGACAGTACTGCATCGAAATGTTGCAACAGACGCTGTGGCAACCAGCCGAGCGAGCCTGGCCAGGGCGAGTCAAGAAAGCCGACGTGACCTCCTTGGGCGGCACATTCGAAGCGAACGGCTGTGCTCAGCTCGCGCGCAGTGGGCAAGGCTTCCGGCGGGACAAAGGGGTCGTTCGCCGCGCACAGGAGCAGCGTCGGAGCGCTGATTGCAGCCAGCCACGGGCGGGACGACGCGCGGCGCCAGTAGTCTGCAGCGCCGGAAAAGCCATGTACCGGCCCAGTATAGACGTCGTCGAACTCGAACAGCGTGCCCGCCTGCTGTATTCGCCGTCCATCAAAAAGCGCCGGGTAACGGGCCAGTTTGTGCAGGGCCTTGCCTTTCAGCGTATTCAGAAAGTGTCGGGTGTACACCGCGTTGAAGCCCCGTGCGAGCGCATGACCCGAGACGGTCAGATCGAGCGGCGGACAGATGGCCGCCGCACCCCGGATTACATTTCCGGCATCCGCTTCCTGTTCCCCGAGCCATTTCAGCAGGGCGTTGCCGCCCAGCGATACGCCAGCGGCAAACAGCGGCGCCTGTCCGGCGATGCCGTGAAGGCGGCGCAGAACCCAGTCGATCTCGGCGCTGTCGCCTGAGTGGTAGGCGCGCGCCAGGCGGTTGGGCTCGCCCGAGCAGCCACGAAAGTGCGGAATCACGCCGCGCCAGCCGCGCGCAGCGAGCGCGCGCATCAGGGCGCGGGCATAGTGCGAACGGCTCGAGCCTTCGAGCCCGTGAAAGAGGACGACGAGCGGCGCATCGGCGGGGGCGCTTGCCAGCCAGTCGAGGTCGATGAAGTCGCCGTCGGGTGTGTCCCAGCGCTCGCGGCGATACAGTGGTGATCTGCCCTTTCGTGCGAGGGGCAGGATGGTCTGCAGATGCGCGCCCGGCAGCCACCAGGGGGCTTCATAGCCGGGCATGCGCGTCGGCTTCAATGGACCACGCGGGGCGTCCCCTGGACCTGGATATCCATCAGGTTGGGGGTGGGCGAGGCGTGATGCATCACCATGCGCCAGCCCTTGGCGCCGCGCGAATAGATGTTGGTGGCAACGATTGGCGGCCCGCCTGGCTCGCTGCCGGCTTCGGCGACCTCTTCGAGGACGTTGTGGACGACCAGCACCAGGGTTTCGCTCACCACCGCCTGCGTGGTGCGGATGTTCAGACGCGCGCCACTGGCGAAAATCTGGCGCCACAATTCGCGTACCGAAGCGAGGCCTACGATGCGGGGCCCGTTCGGATGCACGCAGACGACCTCATCCTCTTCGGACCAGACCGACATCATGGTGTCGAGGTCGGCCCGTGCGAGGGCGTCATAAAAAGCGGCTTCGGCCTCTGCAGGGGTAGTGAACACGGTTTCGCTCACGATGTGTGCCGGCTGAGAGCAGGAAAGGCAGCCGCCCCGGTTGCCGTGTGTTCTGGCGCAGGGGCGAGCTTGCCGATCCGGCTCAGTGGTGCCCCTTGGGGGCTTCGCCGGTGAAAACGTACTTGGTGCTGCAGTACGGGCAGGTTGCCGAGCCTTCCTTGAGGACGTCGAGGAAGACGCGGGGGTGCTGCGCCCACAGCGGAGAGTCTGGCCGCGGGCAATGCAGCGGCAGGTCGTGTGCTGTGACTTCTACGGTACGAGCCTTGTTGTCAGTCATGAGAGGCCTCCTCAGACCTTGGCCAGCCAGTGCTGGTATTCAGGGGCGCGGCCGTTGACCACGTCGAAGAAGCGGGCCTGGATCTTGGTGGTGAGCGGGCCGCGCTTGCCCTCGCCGATGGTACGGTCGTCGAGTTCGCGAATCGGGGTGACTTCGGCTGCGGTGCCGGTGAAGAAGGCTTCGTCGGCGATGTAGATGTCGTCACGGGTGATGCGCTTGGACTGCACTTCGAGGCCGAACTCGCGGGCGATGGTGATGATCGAGTCGCGCGTGATGCCGGTCAGGGCCGAGGCGATCTCGGGTTCAAAGATCTTGCCATCCTTGATCACGAACAGGTTCTCGCCAGCACCTTCGGCCACGAAGCCCTGGTTGTCGAGCAGAAGGGCTTCGTCGTAGCCCTGCTTGGTGACTTCGAGGTTGGCCAGGATCGAGTTCGGGTAGGTGCCGGCGAGCTTGGCGCGCGGCATCGTCGAATTGACGTGATGGCGGGTGTAGGACGAGGTCTTGACCCGGATGCCGAGTTCGAGGCCGTCTTCGCCGAGGTAGGCGCCCCAGGGCCAGGCTGCGATGGCCACATGCACGGTGGAGCCACGGGTGGAGATTCCCATCTTTTCCGAGCCGTAGAAGGCGATCGGACGCAGATAGCAGGATTCGAGCTTGTTGGCGCGCACGACCTCTTTCTGCGCTTCCATGAGTTCATCCTTGGAGTAGGGGATGTCCATCATGTAGATCTTGGCCGAGTTGATCAGGCGCTGGGTGTGCTCTGCGAGGCGGAAGATCGCGGTGCCGTTGGCGGTGTTGTAGGCACGCACGCCCTCGAAAACGGCCAGTCCGTAGTGCAGGGAATGGGTCAGCACGTGCGTGGTCGCTTCGCGCCACGGAACGAGCTTGCCGTCTTGCCAAATGAAACCGTCGCGATCAGCCATGGACATATCTGGTTCTCCACCGATGAGAAGTGTTTGGATGCGCCCGGACGCTCCGGGCTTAACTTTCGAATTCTAGCGCAAACGCGGGCGACAGATCTCGATCACAAGCAAACGTGCACAAGGGTAAAATGCCGCTCTTTGCATGCCGGACGTCTCATGGACCGCAGCTGGAAACCGAATGTCACCGTTGCAGCGCTGATCGAGCGCGATGGCCGCTTTCTGATGGTGGAGGAAGAGACTGAGGATGGGCTGCGCTTCAATCAGCCGGCGGGCCACCTTGAGGAAGGCGAATCCCTGGTTCAGGCCACGATACGGGAGACGCTCGAGGAAACCGCGCACCGCTTCGTGCCGGAGTATCTCGTTGGGGTGTATCAGTGGCCCCGTCCGCAAGGGGATATCACCTATCTGCGCTTCGCCTTCGGGGGGCGGGTCGGCGAGGAAGTGCCCGGGTTCGAGCTGGACGATGGCATCGTGCGCGCGGTGTGGATGAGCCCGGAAGAGATCCGTGCAACGGCGGATCGCCACCGTAGCCCGCTGATCGTGCAATGTGTTGACGACTGGCTCGCGGGGCGACGTTACGATCTCGACCTGCTGCGGCATTACGACTGATGCGCAAGGTCTTCGCGCTGCTGCTGGCGCTGTCCAGCGCAGCGGTGCCCGCACAGGAGGTGCTGGTGCCGGTGTGTTTCAACTACAGTTGTGCTGCCACCGAGACGGTTGCGTTCGACGCCGCCGTGCTTGAGCTGGCGCGCGAGCAGTTGCTCGCGGCGTCGGATCCGGTGACAGAGCGCGCTGCGCTTGCTGCCGTGGTAGGCAGGCTTTATCGTGAGGCAGGTGTTCAGACGCCTGTTGGCGCCGACCGCGCCGGCAATTACTTCGACCAGGGTGTCGATGGCCGGATGGACTGCATAGACCACTCGACCAATACGACGCGGTTTCTGAAAATGATCGAGGCGCGCGGCATGTTGCGCTTTCACCATGTGCTGGAGCCGGCAAAGCGCACCCGCTTCGTGCTCCAGCACTTCAGCGCGGTCGTCGAAGAGGTGGAGCCGCCTGTGAGCTTGCGACCGGCAGTCGTCGTGCCTGATCATGTGCCACTGATGCTGGCCCTGTGCGACTGTGCCGAAGTGCTTGGCGATGTGCCCGCGCCGGCGCCGGTCCCCGACAGCAGGCCGGGCGAACGTTTCGTAATCGACAGCTGGTTTGTCGACAATGGCGAGGCAGCGATCGTGCTGTCCTTGGCCGACTGGTTAGATGGAGACGGACCGAATGTCCAGTAAGCAGGATGCAGGTGGAATGAAGGTGGTGGTCGGCATGTCCGGCGGGGTGGATTCTGCCGTCACGGCGCTGCTGCTCAAGCGCCAGGGTTATGACGTGACCGGCCTGTTCATGAAGAACTGGGAGGACGACGACGATTCGGAGTTCTGCTCGACGCGGCAGGATCTGGTCGATGTGGCCTCGGTGTGCGACGTCATCGGTATCGATCTCGAGGTCGTCAATTTCAGTGCGGAATACAAGGACCGCGTGTTCGCCGATTTTCTGCGCGAATATGAAGCCGGCCGCACGCCTAACCCGGACATCCTGTGCAACTCCGAGATCAAGTTCCGCTGTTTTCTCGACCACGCGATGGCGCTCGGTGCAGACCGCATCGCCACCGGGCACTACGCGCAGGTGCGTGAGTGGGAGAACGACGGGCGGCGTGAGTTCCAGCTGCTGAAGGCCGAGGACGGCACCAAGGATCAGAGCTATTTTCTCTACCGCCTCAACCAGGCGCAGCTGTCCAAGACGCTGTTCCCGCTGGGTGCGATGTACAAGCGTGAAGTACGCAAGATCGCAGAAGCTGCTGGGCTGCACGTGGCCACGAAGAAGGACTCGACCGGGATCTGCTTCATCGGCGAACGCCCCTTCCGTGAGTTCCTGATGCGTTACCTGCCGACTTCACCCGGCGAGATCCGCGCGCTCGACGACGATCGCGTCATCGGTGAGCATCAGGGCCTGATGTATCACACGATCGGTCAGCGCAAGGGGCTTCACATTGGTGGCATCAAGGGCAACCAGGACGAGGCTGGTGAGCACGACGCCTGGTATGTGGCGCGCAAGGACGTGAAGTCGAACGTGCTCTACGCGGTGCAGGGGCATGCACATCCGGCCCTGCTCAAGGAGCGGCTGACCGCGATCGACCTGAACTGGATCGGCGGACGCGACCCCCACACGCACTGGGTATACACCGCCAAGCCGCGCTACCGTACCCCTGACATGCCGTGCGAAATCGACAGCATCGCGGACGGTCGCGCGGAGATCGTTTTCGCCGAGGCGCAGTGGGCGCTGACGCCCGGCCAGAGCGTCGTCGTCTATGAGTCGAAGGTCTGCCTGGGTGGGGGCATCATCGCCTGAGCGTGCTCAGGGTGCCGACAGCCACTCAGGCGTCTGGGGGCTGTCGAGACCGGCAAAGATGCGGGCGTAGTGCTCGCAGCGCTCGAAGTACTCGCGCCGGCTCTTGGGCATGGTCACGCGCGCCCGGCTGATGTAGTTGAGCAGATCGCGCCCCTGCAGGATCAGCCGCATCCCGTCGGCTGCACGGCGCAGAGTGGCCGGATCGGGGTCGTCCGGCAGGTGAGGGGCGAACGCCGCCAGACGCTCGGAAGACACCACGAACTCGGCCCACACGTCGAACAGGTTGCTGTCCGTGCGCAGGGTTTCGCATTTGTCCTTGGCCAGGTCGGTAAAGTGACGCACGAGATCGTCTATGCCGACAAACAGCGGGTCGCTGGCAAAGGTGTCGATCATGACCGATGCGATCTTGTCGATATCGCGCAGGGTCTGGGCAATCTTGATGTAGCGGCTTTCATAGAAGGCTTCGACCGGAATCGAAAAGGCACGGAAGGGCTCGCCCCATAATTCGTCGATGCCTTCTTCTCCGCTGCGATGCCGGACCAGGCGGCCCAGCATCAGCGCTTCATGCAGGCACACACCGCATTCGCGCATCAGGGCGTTGTCGGACTCGATCTCGATGCCCAGTTCCTGCATTTCGACCAGTTTGGTGAAAATGTCGGTAGCGCGGTTGAACATCGCGCCAGCGAGCATCGCGCCCTTCACGCGCTTGCGTTCAGGGTCCTGCTCCTGTTCGTAGGCTTCCCGCGCTTCGTTGAGACGTTTGCCGGGGATGTTGATGCCGTGTTCAACGTGGTTGAACAGTCTGCGGGTCAGGGCCTGGATCAGCGTCTTCTTTGCTTGCAGCGAATCGGCCGGAGGCTTGTAGGCCTTGATCCAGTAGCCGTCGTAGTAGACGCGATTGACGCCGGCGATGACGTCGGGTGTGCCGTTGGGGATTTCCGTGTTCATGACTGGGACGATAGGTATGGTTTGGGGGCCGGAGCAGCCAGCATACGCTGATCATGCACTGCAAAAAAGCACGATGCGCTGGGTAGTGAGGCCTTAGTGAGCCTGGCGCAGGACGCGTGCATGAAGCAGGCGGCGGCGCTTGGAAATGACCTTGTAGCGCCAGAACAGTCTCGCACCCCAGTAGCCGATGGTGGCGCCGCTGAGCGCCATCAGCAACATGCCCAGCACCAGCGGCTGGCCAATGCCCGAAAGCCAGGTCCATAGATCTGCAATCTGGCCGATCCAGGCCTGGGAAACGGCGTCGTGGCTCAGCTCCGCCGCATGCTGCGGGAGCGGGGCGCCGATCAGGCTCGCGCCCAGTCGGTAGGCAAAGTAGTAGATCGGCGCGTAGGTGAATGGATTGCTGACCAGGGTCGATACGGCCGCAATCCACAGGTTCCCGCGCAGGAAGAGCGAGGCGATTGCAGCGGCCGGAATCTGGGCCACGGGCACCATCAGACCGAAAAAGGCGCCAATGGCAACGCCGCGCGCAACGGCCCTGCGGTTGATGTGCCACAGCGAGGGGTCGTGAATACGAGGCCCGAGCCAGCTCAGCAGGCGACTTTTCTTGATGCTGTCATGGGTGGGCAGAATACGTTTCAGCATGATCCGCTTCGCAGGAAAGACCCTATCTTACGCAATGTTGGCTGGCGCTTGAATGCACCCGCGAAACCGCGAAGACAATCCGATGTCGCGATCGCCTTGTAGTGTGCCAGATTAACCTAAAGACAAGTCAGGCCTGCGAAAATTCCCCGGCGTGGTCGAGCCATGGAAGTGGCTGCGGGAATGACTCCCGTGCTCAGGCGAAGTCTGCGGGAATGACCGCGCGCAGGACAGTCTGGGTTTCGTTGTCGCGGACCCGGTTGGTGAACCACCACAGCGCGCCTTTCTTGATCGTCCAGTCGGCCTCCACACCGGATAGCAGCAGCGCTGCCAGGCGACCGAGTCCGGGCTGGTGGCCAACGATCAGGGTGGCACCGCTGGCGTCGGGCCAGCCGGACGCTGCCAGCATGTCGGATACACCTGCATCGGGTCCAAGCGCAGGAATGACCTCGAAGTCGTCGGTGAATGCACTTGCTGTCTGCCGCGTACGCACGGTCGGACTTGCCAGAACTCTGAGACGCTTGGGGCGATGCCCGTCGATCCAGCCCGCCACCCGGCGAGCCTGCTTCAGTCCGCGATCGGTGAGTTCGCGAGTGTGATCGGGCGTTCCGTCCACCGCTTCAGCGTGGCGCCACAGCAGCAAGTCCATTTCATGCTCCGTCTTGTCAGGGCCGATAGCGTAACCGGCACGTCTTGCACGGGTATGACAGTCGCAGACTTCAGGGGTTCACCAAGGTGTTTTTCCCCACAGCAGGGGTTCGACCTCCTGCAGCACCCGGCGTCGCAGTCGCGCATAGCGCGGTCCGTGCCAGCCGATGATGAATGAAGCCGCGGCCAGCAGGTCGCTGCGCTTGCCGGCCCAGGCGTTGAGCCGGCCGCGGGCGACGTCGACGTCGTTCAGGAAACCGAGTGTGCCCTGCGCTTCGGTGATGCCTGTCAGATAGCGCTCGACTGCGCGCGCGGGGAGAAGCGAGCCGAAGAACTCAAGCCCGTAACGCAGCTGCTTCATTGCGATGCGCAAGGTGTGGAGCTGAGTGGGAACGAGGGTGACCGAGGCTTCGTAGCGGCGCCGTGCGCGCTTGCGCAGTCGATCGAGCTGAAGGCGGGCGAAGGTCCTGAGGTCGACCGCGGCAATCAGGTTGCTGACCGGGAGCCCCTGCAGTGCTGCGTTGAGCTCGAGTACGAGCCGCCCTTGCGCGGAGTGCGTAATGTTGTGCAAGGCATCCTTGCGTGCCTGCTGGCGTGCGGTTTCGATGAGCTTCAGCAGCGGCGGCAGGCCGCTTTCAGCGCCGTCGGCGAGCCCTTCGGCGACCACGGGTGTGAGCAACTCGGCGTGGAGTACGTCGAGGTCACGCGTGTCGCCAAACCGGTTTGCGTTCTCGCGCAGGCGATCATTCCATTCGATGACAAACTCGGTGGGCAGGGCGGGGGCGAACAGCTTGATCAGTGAGCGCAGCCGTCGCAGCGAGACACGCAGTTGATGGATGAACTCGGGGCCGTCGTGGCCTTCGTTGATCGCCGATGCATTGGCTTGCCATTGGCGGATGCAAGCGAAGGCGTGCTGGCGAAAGGCTTCGATGACGGTGTCGTCGGGGGAGAGCTCGATGGCTTCTGCCTTGGTCGGACGCGCAGGCAGGTCGAGGAAAAGCTGGTATCCGCGCTGCGCCTTCGACACGTCGCCCGGCATCAGCGGCAGGGTCCGGGCGAGTTCGCACGCCAGTTCGAGCAGGTCGAGCGGCTTGCCTTCCACCAGCTCGAGTTCGAGTTCGCAGATCGGTGCGCTGCGGCTGACCGCCTCGACGCTGCCGGTGTCTATCATGAGAAGAATGCAGACGCCTTCGCGCGGGCTGTAGCGCCGTGTTTCGCGGCGAAAGCGGGTGGTGAACACCGGAACCAGTTCGTCCTTGTGCCGCGAGAGCAGCTTTGCGACATCGGGCACGTCGATGGCGGAAAAATCGAAGCGGTCGGTGTAGGGCTGCTCCCATTCCGGGCGCTGCGAAAGCCCACCGGTCGACACCGCCGCACACTTCACCGTCTGCAGCCACTGCCGGCCCTGATGGCGGGTGCGCACGGCCACCTTGCGCGCCTTGAGGGCGAGCTCTGGGGTGTCGTAGTACGTATTGTCCAGCGTGCACGTCTTGCCTTCCCGTGGCGCACCGGCAACCAGGGGGTGGCGGCGCAGCGCGGGTAGCGAGCGGCTTGGCAGGCTCAGCTTGAGTTCGATTTCCTGGCTCATCGGGGCGATGCCGCCGCGACAGGCGAGCATCCTCGAAATTGATATGAAGGCATTCTATCTGCCCTAAAAATGGGCGTCATGTTCATTTCCATGACAGCCCCGGGATTCATGTGGCGCCGAATACCTTCTGCCAGAGCGCGATCACGGGGGTGCGTGCGGACTCTGCCTCCTGCAGCGACACGCGGGATGCGAGGTCGTTGAGGCGCTGACGGTGCTGCAGGTGGCGCAGGCTGCGATAGCTGTCGCCGCAGGCGCCAGCGAGGTCGGTGGGGATGAGGCCGAGCTCACCGGCCATGCGCAGCAGCGCGATGTTGCCCAGGTTGCCGGTCAGCTCCGGATAGGTCTGGGCGTAGCCCAGCACCAGATACTGAATCAGGAACTCGACATCGATGAGGCCGCCGTGGTCGTGCTTGAGGTCGAACTGGCTGCTCTTGTCACTGTGGGCGCTACGCATCTTCTCGCGCATCTCGAGCACGTCGGCGCGCAGCTTCTCGACATCGCGCGGCATGCGCAGCACTTCGCAGCGGATGCGTTCGAACGCGGCGCCGAGTTCCGGATCCCCCGCGGTGAAGCGGGCACGGGTGAGCGCCTGGTGCTCCCACACCCAGGCGGACTCGAGCTGATACTTGCGGAAGGCCTCGAGCGAGCACGCGATCAGGCCGGAGTCACCGTTGGGCCGCAGGCGAAGATCGGTCTCGAACAGTTTGCCTGCCGCCGTCTGGCTCGAGAGCCAGGTGTTTGTGCGTTGGGCGAGGCGGGTATAGACCTCGGCCGCTTCGGGCGCTTCGTCATCGTAGAGGAAGATGATGTCGAGGTCCGACGCGTAGCCGAGTTCCTTGCCGCCCAGCTTGCCGTAGCTGATGACGGCGAAGGCGGGGGACTCCCGGTGGCGGATCTTGATCTTGCGCCAGCACAGGGGAATCGTAAGTTCGACCATGGTGTCGGCCAGTGCAGACAGGTGGTCGGCAAGCTTTTCCACCGAAAGCAGGCCCGCGATGTCCTGGGTCAGCAAGCGAAACGACTGGGCGTGATGCTGCTCACGCATCAGGTCCATCTGACGTTCCATGTCCGGCTCGATGGCATCGAGCTGGGCTTCGAGTTCGGCCCGGAAGCTCGCCCAGTCGGGCACGGCTTCCAGGTTGCGGTCGTCGAGCAGTTCGTCGAGCAGGATTGGATGGCGGCCGAGATATTGTGCGGCCCAGCGCGATGCGCCGATGAGGTCGACGACCCTGCGCAGCGCCTGCGGATACTGTTGCAGCAGCGCGAGGTAGGCGCCGCGGCGGCTGATGCCTTCGAGCAGGTCCAGGCCGCGTGACAGGGTTTCATCGGCACCCTGCGTGGCCGCAGCAGCCTCGATGACCCGAGGCATGAGTGCGTCGAGACGACCACGGATCTTGTTTGTCAGTTGAATGTAGCGCGCGCTGCTGCGGATGGCGGCAAGCCGCGCAGCGGCCTTTTCCGCATCATGGTAGCCAAGGGCGGCCAACACCGGCGTGGTCAGTTCGACGTCCTCGGCGCCCGACCATATCGAATCCAGTGAATGGTCTTCCTCGTTGGGGTCGGCAAACACTGCGTCGAAGTGGTGGCTGACACTGTTGCGGTGCTTTTCGAGTACCGCGCACATCCCCGCGTAGTCGTCGAAATCCATCGCACGGGCGATGAGTGCGCAGTCGGCGTCGCTCTGCGGCAGGTCGTGGGTTTGGGCGTCGTCCAGATACTGCAGGCGGTGTTCCAGACGCCGCAGGAAGACATAGGCTTCACTCAGCGCACTCACCGTGTCACCGGCGAGGATGCCGCGCTCGGCCAACCCGGCCAGCACCTTGAGCGTGGGGCGGACCTGGAGGCCGGTGTCGCGACCGCCACGAATCAGCTGGAATACCTGGGCGATGAACTCGATCTCGCGGATGCCGCCGGGGCCGAGCTTGATGTTCTGTGCGCGATCACGCCGGGCAACCTCGCGCCGGATCTGCGCATGCAGTTCGCGCATGGCGTTGATCGAGCCGAAATCCAGGTACTTGCGAAAAACAAAGGGGCGCGAGATCTGTTCGAGTTCGGTCCAGCGCTCGCCCGTCAGCACCCTGGCCTTGATCCAGGCATAGCGCTCCCATTCACGCCCCTGGGTAATGAAATAGCTTTCCAGCATGTCGAAGCTCGCCACCAGCGGACCGGAGTCGCCGTTCGGGCGCAGGCGCATGTCGACCCGGAAGACCTGGCCGTGCTCGGTGACGTCGGCCAGCGCCTGAATCAGCTGCTTGCCGAGGCGCTCGAAGAATTCGAAGTTGCTGATGACCTTCTTGCCGCCGGTGTCACCGTCTTCCGGGTAGGTGAAGATGAGGTCGATGTCGGAGGACACGTTGAGCTCGCGCCCGCCGAGTTTGCCCATGCCGATGACCAGCAGCTCCTGCTCCCAGCCCGAGGGCGACAGGGGCTGACCGTAGCGCTGCACAAGTGGTTCGCGCAGCACGTCGTGTGCATGGCGAACGGCGACTTCCGCAAGCACCGTCATGGTTTCCGTGACTTCGGGCAGATCGGCCCGGCCGCCGAGGTCGCGCACGATGAGGTGGCAGATCACCCAGGTGCGCAGATGACGCAGGGTCGGGCGCAGCTGCGCTTCATCGGCGCCGCGGGCGTCGATGAACGCGCGCATGTCGTCGCCCCCGATCGCGCGGTCGACGCTGGCCGTCAGGCTTTCTGCAAGCCAGGGGCGGCTATCGAGCATGCGCTGCAGAAAGCGCGACAGGCCGGCCGCGTGACGGATTACATCTGGCAACATGGCAGATTCGAGTGACATGGGTGAAGCGCTCCGGAACATTGGTAGAATTCGCGCCTTCCTGTCCGGTGGTGCTAGCAGCAAGGGCAAGGCTCTAGGACGTGATTGTAGCCAAGCCACCCGATGTCGTCTGATCTCAAGGGAGTTTCCGGACGCCGTGCCGGTCCCATGCACATGAGCACGAACCCGCTTCCCCCCGATTCACCCCCCGCAGCCGAGGGCGTGCGGGCTCGCAGCCGTCTTCCGCGCAGGCTTGGCGTGGCCTTGTTGCTGGCATGGTTTCTGTTCGGCGGACTGTTTCTGGCGCTGCGCTGGGTGGTAGTGCCCCAGGTGGGCGCGTATCGGACCGAGATCGCAGCCGAACTTTCGCGCGTCAGTGGCCTGCCGGTCAGCATTGAGGGACTGAACGCGGACTGGTCCGGCCTGCGCCCGCGCCTGCATCTTGCCGGGCTGTCGGTGAGTGATGCGGAAGGGCGTCCGGCCCTGCGGCTCGAGCAGGTGGATGCGACCCTGTCGTGGTCCTCGCTGCTGCGCCTGCGTCCCTACTTCCATCGCCTTGAAATCGTGGGGCCCTCGATCGAGGCCCGGCGCAATGCCGATGGCCGCGTCGTCATCGCCGGGCTGCAGATCGAGGGCGAGGGCGGCGACGGCAGCTTCCTCGACTGGTTGCTTGCCCAGCGCAAGGTGGTCGTGCGCAAGGCGCGGCTGTCGTGGACCGATTTGCTGCGCGAGGCGCCCGAGCTGCAACTTGAGGACGTCGAGTTCACGTTCGAGAAAGGCTTTCGCAAGCAGCGCTTTGCACTCCATGCGCAGCCTCCGCATGCGCTGGCGTCTGCGCTGGATGTGCGCGGCGAGCTGACGCGTTTCTCCGCCGCGGATCTGACGGCGACGGTTGGGCGGCTGTATGTCGATCTAGAACGTGCAGATCTCGGTGGATGGACGCCCTGGGTGGACTATCCGGTCGAACTCAGTGGGCAAGGTGGCTTGCGCCTGTGGGTCGATTTCGACGGCGAGGCCGCTACGGCGATGAATGCGGATGTGGCACTCAGCGCAGCTGCGATGCGCCTCGCGCCCGCCTTGCCTGAGCTGCAACTGGCCCAGCTGAGCGGACGCCTCTCTGCTCGCCGCTGGGCGAGCGGATTCGAGATCGAGTCGCGTGGGCTTGCCCTTGCCACCGGCGATGGGGTGGAGATGGCGCCGACCGATTTTCGGCTTCGCGTGCAACACCCTGAAGGGACCCGGGCAGGCGATGGTGCGGTGAGCGCCAATGCGCTTGATTTCGCTGTTCTGGCCCGGCTTGCCGCGCATTTGCCGCTGGGTGACAGCGTGCGTGAGCGTCTGGCAGCCTTCGATCCGCGCGGGCAGGTCACGGCGCTGAAGCTCGATTGGAAAGGCAGTGCCGATAGCCCGCAGTCATGGACGCTTTCGGCCCGCTTCGAGGACATGGGGCTCGCAGCGCGTGAATCATTGCCCGGCGTGGGCGGCCTGTCCGGGGAGCTGGAAGGCACCGAACAGTCGGGACGCTTTCTGCTGGCCGGTCGCGACACGCATGTCGATCTGCCCGAGGTGTTCGTCAATCCGCGCCTGGTGTTTTCCACCTTCAGAGCGGACGGGGGCTGGGCCCGGCGTGACGGGCGGCTCGAGATTGCGCTGGATTCGGCAAGTTTCAACAATCAGGATGCGGAGGGCAGCGCTGCCGGGCGCTACTGGGTGGAGCCCGGCGGTGCGGGCGAGATCGACCTCTCCGCGCGGCTCACGCGGGCTGACGGCACGACCGTGTGGCGCTACCTGCCCCTGGTGATCAACCACGACACCCACGAATGGGTGCGCACTGCGATCAAGCGTGCCACCGTGCCCGATGCGAGGCTGCGGCTGAAGGGACGTCTGGATGAGTTTCCCTTCCGCGATGGGCAGGGGCAGTTTCTGGTCTCCATCAAGGTGGCTGACGGGCGACTCGAATACGCGCCCGACTGGCCGCCGATCGAAGGCATTGACGGCGAGGTGCGGTTCGAAGGGCCGGGGATGAGCATCGAAGCCTCGCGTGGTCAGATTTTCGGGGTCAGGCTGAGCAATGTGGTGGCGAACGTGCCCGATCTGGACGTGATGCCGAGTGAAACCATGACGCTGACCGGTCGCGCAAATGGCATGACGGCCGATTTTCTGCGCTTCGTGAGCGAGAGCCCGGTGCGTAAGCAGATCGATGGCTTCACCGACCACATGCGTGCGGAGGGCAACGGCAGCCTCAGCCTCAAGCTGGTGATGCCCCTGCGTCACGTGGTCGATACCGCGGTGACCGGTGACTACCGTTTCAGTGGCAATCGCCTGTGGGTGGTGAAGGGCTTGCCGCCGATGGAAGAGGCCGCCGGCAACCTGCGCTTCACCGCAGCGCAGCTCAATATCCCGGAAGCGCGAGCCCGTCTTTTTGGCGAGCCCATGCAGTTGAGCGCTGCGACCCTGCCCGACGGACGGGTGCAGTTCAAGGTGCGTGGCGGTATCAATGCAAGTGCCGCGCAGGCCGAAATGGGGTGGGCTGCGCTGGACCACCTGTCGGGAACGAGCACCTGGCTCACCGACATTGCCATCGGGCGCGATGCCACGAAGGTTGCGGTACGCTCGGAGCTTGAGGGCATCGGCTCGAGCCTGCCCTATCCGTTCAACAAACGTGCGGTAGAGCGCTGGCCGCTGACAGTTGATATCGTGTTTCCCACGGACGGAGTCACGACCCTCGGCGCGAGTCTGGGCGACCGGCTGTCGCTTGCAGTGGAGCAGGGCTCCGACGGGGCCATCGTCCGCGGCGGCATCGGCGTTTTTCAGCCCGTGCGGATGGCCGCCAAGGGCGTGCAGGTCAACGCGAAGCTCGAGCAACTGGATGTGGACGCGTGGCGTCGCGCGCTCGGCAACAGCGAAGAGCCGGATGTGGAGGCGGAGGGCGCTTCCGCGTCGGCGGGGTCCGGCGACATGCCTCCGCTGGCCGGGCTGAACCTTGAGGCGGCCCGGGTGGAGGCCTTCGGGCAGCAGCTCAACAACCTCAGGCTGAAGGCGGTGGCCGACGACGGGGGCTGGAAAGCGCGTATCGACAGCACTGAAGCCGAGGGCGATTTCGACTGGCGCAAAGCGGGCGATGGCACGCTCGCCGCACGTTTCCGGCGCCTGGCGATCAGCAACAGCGAGAGCACGGAAGATGCTGCGGCCACGCGCACGACCTTGCCGCGCAGCCTGCCCGGCCTGGATGTCCGGGTCGAGCGGTTCGCAGTCGGCGGCATCGAGCTCGGGCGGCTGGAAGTGCTTGCACGCAACCGGCGTGCGCAATGGTGGTTGGAGCGCTTCCTGCTGGTGCATCCCGATGGGCGCCTGAGCGGGAACGGCCTGTGGCAGCCCGGTTCCAGCGCGCGCACGCAGCTGGACTTCGTGCTGGAGACGGCCGACATCGGGCGCTTTACCCGGGCGCTGGGTTACCCCGATGCCGTGCGCGGCGGGCGGGCGACCCTGGGCGGGCAGGTGAGCTGGCAGGGGGCGCCGACCCGCATCGACTATCCGACGCTGAACGGCAAGCTCGACCTCGATGCCGAGAAAGGGCAGTTCAACCAGCTCGAGCCCGGCGTTGGGCGACTGCTCGGCATTCTCAGTCTGCAGGCGCTGCCAAGGCGGATCTCGCTCGATTTCCGCGACGTCTTCTCCCAAGGATTCGCCTTTGATCGCATTTCCGGTAGCATCGATGTCGCTGCCGGGGTGATGCACTCGGAAGATCTCGAGATCCGGGGGCCGGCGGCGCGGGTGCTGATGCGTGGTGTGGCAGACATCGACAAGGAAACACAGGATCTGCGGGTCACCGTGCAACCGACGCTGTCGGAGTCGATTGCCATTGGCGCCGCTGCGGGGCTGATCAATCCGGTAGCGGGGGTCGTGACCTATCTGGCGCAGAAGGCACTCAGCGACCCGATCGAGAAGCTCTTCGCTTTCGACTATTCGATTACCGGCAGCTGGAATGATCCCGTGGTCGAGAAGCTGGCTTCACCGGTGGGTGGCCTGATACCCGGGCGCTCGACGCCCGCGGCCAAACCCGCAGCGACCAAACCATGAGGAAACCGATTGATGTCCGAAGCTGATGCGCCCCTGTCCGGAACCGTAAGAATTGCTGCGATCCAGACCGTGTCAGGCCCGGACGTCGAGGCCAATCTGGCGGCAGTCGAAAGTCTGATCGCCAGGGCCGCTGCGGATGGCGCACGCCTTGTCGCGCTCCCGGAATACTTCCCCCTGATGTCGACCGACGAAATGGCCAAGGTCAGGGCGCGCGAGTCCGAGGGCAGCGGGCCGATACAGGATTTCCTGAGCGCGGCAGCAAAGCGTCACCGCGTGTGGCTGGTGGGTGGCACGCTGCCGCTGGTCGCGGAGGCCGACAACAAGGTGCGCAACAGCACGCTGGTGTTCGACGACCGCGGCGAACGACGCGCCCGCTACGACAAGATTCACCTGTTCGGTTTTCAGCGCGGTGCCGAGCGCTACGACGAGTCGGTTACCATTGAGCCGGGACAGACGGTGAGCACTTTCGACTCGCCTGTGGGCCGGACTGGGCTGTCGGTGTGTTACGACCTGCGTTTTCCGGAGCTGTTCCGGGCCATGGGGGTGGTGAATCTCATCATCCTGCCGGCGGCCTTCACTTACACGACGGGTCGTGCGCACTGGGAAGTCCTGCTGCGTGCCCGCGCGATCGAGAATCAGTGCTACGTCATGGCGCCCGCACAGGGCGGCGAGCACCCTGGTGGCAGGGTGACCTGGGGGCATACGATGATCGTCGATCCCTGGGGCGAAGTGATGAATGTGCTCGAAACCGGGCCCGGCGTGGTGACGGCGGATGTGGACTTTGAGCGTCTTGCCTCGCTGCGTGACAGCCTGCCGGCCCTGCGCCACCGCTGTCTCGGTTAACCTGCGGCCCTTGCCTGAGTGGCAGAATGATCGAATTCGCGCGAGCCGGGTCAAAGCGGTAGCGCCTAAACTGGATACATGATGAGCAAGAACCCCCTGAAAATTGCCGACAAATACCTGCTCTCGCCCTATGGGCTGGGAGAGGCCGAGCTGGAAAAGGTGTTCCGCAAGCTGATGCGGCATCAGATCGATTACGCCGACCTGTATTTTCAGTATCAGCGCTCCGAGGCCTGGAGTCTGGAGGAGGGCATCGTCAAGTCCGGCAGCTTCGACATCGAACAGGGCGTCGGTGTGCGTGCCATCAGTGGCGAGAAGACGGCCTTTGCCTATTCGGACGATATCTCGCTGGACGCGCTTGTCGGTGCCGCGACCGCAACCCGTGCGATCGCCGACGTCGGTGATCGGCGCAAGGCAGTGATCACGCCTTACAAGACGCGCAGCCGCCTGTATCGTGCGGATGATCCGCTCGATTCGCTCGACGACACCGCCAAGGTGAAGCTGCTGGAGCGGCTGGAGAGCTTTGCCCGCGCCGAAGATCCGCGCGTTACCCAGGTCATGGCACACATCGCCGGCTCCTGGGAGGTCGTGCTGGTGGCGCGCAACGATGGCCATATGGCCGCTGATGTGCGTCCGCTGGTGCGGGTGTCGATCACGGTGATCATGGAGTCCAACGGCCGGCGCGAGCAGGGCAGTGCCGGCGGCGGCGGACGTTACGATTACGGCTATTTCTGCGACGAACGCCTTCAGGACTACGCCAGGGCTGCAGTGCATCAGGCCAGTGTCAACATCGATGCCGACCCGGCGCCGGCCGGTACCATGCCGGTCGTGCTCGGCCCCGGCTGGCCGGGCATCCTGCTGCACGAGGCAATCGGTCACGGGCTGGAGGGCGACTTCAACCGCAAGGGCAGTTCGGCGTTTGCCGGACGCATCGGCCAGCAGGTTGCAGCACGTGGCGTCACGGTGGTCGATGACGGCACCATCCCGGATCGTCGCGGTTCCCTGAGCATCGACGACGAAGGCAATCCGACCGAAAACACCGTGCTGATCGAGGATGGCATTCTCACCGGCTACATGCAGGATACGATGAACGCCCGCCTGATGGGCATGGCGCCGACCGGCAACGGTCGTCGTGAGTCCTACGCCCACCTGCCGCTGCCGCGCATGACCAATACCTACATGCTCAATGGCGACAAGGACCCGGCCGAGATCATCAAGTCGGTCAAGAAGGGGCTGTACGCCGTGAATTTCGGCGGCGGACAGGTCGACATCACGTCGGGCAAGTTCGTGTTTTCGACCGCCGAAGCCTATCTGATCGAGAACGGCAAGGTGACGCGTCCGGTGAAGGGCGCAACCCTGATCGGCAACGGCCCCGATGTACTGACCCGTGTGAGCATGATCGGCAACGACATGGCACTCGATCCCGGTGTTGGTACCTGTGGCAAGGACGGCCAGAGCGTGCCAGTTGGCGTCGGTCAGCCCACCCTGCGTATTGACGGGCTCACCGTCGGCGGCACCGCCTGAGCGACGCTTAGCCCGGCGCGCCTGGCGCTGAGTGGCACTTGCTGCGAAAGCGCTCCGGGTCCAGCTCGTGGCGCTGTAGCAGGCGGTAGAACTCGGTGCGATTGCGCTCGGCCAGTCTGGCCGCGTCGGACACGTTGCCGCCGGTCAGGGACAGCAGCTGGGTCAGGTAGTCCCGTTCGAAGCGTGCTTTCGCTTCGGCATAGCTCAGGCGCGTGCACGAGCTTCCGTGCAGCGCGCGCTCAACCTGGGCGAGTGAAATCTGTGTGCCGGTACTGAGGGCGCACACCTGCTCGATCACGTTCTGCAACTCACGGATGTTTCCCGGCCAGTCGGCCAGGCACAAGGCCTGCAGTGCCCGCGCCGAGAATCCGCGCAGACGCTTGCTGTCGCGCCGGGCAATGTCCTCCAGGAAGTGTGTGGCGAGCAGGGGAATGTCCTCGCGCCGTTCATCGAGCGAGGGCAGATGGAGGCCGACGACCTTGATCCGGTAATAGAGATCCTCCCGAAAGCGTCCCTCTGCCCGCGCGCTGCGCAGGTCGCAATGCGTGGCTGACAGAATGCGCACGTCGACCGGCCGACTGTGCATGGCGCCGACGGCCCGCACTGATCGCTCCTGCAGCACCCGCAGCAACTTGGTCTGCAGCGTCAGCGGCATGTCTCCGATCTCATCGAGCAGCAAGGTGCCCCCATTGGCGGCTTCGAACAGACCTGGATGGGCGTTGATGGCGCCGCTGAATGCGCCGCGGACATGACCGAATAGTTCGGATTCGAGCAGATGCTCGGGAATGGCACTGCAGTTGATCGCGATGAAGGGGGCGGCTGCGCGCGGACTGGACTGGTGGATGAAGCGTGCCAGCAGCTCCTTGCCACTGCCACTCTCTCCCTGAATCAGCACGCTCGCATCGGTATTGGCAAGCATCCGCGCTTCATCCAGCAAAGTCTGCATGCGCTCGCTGCGGCTGATGATGGCCGGTCCGGCGCTGCTGCCGGTCACGCGTGTGGCCGGCTGCGGCAGATGCGCGCGACGGCTTGGGCGGTCGGAAGACGGTTGGAGGAGCATTGGGTGATGGTGTCGTCTATGCTTGAATGGTAAAGCGCAATGAACCGAGTGTAGGCGGGGCGAGCGGCTGCCTCCGGTAAGCAAGTGCAAGATGATGTTTCAATGCCGGGGCGTCGCCGTTTCACGACATCGGGAAGTGCATTTGCAGCAAGCCATTCGGCCTTTGGTGAAGTTTTCTGTCGCCTGATAGCGACACATTTCGATGTGTTGCCCGGGTGGTCGGAGCGGTTCCGCACGCCGCCAGTCTTCAGGTTATTGTCGTGTAAGGCTTTTTCCTGTCGGGTACGGTGCTTGCAATACGCTGCCTTGATGCTCCATTCCGGAGCGTCGCCTCAATCAGGAGATGCCATGTTCAACAAGCCCAGCATGTTCCCCAAATCATCCGAACCCGCTGTAGGTCGCAGTTCGAGGCCTGTCGGCAGTACTTCGCCGGCGCTCACGACGAGCACGACGTCTTCCGGCACGAGCACATCGCCGAGTACGGTGTCGCCTGCACCCGACAGTGTGTCGAAGCCTGTGGATCAGGGCGTAAACCGGGCCGATGGGGGCGCAAGCGCGGCGGAGGCGACGGGCAGTGGCAGCCGTTTGATCGTCGGTCCTGACGTCAAGCTCAAGGGCGCCGAGATTCTCGATTGCGATACGCTGGTGGTCGAGGGCCGCGTCGAGGCAACGATGGACAGCCGGGTGATCCGCATCGCCGAAGCGGGCGCCTTCAGTGGCAAGGTCGGAATCGACATCGCCGAGATTCATGGCGTGTTCGACGGTGAGCTGACCGCTCGCGAGCAGTTGTTCATTCATTCCACCGGCCGTGTCAGTGGCAAGATCCGCTATGGCCGGATCCTGATCGAAGAAGGCGGTGAAGTGTCGGGCGATGTTCAGCCGCTTGCAGCCGCAGCGAAATCCGAGCAGCGCCCGCAGGACAAGCCTTCAAGCTCGACCTCGAGTCCCGAGGTGAAGTCGCTGACGGCCGTGGCTGGCTGACTGCGCGCCGTCGGGCGCGGTACTCAGTTGGGCTTTACCGCGCCTTCGCCGGCCGCAAGGCGTGTGGGTGTCCACGACCAGTGGCGCTCCCAGGCCGTGCGCACCAGGTTGGGGTAGGTCGGTTTGCCCAGGCTGCCGTTGTACCGCCCCAGTGCGCGGTAGAGGTCGCCTTTCTCGATGTCGAGGTAGTGGCGAAGAATGGTGCAGCCGTAGCGCAGGTTCGTGCGCAGGTGGAACAGGTTGTCATCTTCGCGCCCGATGACCTTCAGCCAGAACGGCATGACCTGCATGAATCCTCTCGCACCTGCAGACGAGATCGCGTATTTGCGGAAGTTGCTTTCGACCTGAATCAGGCCGAGCACCATCTGCGGGTCGAGTCCCGCTCGCGTCGCCTCGTAATGAATCGAAGTGAGCAGCTCGGTGCGGTAGTTCTCGTCGGGGATGCGTTTTTCCAGCCTGCGCGACATGTCGCTCAGCCAGCGGGCGCGTTCGCCTGCGTCGCCGATCGGCAGGGTGGGCGGGGCGGCGTCACTGACCGCTTCATGCAGGGCTGCGCGCACGCTCGCCGCGAGCGGTTCGTACTGCTGCGCGCCTGCAAACGCCTGGCTCGCAGCAAGCGACAGCAGCACAGCCCCCAGCAGGCGGCGCGTGTTCCGGAACGGGCGGGGGGCTGTCATGAGCTAGGGGCTGGCCGGTTCAGGCGCGCAGCTGAGCGATGACGTGGGCGGCGATGTCTGCAGGCGCGAGCTTGTGTTGCTCGCCATCGCGGCGGGTCTGGTACTCGACCATGCCTTCCTTCAGCCCGCGGTCGCCGATCGTGACCCGGTGCGGAACACCGATCAGCTCCCAGTCTGCAAACATGACGCCCGGGCGCTCGTCGCGATCGTCGAGGATGACGTCGATGCCGGCATTCTTCAGCGTCTCGTAGAGCCTGGTCGCTTCGTCGCGCACGAGTTCGGACTTGCCCCAGCCGACGCCACAGATCACCACCTCGAACGGCGCGATTGCCGCCGGCCAGATGATTCCGCGCTCATCGTGGTTTTGCTCGATGGCAGCACCGACAATGCGGGTCACCCCGATGCCGTAGCAGCCCATCTCGAAGTGCTTCGGCTTGCCGTCGATATCGAGGAAGCTCGCATTCATGGCCTTCGAATACTTGTTGCCGAGATAGAACACATGGCCCACCTCGATGCCGCGCTGGATGGCGAGCACGCCCTTGCCATCGGGTGAGGGGTCGCCCTCGACCACGTTGCGGATGTCGGCAACGAAATCGGGCTCGGGCAGGTCGCGCCCCCAGTTGACGCCGGTGTAGTGGAAGTCTTCCTCGTTGGCACCGCAGATGAAGTCGGCCATGTTGGCAACGCTGCGGTCGGCAACAATGCGGACGGGCTTCCTGAGCCCGATCGGGCCCAGGTAGCCGGGCTTGCAGCCGAAGTGCTCGATGATTTCGGCCTCGGTCGCAAAGCGGAAATCGCTCCCCAGTCCTTCGATCTTGCCGGCCTTCACTTCGTTCAGCGAGTGGTCTCCGCGAACCAGCAGCAGCCACACGGTGGTCTTGACGACCTCGCCCTTGTCGTCGGTTTCATCGCTTGCCAGCACGAGCGACTTGACCGTCGTGTCGAGCCCAACCTGAAGGAGGTCGGCGACATCGGCGCAGGTCGCCTTGCCCGGGGTCGGTGTCTTCTCGAGTGCGCCCCGCGCTTCGCCGCGAACAGCCTGCAGGGCCAGCGCCTCGGCGAGTTCGATATTGGCTGCGTAGTCGGAGTCAGGGCAATAGACGATGGCGTCTTCGCCGGTATCGGCAATTACCTGGAATTCGTGCGAACGGTCACCGCCGATGGCACCGGTGTCGGCCGCAACGGCACGATACTCGAGGCCGATGCGGTCGAAGATGCGGCAGTACGTCGCGTACATGTTGTCGTAACTGCGGCCGGCTGCTTCCGCATCGCGGTCGAAGGAGTAGGCGTCCTTCATCACGAATTCGCGCCCACGCATCACGCCGAAGCGGGGACGGCGCTCGTCGCGGAACTTGGTCTGGATCTGGTAGAAGTTCTTCGGCAACTGACGATAGCTCTTCAGTTCCTGGCGGGCGATGTCGGTCACCACCTCTTCAGAAGTCGGCTGCATGGCGAAGTCACGATCGTGACGGTCCTTGAAGCGCAGCATTTCCGGGCCCATCTTGTCCCAGCGCCCTGTCTCCTGCCACAACTCGGCAGGCTGCACGATCGGCATCACCACTTCCATTGCCCCTGCGCGATCGAGTTCGTCGCGGATGATGGCCTCGACCTTGCGAATCGAACGCAGGCCCATCGGCATGTAGTTGTAGATGCCCGCGGCGACCTTGCGGATCATGCCTGCGCGCAGCATCAGCTTCTGGCTGACGACTTCGGCGTCTGAAGGGGCTTCCTTGAGGGTGAACAGATGAAACTGGCTGGCGCGCATGGGAATTTCGTCGGATTGTAGTGTCGAATCTGCGAATTCTAGCGTATGCCGGCACCGGGGTGCGGAGGTCCCGCCAAGTCGATTGCCGGGAACGACGGATGGGGCGTGCTTTCAAAGTGGTCGCAAGTGTGGAAAAATCCGTGTCAACTAAGCCAAATTGAAGGTTTGATCATGCTCGATCGTGAAGGCTATCGCCCGAACGTCGGCATCATCCTGGTCAACACGCGTAATGAGGTGTTTTGGGGTAAGCGCATTCGTGAGCACTCGTGGCAGTTCCCGCAAGGTGGCATCAAGCACGGCGAAACGCCGGAGCAGGCCATGTACCGGGAATTGTTCGAGGAGGTCGGTTTGCGCCCGGAGCACGTCAAGATCCTCGGCCGCACACGCGGCTGGTTGCGCTATGACGTTCCCAAGCACTGGATAAAGCGGGAATGGCGCAACACCTATCGTGGACAGAAACAGATCTGGTTTCTGTTGCGACTGGTTGGGCGTGATACGGATGTATGCCTGCGCGCCAGTACTCACCCGGAGTTCGATGCCTGGCGTTGGAATGACTTCTGGGTTCCGCTCGATGCTGTCATCGAGTTCAAGCGCCAAGTGTACCAACTGGCGCTGACGGAACTGTCCAGAGTGTTGTTTCGCGCCCGCTCTTTCGAACTGCCCGATGCCTACCGGCTTGACGAAGGGCCTTCCGCCTGAGACGGGGGGCGTTCGTTCATCTTGCAGATATGGGGCCACTGGCCTCGTATCGGGAGCTATTGTCTTGAATCTCCGTAATGTGCGTCGCATGCTGTTCGGGCTGGTGGCGCCCGCGCTGTTATCTGCGCTGGCCTCGTCTAACGTGTTTGCGCAGGAGTCGTTCGAAGACCGCGTCGCCAACTGGAAGGAAGGTGATGTGGCCATGCCGGCTGCGCCTGCCGAAGCCAGCCTGCATGAGTTCTTTGTAAGTGCGTCGTCGCCGAACCGTTTCATGTTCGACCGCGACACGCTCACCGTCGGTGCCGATCAGGTCGTGCGCTATGTGCTGGTGATTCGCACCCCGGGTGGTGCCGAGAATGTCACGTTCGAGGGGATCCGCTGTAATACGAACGAGCGCCGGATTTATGCCAGCCGCAGCAGTCGCGGTGAGTGGGTGCCGGTCAAGGGCAGCGAATGGGCTCCGATCCTCGACAATACCTACAACCGTCCTCGTGCCGCGCTGGCCTACGAACTGTTCTGCGACGGACCGGCCCCCCGCGAAGTGTCGATGAAGTGCTGCGCCGCCTGAAATCCGGCTACGGGACGGTGGCGAGTCCGATGCAGGGAGGCAGGTAATGCTCGATCAGGCCATCATTCATTTCGACAAGGCGCTGCGGACGGTCTTCGCGCCGGCAATGACCGTCAGGCCGGTGCCGGGCAATGATCTGCCCGATGCGCCGCTTGACGAAGACGAGAAGCGTCATGCTGCCGCGCTGATGCGCGTCAATCACTGTGGGGAGATCTGTGCGCAGGCTCTTTACCAGGGGCAGGCACTGATGTCCAAGGACGAGTCGATCCGAAAGGCGCTTGAACAGGCGTCTCAGGAAGAGACCGAGCACCTTGCCTGGACTGAGCAGCGTATCGCCGAACTCGGCGGACGCAAGAGTCTGCTCAACCCCCTTTGGTATGGCAGCTCGCTTGCTGTCGGCATGCTGGCGGGTCGCTTTGGCGATCGCTGGAATCTCGGCTTCCTGGCGGAGACCGAGCGCCAGGTCGAGTCGCACCTCCATGGGCATCTGGAGCGCCTTCCCACTGAAGATCGCAAATCACGCGCGATTGTCGAGCAGATGAAGGCGGATGAGATCAGTCACGCCAATACAGCGGTCCGGCTCGGCGCCAACGAGCTTCCAGCGCCCGTCAAGGGCTTGATGAAGCTGTTTTCGCGGGTGATGACCGAAACGGTCTACCGCGTTTGAGAGGAGGGCGCGTGGCGCCCTCCATGCGTCGAATCATTCTGCTTCGACGATCGTCCATTCGTGCGTGATCTCGGCGGTCTTGCCGAGCATGATCGATGCCGAGCAGTACTTTTCTGCCGAAAGGTGGATTGCGCGCTCGACGCTTTCGGGCTTCAGGTTCTTGCCGGTCACCGTGTAATGAAAGCGGATGCGGGTAAAGACCTTGGGGTCGGTATCGGCACGATCGGCTTCCAGTCGGACAGAGCAGTCGCGAATGTCCTGACGGCCGCGCTTGAGAATCAGCACGACGTCAAAAGCCGTGCATCCGCCCGCGCCGGCAAGCATCAATTCCATTGGCCGTGCTGCAAGGTTGCGACCGCCGGCATCGGGGGCGCCGTCCATGTTGATCAAATGGCCGCTGCCGGTCTCGGCTCGGAAGCTCATGCCATCGACCCATTTGATGGTGCATTCCATTGTGGGTGTTCTCCGTTGGGGTTGAGTGTTCTGCTGGGGTGCAAAGACTGCAGGATTCTACCGAAGTGCCGCACTAAGGCAGAGGGGCTTTGTTTGGATTGATTGTGCGATGCACAATGATGGTGGTCTTCTGCTTATTCAGTTCGACTGCGGTGTGACGGAAATTTTCGTTTATTAGGGTAGAAATTGAGTAAATACAGCATGTTGTATTTGTATAGAGAACGCTTATATATCAATCAAAACAATTGTAGTGCAATGCACAAATAGTGCTTGCCCGTGCATACGACTTTATGGATAATTCACCTCAGTCGGATCGGAAACGTGTTGCGAACAGCAGCCAACGATCCAAATCAGTGTCTCCTCCACCCTCCTCCTTTGGTGTGGATTTAACGCAGTCCCGCAGGGGCTGCGTTTTTTTTTCTACGCTCGGTCCTGGATGTTGTGCCGGATTTCTTTCGCGTGTTCTCATTGACATGAGGTACGGGAAGGGTCTATGATTTCGAGCTTTCCGTTTGGTGGCCGGCACGCCAGGCCTGACAAGATCGAGGTTTCAAATGAAAACGTTTTCTGCCAAGCCGCACGAAGTACAGCGCGACTGGTTCGTTGTCGACGGCACGGACAAGGTGCTTGGCCGTCTTGCTTCCGAAGTGGCCCGCCGCCTGCGTGGCAAGCACAAGTCCATCTACACGCCGCACATCGATACCGGTGACTTCATTGTCGTCGTTAACGTCGAGAAGCTGCGCGTGACCGGCAACAAGGCGCTGGACAAGAAGTATTATCGCCACTCCGGCTACCCGGGCGGTATCTACGAGACCAACTTCACCAAGCTGCAGCAACGCTTCCCCGAGCGCGTGCTGGAAAAAGCCGTGAAAGGCATGCTGCCGAAGGGTCCGCTGGGTTATGCCATGCTGAAGAAGCTGAAGTGCTATGCCGGTGCCGAGCACCCGCATGCCGCCCAGCAGCCGAAAGTTCTCGAGATCTGAAGGAGCCATAAATGGCTGTGACTTACAACTACGGTACCGGTCGCCGCAAGACCGCGGTCGCCCGTGTATTCATCAAGCCGGGCTCCGGCAACATCGTCGTCAATGGCAAGCCCGTTGATGAGTTCTTTTCCCGTGAAACCGGCCGCATGATCGTGCGTCAGCCGCTGGTGCTTACCGGCAACGAAGATCGCTTTGACATCATGGTCAACGTGGTTGGTGGCGGTGAGTCCGGTCAGGCTGGTGCCGTGCGTCACGGCATCACCCGTGCGCTGATCGATTACAGTGCCGACCTGAAGCCGGATCTGCGTACCGCAGGCCTGGTGACTCGCGATGCACGTGAAGTCGAGCGTAAGAAAGTCGGCCTGCGTAAAGCACGTCGCGCTAAGCAGTTCTCGAAGCGCTAATCGCGTTTTGTGCTGCACGAGAAGCCGTCCCTTGGGGCGGCTTTTTGCATTTCCGGGCTTTCTGGACGGAAAGTTGTCAGGGTCGTGTGCATCGAACTGAAACTGGATGGCGGTTCAGTGTGCGCGGAGCGCGCGTGCAGTGTGCTAGTGTCGGTGATCGACATCCCTGTGAAGCGGCGGCTGTGGTTGGAGATTCGGTGCATGGCCACATGTGCGCGATGCCCGCTCCAGACACGGTTTGCGTCGGCCCATCTGGGAACTTGTACGGTCGGAGATGATCCGACTTTGACGTGGGAGGGCGGATGGCGCATCATCGCCCCCTGCCCTTGACAGAGGAGAGAACATGAACGCTGAAGTTGAAACCCCGGACATCCTGGTATTTACCGATAACGCAGCCGGCAAGGTGCGCGAACTGATCGAAGAAGAAGGCAATCCTTCGCTCAAGCTTCGCGTGTTTGTCAGCGGTGGTGGTTGCTCCGGCTTCCAGTACGGTTTCACTTTCGATGAGGAAGTGAATGAGGACGACACGACGTTCGAGAAGAATGGCGTGATGCTGCTGGTCGATCCGATGAGTTACCAGTACCTTGTCGGTGCTGAAATCGATTACACGGAAGGCCTCGAAGGGTCGCAGTTTGTCATTCGCAACCCGAATGCAACCAGCACCTGCGGTTGTGGGTCTTCGTTCTCGGCCTGATTGATCTGGTCGGGATGAAACGAAAACGGGGCGCCAAGGCGCCCCGTTTTTTTCGACTGCGTACCGGCTTTCAGCGGCTTGCGACCGTTGCCTTGTAGTTGAGCAGTGCAATGCGCTGCAGCAGAGGCTCGGCATTGCGCTTGAAGCGCGCGAGCTCTTTCCCTTCCAGGGCGTCCGCGGCCGGAAGAGCGATCTTCATGGGGTCGTGTGCGACGTTGTCCACGCGCACTTCGTAGTGCAGGTGGGGGCCGGTCGCCCATCCGGTGGACCCGACAAAGCCGATGACGTCGCCCTGGTCGACTGCCATGCCCGGCTTGAGGTTGCGGTTGAAGTTGTTGAGGTGGGCGTAGGCGGTGGTGAGTTTGCCGCGGTGGCGGAGAATCACGATGTTGCCATAGCCGCCCTGCCGGCCGGCAAAGGCGACGACGCCGTCTGACGTGGCCTTGACCGGGGTGCCTCGCGGCGCGCCGAAATCTACGCCCTTGTGTGCGCGCCAGCTCTTGTGAATCGGGTGCAGGCGACGGCCGAAGCCCGATGTGACGCGGGAGAACTCAAGGGGCGAGCGCAGGAAACCTTGCCGCAGGCTGTGCCCGTCACCCGAGTAGTACTGTTCCTTGCCGTTGGCCGTGTCATGCAGCACCACGACGTGGCGCTTGCCCTGATTGATGAACTCGGCTGCAAGCACGCGGCCCGAACGGACGCTCGAGCCTTCGTCGTAGATGGTTTCGTACACCACGCTGAAGCTGTCGCCCTTGCGCAGATCGGTATGGAAGTCGATCTCGGTGCCGAAGAGGTCCACCAGCTTGCTGGCGACGCTGTCCGGAAGGCCGGCTTCATCGGTTGCACCGAAAAGCGAGTGGCGAATGGTGCCGGTGCGCATTTCGACAATCGTCTCGACCGCAGCGCTTTCTTCGCTGCGGACCTGGAAGTCCTGACCGGCCTGATCGCGTTCGATGGTGTAGCGGCCGCCGCTCAGCGGCAGGCTGATGGAAAGCACCTTGCCATCGTGGGTGACCATGGCGGTCATCGAGCGGCCTGCACGCAGCTGGCGCAGTGCCTGTGAGCCGGCCGGGTCGTTCTGGATGAAGGAGAGCGCGTCACCGTCGTCGATGCCAAGACGTCGGAAAATTGCGGGAAGCGTGTCTCCGGGCTGAACTCTGTCGTCGTGAACGTAGGGCAGGGTGTGTGCGGCAGTTACGCTGACCGGTGCGATCGCAATGTCCTCGACCACGGCGCTGGCGTTGAATGGCGCAGCGGGGGAGGTTTGCGGGACGACCGCGGTTGCTGCTACGACGCCAAGGAGCGAGATGCCAGCGACGCCTGCGACGAGCCACGGACGTTTACGGCTGAGGAGCTTGGACGGCAGTTCGGCTAGAATCGTGGTTTTTCTGACCTGCATGATTTGACCCGGGCAAAAACTTTTTCGAGTTTAACAAAGTTTTGCAGCAGGCCGGTGAACGAATGACTGGAGATACATGATGAGTGATGTGCAGGCCGCGATCGAACTGATCAAGCGCGGAGTTGACGAGTTGCTGATAGAGAGCGAACTGGTCGAGAAACTCAAGAGCGGACGGCCGTTGAGGGTGAAGGCGGGATTCGATCCGACCGCACCGGATCTGCATGTGGGGCATACCGTGCTGATCAACAAGCTGCGTCACTTTCAGGAGTTGGGCCATCAGGTGCTTTTCCTGATCGGGGACTTTACCGGGATGATCGGCGACCCCAGCGGCAAGAACAGCACGCGTCCGCCGCTTTCGCGGGAACAGATCATGGAGAACGCCAGGACCTATCAGGAGCAGGTGTTCAAGATTCTGGACCCGGAGAAGACCGAGATCTGCTTCAACTCGGCATGGATGGAAGAGCTTGGTTCGGCCGGAATGATACGTCTGGCGGCGCAGCAGACCGTCGCGCGGATGCTCGAGCGTGACGACTTTTCCAAGCGCTATGCCAACAATCAGTCGATCGCGATTCACGAGTTTCTCTACCCCCTTTGCCAGGGCTACGACTCGGTTGCAATGAAGGCGGACGTTGAGCTTGGTGGCACGGACCAGCGCTTCAATCTGCTGATGGGGCGCGAGTTGCAGAAGCATTACGGCCAGGCGCCGCAGTGCGTGGCGATGGTGCCTCTGCTCGAGGGGCTGGACGGCGTGAACAAGATGTCGAAATCGCTCGGCAACTACATCGGCATCGCCGAGGCGCCGAAGGAGATTTTCGGCAAGACGATGTCGGTGTCGGATACGCTGATGTGGCGTTACTTCGATCTGCTGTCCTTCCGTTCTACGGCCGACATTGCCGGCCTGCGACGTTCTATCGAGGAAGGGCGTAATCCGCGTGATGTGAAAGTGATGCTGGCGCAGGAACTGGTTGCCCGCTTCCATGGCCAGCAGGCCGCCGAAGAGGCGCTGAGTGACTTCGAGGCGCGCTTCCAGCGCAACGCGATCCCTGACGATCTTCCGGAGGTCAGGGTGGTCGTGGGCGAGGGTCTGCCGGTGTTCCAGGTCGTCAAGCAGGCGGGCCTGACCGGCACGACGTCCGAGGCAATGCGCATGATTGAGCAGGGTGCGGTGCGGCTCAACGGTGAGCGCGTCGAGGATAAGGGGCTGGTGCTGCTTGCCGGCGCAACCGTGGTGCTGCAGGTCGGCAAACGCAAGTTTGCTGCCGTTGTGCTCGAATGAGGGGTTCGGGCCGGGCGACTGCGTATGCTCTGACGGGGGCAACATGAGAGCCGATGCGACGAGGCCGATCGGCGTGTTCGACTCGGGGGTGGGCGGGCTGACCGTGGTGCGGGCGCTGATGGAGCGCCTGCCGCTGGAGAGCATCGTCTATTTCGGCGACACCGCCCGGGTGCCCTACGGGGTCAAGTCGGTGGCGACGATCGAACACTTCACCGGACAGATCACCGACTTTCTGCGTCAGCAGGATGTGAAGATGCTGATCGTCGCCTGCAATACGATGGCCGCGGTGGCGGCGCACGTGGTGGCCGAGCGTGCCGGCGGCATTCCCGTCATCAACGTCATCGAGGCCGGCGCGCAGGCTGCAGTCGCAGCGTCGCCCGCCGGCAGGATCGGGGTGATCGGAACGCCGACGACGATCAACAGCAATGCCTACGCGGTGAGGATGCACGCGCTCGATTCGGGGGTGCGGGTGTATTCACAAGCCTGTCCGCTTTTCGTGCCGCTGGTGGAGGAGGGCTGGCTGGAGCACCCGGTCACGCGCATGACGGCTCAGGAGTATCTGCGTCCGGTGCTCGCGGAAGAGGTGGACAGTCTTGTCCTCGGCTGCACGCACTACCCGCTGCTCAAGCCCTTGCTGCGCGATGTGGTCGGGGAGGGGGTGCGGCTGATCGATTCCGCGGTCACGACGGCCGAGCTCGCAGCCCGCTGCCTGCACGCCGAAGGGCTGGCCCATGTGGGCAAGCGGCCGGCCAGCTACCGCTACGTGGTGACCGATGTGCCCTTGCGCTTTCAGACCATCGGCGAGCGCTTTCTCGGGCGCTCGCTCGGTCTGGTTGAGCGTATCGACTGGTAGGTGTGCTCAGGTTGGTCCGGTTGCGACCGGACGTGCCGGGTCGGCGCACCATTCGCTCCACGAGCCGGCGTAAAGGCGCGAGCCGGACAGGCCTGCAGCCTCCATGGCGAGGAGATTGTGGCAGCCGGTGACACCGGAGCCACACTGATGAACGACTTCGGTAGGGTCGCGGCCGTCGAGCAGCGCTTCGAACTCCGCTCTCAGCGTCTGCGAATCCCTGAAGTAGCCCCGGGTGTCGAGGTTGTCGCCGAAGAAACGGTTGATGGCCCCGGGGATGTGGCCACCGACAGGGTCGCGGGTTTCGTTTTCACCACGGAAGCGGTCCGGACTGCGGGCATCGACCAGCAGCATGTCCGGCTGCCCGAGGTGTGCGAGCACGGTGTCGACGTCCACCCGGCAGGCCTGCAGGCACAGGGAGTATGACGGCGTCGGGTGCGCCTCCGGGATTGCAGTGCTCAGCGCCTGGGATTCGCTGCACCAGGCCTGCAGGCCGCCGTCGAGCACGGCAACACGGTGGTGTCCGAGCCAGCGCAGCATCCACCACAGGCGTGCGGCATACATGCCGCCAGCGTCGTCGTAAGCCACGACCTGGGTATGGTTGCCTACGCCGCAGGCCTCGAGGCGGGCTGCAAGGGCTGCCGGATCGGGCAGGGGGTGGCGTCCGTTGGCGCCCGTCTTGGGGCCGCTGAGATCTTCATCGAGATCCATGAAGAAAGCGCCCGGAATGTGACCGCTCGCATAGGCGTCGCGGCCGAAATTCGGGTTGGCAAGGTCGGACCGGCAGTCGAAGATGACCCAGTCCGGGTCGTGGATGCGTTCGGCCAGATCGCGCGCGCCGATCAGGGCTGAATAGGAAGCACTCACGGGGTGGCCTCTGCCGCAACGCCGAGCCAGGCGCGGGCGTCCTCATCCGAACTGAAGACCTGTACTTCGGCATCGACGAAGAGCTGGGAAATCCATGCACTCCAGGTCACCCACTGGTCGTCGGTGAGAATCGCGATGCGGCGGAAGTCATGTGCATGCTCGCGCGAGAACTTGATCTCTTCCCAGGCCAGGTCAAGCGTGAAGCCTGCCATCTCCCGCAGGTCGAACAGCAGATCCACCGTTCCGACAAACTGGATCTTGTAGTTCACCAACTCCTCGAACTCGCGATAGTCGGCCAGGGTAAATTCGCCGAATACGGTCACTGCTACCAGATTGCCTTTGTGGTCGGTGCTGATCATGACGGCCTCCGTGCTGTTGTGCTTGTGTGCCTACTATAGCCCTCGCGGCTGTCGGGCTCAATCGTCGGCCCTGCGGCGCGATGCGAAGGAAACCATGAGGCCGCTGACGATGATCAGTGCGATTGCAAGCCAGGCCGAAGGGGGATGCGTCTCGTCCCAGATCACCATGCCGAAAAGGCTGGCGAAAATGACCGTGCTGTAGCTGAGGGCGGCGGAGACGACCGTCTTGCCGAAGCGGTAGGAGCGCGTCATCGCCAACTGAGCGAGACCGCCAAACAGGCCGATGCCGAGCAAAATGGCGAACCCGCCCGCATCGGGGCGATGCAGTTCGCCTGTCAGGGCCCAGACTGCGCCGAGCACGGTGGTCACGCAGGAAAACCAGAATACCGTGCGGATCTCGGGCTCTCCGGCCTTGCCCAGTTCACGCACGCTGATGTAAGCCAGGCTGGAAATCACGCCGGCGCCCAAACCCGTGATCGCGCCAAGCCATTGTCCTGGTTGCAGGGTGGGGCGGAGCAGCAGGACGACGCCCGCGAAGCCTGCCAGCAGGGCGAGTGCGACCGGCAGCCGGAGTCGTTCGCCGAAAAGCAGGATCAGCAGGAGGGCGACGAACATCGGGGACGTGTAGCTCAGGGTGGCCGCGGTTGCCAGCGGCAGGACGCCGATGGTGAAGAAATAGCACATCAGCGCGAGCGAGCCCGATAGGCTGCGTGACAACTGCATGCGCCAGTGCGGGGTGCTGAGTGCGATGTGGGTCATGCGCGAGGCAATGGTCATCATTACGATGTTCACCGCCCCGCGGTAGAAAACCAGCTCTCCGGTGGAGAACTGGGCGGCGCCCAGCTTTACGCAAACGCCCATGCAGGCGAATAGGAAGCTGGCGATGATCATCCAGATGGCGGGCATGGCCTCGATGCTGCGTTGCAATGTATGAGGGGCGCATTGAACCATATCTGCGCGCGCAGACGGAGACGGATTGCGCCGGGCTCTGGTCAGTTCGGCCCTGAGGGGCTACGCTTTGTCTGAATTCTGCCCGGGAGTCGCCAATGGCACATGTTCTTGCCCTGGATCAGGGAACGACCAGTTCGCGCGCGATGGTCTTCGATGCGGATGGACGGGTGTGCGGTCATGCCCAGCGTGAGTTTGCCCAGCATTTTCCGCAGCCGGGGTGGGTTGAGCACGATGCGCATGAGATCCTGCAATCCCAGTTCGACTGCGCGCGCGCGGCGCTCGAGAGCGCGAAACTGACGGCCAGCGAGATTGCTGCGATCGGGATCGCGAATCAGCGCGAAACCACAGTGCTGTGGTCACGCCGCGACGGGCGGGCAATCGCGCCGGCCATCGTGTGGCAGGACAGGCGCACGGCCGATCGCTGCGAGACGCTGCGCGCGCGCGGCTGGAGCGAGGATGTTCGCGCCCGCACCGGACTTGAGCTCGATCCCTATTTTTCAGCGACCAAACTGGCCTGGCTCCTGGATCATGTGCCGGGCGCCCGCGAGCGGGCCGAGCGCGGCGAACTCGCGTTCGGAACCATCGACAGCTGGCTGATCTGGCATCTCACCGGCGGACGGCTGCATCTGACCGATCCGGGCAATGCGGCACGCACCCTGTTGTTCGACATCCATTCCCGGACCTGGGACGAGAGTCTTCTTGAAGGTTTTGGGATTCCGGCCTCGGTGTTGCCACGTGTCGTTGACAGTATCGGTGTGTGCGGCGAGACCGACCCCGATGTGTTCGGCGCGTCGATCCCGATTGCCGGGATCGGCGGCGACCAGCAGGCCGCGACATTCGGCCAGTGCTGCTTCTCGCCGGGCATGGCCAAGAATACCTATGGCACGGGCTGTTTCCTGTTGATGAACACGGGTACCGAGGCAGTGGTTTCCACCCATCGCCTGCTGACCACGATTGGCTGGTCGGGTGACGGGCCGCCGGTCTATGCGCTTGAGGGCAGCGTGTTCATGGGGGGCGCCATCGTGCAATGGCTGCGCGACTCGCTTGGCCTGATCAAGGCCTCCGCGGATATCGAAGCATTGGCGGGGAGTGTGCCGGACAGCGGAGGTGTCGTCATGATTCCGGGGTTTACCGGTCTTGGCGCGCCCTACTGGGATCCGAACGCCCGTGGCACCCTGCTCGGGCTCACACGTGGAACGGGTGCTGCGCATGTGGCGCGCGCTGCACTCGAAGCGATCGCGATGCAGACACTGGATCTGGTCGAAGCGATGCAGCTCGACGGTGCGAGCCCGTTGCGCGAGCTGAGGGTGGATGGTGGTGCGGCTGCCAACAATTTGTTGATGCAGATGCAGGCCGACCTCCTGGGGGTGCCGGTCGTGCGCCCGAAAATGCTCGAGACCACGACGCTGGGCGCGGCCTATCTCGCCGGACTTGGTGTGGGCGTATGGCCCGACACGGATGCGCTTACCCGGCAGTGGCAGGTCGACCGGGTGTTCGAGCCAAGCCTTGCAGAGGATCGGCGGCTCGCACGACGCACCGCATGGGCGCGCGGCATTGCATGCGTCCGCAGTTGGGGCCATTCATGACGGGTGCGGCGAAGAGCGGTCTGGCTGAGCGTGCGCGACAGGCCTTGCTGGTCCGTCTGTCAGAGCCCAGGGTGTGGGACGTGGTCGTGATTGGTGGCGGGGCAACCGGGCTTGGCTGCGCAGTGGACGCTGCTGCGCGCGGATACGCCGTGCTGGTCGTGGATGCCGAGGACTTTGCCAAGGGCACGAGTTCGCGGGCGACCAAGCTGATTCACGGCGGAGTGCGCTATCTCGCTCAGGGCAATCTGCCGCTGGTGCGGGAGGCTTTGGCCGAACGCGCCCGTCTGCTCGAGAACGCACCCCATCTGGTCCATCCTCTGCGCTTTGTCGTGCCTGCATACCGCCTGCACGACAAACCGATGCTCGCGGCCGGGCTCGGCCTGTACGACCTGCTGGCCGGGCGCCGTGGCATTGCCCGCAGCAAGGTGCTGAACGTCGACGATACGCTTGCCGCGCTGGCTACCGTAAAGCGTGAAGGTTTGCGCGGCGGAATCGCCTACTGGGACGCGCAGTTCGACGACGCGCGGCTGGCGCTGACCCTGGCGCGCACCGTGTGCGATTTCGGTGGTCTGGCAGTGAACTACTGTGCGGCGACGGGGCTCGCGATCGAAGGTGGCAAGGTCTGCGGGGTCGATCTGCGCGATGCGGAGACAGGGCAGGCATATCGCGTTGGCGCCAAGGTGGTGATCAATGCATCCGGGGTGTGGGCCGACAGCGTGCGCCGTCTGGCGCGGGCCGACGCCCATGACATGCTCAGCCCCAGTCAGGGCGTTCATCTGGTGGTGGGGCGCGAGTTCCTTCCCGGCGAGAATGCTCTGCTTGTGCCGCATACCGACGACGGGCGCGTGCTGTTCATGATTCCCTGGCAGGGAAAAGTCTTGCTGGGTACGACCGACTCTCCGCGCAGCGATCTGCCGCTTGAGCCGAGGCCCTTGCCGGGCGAGATCGACTTCATTCTTGAGACGGCGGCACGCTATCTTGAGCGCCCTCCATCCCGCGCGGATGTGTGCGCGGTCTTCGTCGGGCTGAGACCGCTCATCGGAGGCGGAGCCGATTCCCCCACGCGACAGTTGTCGCGCGAGCACCTTGTGGACGTCTCGGCCGAGGGGTTGGTCAGCGTCACTGGCGGCAAATGGACGACTTATCGTGTGATGGCCGAGGATGCAATCGATGCGGCACAACCCGTTGGCGGGCTGCCGCCGCGTTCTGCAGCGACTGCACGTCTGCGTTTGCATGGTGCGCCAGAAAAGAGTGATGGCGATGTCTATGGGCTCGATCGCAAGGAAGTGCTGCGCCTGCCCGGCGCAGAGAATGTCGTTGCAGAAGGGCTGACGCTGACTGAAGCCGAGGTGCGATATGCTGCCCGCGCCGAATTTGCGCGCACGGTTGAGGATGTCCTTGCTCGTCGCCATCGGGCGCTGTTCTTCGATGCGGCAGCGGCCGTGCGTGCTGCGCCGGCGGTCGCAGCAATCCTGGCCGAGGAACGTGGGAAGGCGCCGGACTGGGCTGCGGCAGAAGTCGATCGCTTCAGGGTGCTGGCTGCGCAGTATCAGGTCGAGCCGTGACGCCGTTTGCGAAGTGCGCACGGCGGCCTGGCTTCACCGTCAGGCACGCGCCTCGGGCAGCGTAACCGTCGCCTCCAGCCCGCCTTCCGGGTGGTTGGCAAGGCTCACCTCCCCGTGCTGGGTGCGCAGCAGGTTGCGCGCAATGGCGAGGCCCAGCCCAGTGCCTCCGGTTTCGCGGTTGCGTGAGGATTCCGTGCGGTAGAAGGGTTCGAAGACCTTGTCGAGTTCGGCCTCTTCCAGTCCGGGGCCGTGATCGCGGATGCGGATCTCGACGTGATCGGGCTGCCCGGTCAGCGTGACATCGACCTGTCCGCCGAACTTCACGCCGTTCTCGATCAGATTCCACAGTGCGCGCCGCAGCGCCGTGACCTGTCCGTTGAAGGGGCGGTGGGCACGGCCTGCCAGCGTGACCGTCCACCCCATGTCCTGAGCATCGTCGCGCAGCGCTTCGAGCAGGCGGGTCAGGTCGATTGGCTGTCTGTCCTTGCTGCCCTCCATGCTGCGTGCGTAGTCCAGTCCTTCCTTGATCAGGCTCTGCATCGCATCGAGATCGGACTGCACCTTTTCGCGCAAGGCATCGTCATCAACCATCTCGGCGCGCAGACGCAGTCGCGTGATCGGGGTTTGCAGATCGTGTGAGATCGCGGCCAGGATGCGGGTGCGCTCACGTACGTGTTCGACAATGCGCTGCTGCATCTGGTTGAAAGCCGCGGCCGCACTGGCCACTTCCGTTGGTCCGCGAACGTCCATGGGCGCGCGTTCGGGGTCCTCGCCGAGCGCGCGCGCTGCGTCTGCCATGCGCGACAGCGGTCGGGTTGCAATACGGACGCTGAACCAGGTGAGGAGGCTGACCCCTACGATCAGTGCGAGCAGGGCAGAGATCAGCTGTCCGGGCGGTGGGGCACGCAAGTCGGGCGCGAACGGAATGCCGGGCATACGGATGCTGAGCGGAGAACCATCGCTCAGGCGCATCGAAATGAACAGGGATGGGCGCCCTTCGTGTCCGTGTCTGCTGGCAAAGAGTGCGACTTCGCGCTCAGGCATGGCTTCCTTGAGGGCAGGGAGGAGCGGATGTTCGACCGGCAGCGGGGGCAGGTCGTCCGGCAAGGCGCGCAGGCTCAGTCGCAGACGTCTGCGGCCAAGTTGATCCACCCAGCGCTCGCGCTCGTTCTCGGGCATGCGGTCGAGGACATCGGCGGTGGCGGCAACTTCCTGTGCAATGCCATGGAACAGTGCATTGCGGCCGACCCGGTCGCGCTCGCCGACAAACAGGATGAAGCTCACCGCAAGCACCAGCGTGATACCGGCGAGCCAGATCAGCATCAGGCGCGAGAAGAGGCTTCTGGGCCAGGGCAGTTTCATTGCGGCGCTTTCCCGCTGCCGCCCGGTGTGACTTCGCAGGCCAGCACGTAACCTTCGTTGCGCACCGTCTTTATGATTGCGGGCTCTCGTGCATTGTCGCCGAGGCGTTGGCGCAGGCGGCTGATCAGGAGGTCGATGGAGCGGTCGAACACTTCGGCCTCGCGCCCCTGGGTGAACTCCATCAGCTGGTCGCGTGACAGCACGCGCTGGGGGTGGGCGAGAAAGACGCCGAGCATGCGATATTCGGCGCCAGACAATGCAACCACCGTGCCGTCCTCATCCACCAGGTGACGATTCACGGTATCGAGCCGCCAGTGGGCGAAGTGTAGTTCGCGTGCGTTGGCAGATGGCGTGACTTCGAGGTTGGGTGGCAACGCGCGTGCGCGGCGGAGAATGGCCCGGATGCGTGCATAGAGCTCACGCGGCACAAAGGGCTTGGGCAGATAGTCGTCCGCGCCCATCTCAAGCCCGAGGATGCGGTCCATATCCTCTCCGCGCGCAGTGAGCATCAGGATCGGGGTGGCCGCATTCGGCCCGTTCCCGGCGCGCAGGTTGCGGCACAGGGTGAGCCCGTCTTCGCCGGGCATCATCACGTCGAGCACGATCAGGTCGATCCTGTGGCTTTCGAGGGCGGCCTTCATCTCGCGCCCGTCAGCAGCCGTCGTGCAGCGCAGGCCCTGCTTCTCAAGGTAGTCTGCGAGCAGTCCGCGGATATCACGGTCGTCGTCAACAATCAGGATATGGTCTTGCTGGTTTGACATTCACGTTCTCCTCAGCCCGAATCTTAAGCTGCCGCGCCAACATTCTTGTATCCCAGCGTATCAAGTGCGCCCTCTGAGACATCAGCGTGCAATTCGGCCCGATCCGGACACTTGCCACTTACATCGTGGTGGTCAAATGAATCCGTCGCCCAATGACAGGAATTCAATGGGCGGGAGATCAACCGAAAAATACCGAGGAGCATCATCATGAAAACCTGGATCAAGACTTCAATCGCCGCAGCAATCATCGCCACCTCTGCAATTGGCGCTTCGGCCATTGCGCGTGGAGGTGACTGCGATGGCATGGGCATGAGTGACGGCAGGCAGGGCATGCAGCAGATGAGTCCTGAAAAGATGAAGGCGCGGATGGCGCAGCGTGGTGAAGTCCAGGCCGCCAAGCTTGAACTGGCGCTGGCGTTGACACCCGCTCAGAAGCCGGCATGGGATGAGTTCAAGGCTGTGCTGAAGGATCGCGGCGAGCGCATGGCGTCGCACATGATGGCCCGCAACGCGGAGGATCGCCCGGTGACCGTCCTTGATCGCATGGCGAAAATGGAGGAAATGAGCAAACTGCGTCAAACCGAGATGGCCGAGATGCGCAAGGCAGTGGAAGTCTTCTATGCGCAGTTGTCCGATGCGCAGAAAACGGTCTTCGATGCCGAGTTTGATCGTATGGGCGGTCGTCACGGCGGCGGGCACCACAAGATGGGATCGGGCAAGCAAGACGGCAAGGGCACCGGCCGTAACTGAACATCGACGGGCTTGAGTGAAGCCCGTGGATATAAATGAAAAAACCGCCCGGTGCAGACGCATCGGGCGGTTTTCTTGCGATTGAAACCGGGGGGCGGCGAAACCAGCCCCCGAAATCGTTCGACTTAGTGGAACTGCTCTTCTTCGGTGGAACCCGTCAGAGCGGTTACGCTGGACTTGCCGCCCTGGATGACGGTGGTCACTTCGTCGAAGTAGCCGGTGCCGACTTCCTGCTGGTGCGACACGAAGGTGTAACCACGCTCGCGAGCAGCGAATTCCGGTTCCTGCACCTTCTCGACGTAAGCCGACATGCCGCGTGCGACGTAGTCCTGGGCGAGGTCGAACATGTTGTACCACATGTTGTGAATACCAGCCAAAGTGATGAACTGGTACTTGTAGCCCATGGCGCCGAGTTCGCGCTGGAACTTGGCGATGGTGGCATCGTCCAGGTTCTTCTTCCAGTTGAAGGACGGCGAGCAGTTGTAGGCCAGCATCTTGCCCGGGTGGACCTTATGCACGGCTTCAGCGAACTTGCGGGCAAATTCCAGATCCGGCGTGCCCGTCTCGCACCACACCAGGTCGGCGTAGTGAGCGTAGGCGATGGCGCGGGAGATGGCCTGGTCAAGACCCTTCTTGGTCTTGTAGAAGCCTTCAGCAGTGCGCTCACCGGTCAGGAAGGGCTTGTCGTTCTCGTCGTAGTCGGACGTCAGCAGGTCGGCTGCTTCAGCATCGGTACGGGCGATCACCAGCGTCGGCACGCCATAGACGTCGGCAGCCATACGGGCAGCGATCAGCTTCTGCACGGCTTCCTGGGTCGGGACCAGCACCTTGCCACCCATGTGGCCGCACTTCTTCACGGAAGCCAGCTGGTCTTCCCAGTGCACGCCGGCAGCGCCGGAGCGGATCATGGCCTTCATCAGTTCGAAGGCGTTGAGCACGCCGCCGAAACCTGCTTCGGCGTCAGCCACGATCGGTGCGTGGTAGTCGATGTAGCCGGCATCGCCCGGGTTTACACCCTTGGACCACTGGATTTCATCGGCACGGGTGAAGGCGTTGTTGATGCGCTCCACGACCTTCGGCACCGAATCAACCGGGTACAGGGACTGATCCGGGTACATGGCAGCGTATTCGTTGTTGTCGGCGGCAACCTGCCAGCCGGACAGATAGATGGCCTTGATGCCGGCCTTGACCTGCTGCATGGCCTGACCACCGGTCAGCGCGCCCAGACAGTTCACGTAGGGCTCGTTGTTCACCAGGCTCCACAGCTTTTCGGCGCCGCGGCGGGCCAGGGTGTTCTCGACCTGGAAGGAACCACGCAGGCGGACGACATCAGCAGCGGAATAGCCGCGCTTGATGCCTTTCCAGCGGGGATTTTCGGCCCAGTCTTTTTCGAGGGCGGCAATTTGCTGTTCGCGAGTCAGGTTCATCATGCTTCCTTGTCTGTTTGATAAGGGGGACAACCATGGTTTGCCGGGATCAGGAGCCGGCCAACCGATCGATTTCTGCCAGCGCGTCTTCGAGGGAAAAATCAGCGCCGGTTGCCAAACAGTATAGGTTGCATTCCGCTAAGCAGCAATAGGTCTTATATAAGACATAAGAAAAAAAGTTATTTAATTAAAACAGTGGCTTGGATTTTGTATTTTGTATTGTGGAACGTGAATCAGGTTAGTGAAATGAAAAGTCGGGGATGTCCTGTTGCGGCGCACAGAACTTCCCCGACGATCGAGGGGCTGGAGATGGCCCGGCGCTCAGATCAGCGGTGTGGCGGAGACGATCACGCCGTCTTCGTCCGCATAGACATAGTGTCCGGGCGTAAAGGTGACGCCGCCGAAGGTAACCGCAAGGTCGAGCTCGCCCGTATTGCGCTTGACGGTCTTGCGTGGATGGGTGCCGAGCGCGAAAACGCCCAGATTCATCTCCCCGATGGCTTTCGAGTCACGGATGCAGCCGTAGACGAGGATGCCGGCCCAGCCGTTCTTCACGCCGAGTTCGGCCAGCTGGTCGCCGACCAGTGCGCAGCGCATTGAGCCGCCGCCGTCGACGACCAGGACACGACCGTTGCCGGCAGACTCGAGCGTCTTGCGCACAAGTGAGTTGTCCTCGAACAGCTTGAGCGTGCTGATGGCGCCACCGAAGGCGCTGCAGCCACCGAAACTGCGGAACATCGGTGCAAGCACGCTGACCTTGTCTTCGTGGGCGTCGCAAAGATCGGCTGTCTGAATAGGCATGAAAGCTCCCTGTGTGATTGATGTCGGATCGGGTTCAGTCCGTGATCATAACGGAGCGTCCCCGTTGGCGAATAGCCGGGCAGGGGCGAAAAAAAGCGCGACCACATGGGCCGCGCCTTGTTGAGCCAATACCGCGGAGGGGTCAGGCGGTTGCCACTTCCGGCTGATCGAACACCAGCTTGACCTTGTCGTCCTCGTCGAGATCGATCGTGACCTTGCCGCCGCTGGCGAGGCGCCCGAACAGGAGCTCGTCCGCCAGTGCCGAGCGGATGGTGTCCTGAATCAGTCTCGCCATCGGCCGGGCACCCATCAGCGGATCGAAGCCCTGCTCGGCCAGCCATGCCTTGAGCTCGTCGGTGAAGTGCGCTTCCACCTTCTTATCGTGCAGCTGGGCCTCAAGTTGCATCAGGAACTTGTCGACAACGCGCAGGATGATGTCGCTGTCGAGTGCCTTGAACGAGATCGTCGCGTCGAGCCGGTTGCGGAACTCAGGCGAGAACATGCGCTTGATGTCGGCCAACTCGTCACCTGCTTCACGCTTGGCGGAGAAGCCGATCACCGACTTCTGCATCGTCTCGGCGCCCGCGTTGGTGGTCATGATGATGATCACGTTGCGGAAGTCCGCCTGCCTGCCGTTGTTGTCGGTCAGGGCGCCATGATCCATGACCTGCAGCAGGATGTTGTAGATGTCGGGGTGCGCCTTCTCGATCTCGTCGAGCAGGAGCACGCAGTGCGGCTTCTTGGTGATCTGCTCGGTGAGCAGGCCGCCCTGGTCGAAGCCGACGTAACCCGGTGGTGCGCCGATCAGGCGGCTGACCGCGTGACGCTCCATGTACTCCGACATGTCGAACCGTACCAGGTCGATACCGAGCGTATAGGCGAGCTGACGGGCCACTTCGGTCTTGCCCACCCCGGTCGGGCCGGAGAACAGGAAGGAGCCGATGGGCTTTGCCGGGTTGCCCAGGCCGGAGCGGGACATCTTGATGGCCTTCGCAAGCGCATCGATGGCTGCGTTCTGACCGAACACGACGTTCTTGAGGTCACGCTCAAGCGTCTTGAGTGCGGTCTTGTCGTCGTTGGAGACCGAGCGCGGCGGAATGCGGGCGATCTTGGCGACCGTTTCCTCGATCTCGTTCTTGCCGACGGTCTTCTTCTGCTTCGACTTGGGCAGGATGCGCTGTGCGGCGCCAGCCTCGTCGATGACATCGATCGCCTTGTCGGGAAGATGACGGTCATTGATGTACTTGGCCGACAACTCCGCCGCACTGGCAAGAGCGGACGCCGAGTACTTGATGCCGTGGTGCTCCTCGAAGCGCGACTTCAGCCCCTTGAGGATCTCCACCGTTTCGGCCACCGAGGGTTCCACCACGTCCACTTTCTGGAAGCGGCGTGACAGGGCATGGTCCTTCTCGAAGATCTGACGGAACTCGTTATAGGTTGTCGCGCCGATGCACTTCAACTGTCCGGAGGACAGCGCCGGCTTGAGCAGGTTGGATGCATCAAGCGTACCGCCCGATGCCGCGCCTGCGCCAATCAGCGTGTGGATCTCGTCGATGAACAGGACTGCATCCTTGTTCTCTACCAGCTGCTTGAGCACTGCCTTGAGGCGCTGCTCGAAGTCGCCACGGTACTTGGTGCCCGCGAGCAGGGCGCCCATGTCCAGCGAGAAGACCTGCGCGTTCTCGAGAATCTCCGGCACGCGTCCTTCCACGATGCGATGTGCCAGGCCTTCTGCAATCGCCGTTTTGCCGACGCCTGCTTCGCCGACCAGCAGCGGGTTGTTCTTGCGCCGACGGCACAGCGTCTGGATGACGCGTTCGACTTCCTTGTCGCGTCCGATGAGCGGGTCGATCTTGCCCATCAGTACTTGCTGGTTGAGGTTCTGGGTGTAGTTCTCGAGCGCGCCACCGGCGGATTTTTCTTCCTGCTCCTGCTCGCCCTGTTCGGGTTCGCTGCGATTCTGAGCGGATGCACCACCCTGGGGCGTTTTTGCAATGCCGTGGGAGATGAAATTCACCACATCAAGGCGCGAGATGTTCTGCCGCTGGAGGAAATAGACGGCATGCGAATCCTTCTCGCCGAAAATCGCCACCAGTACGTTCGCCCCGGTGACTTCCTTTTTCCCCGACGACTGGACGTGCAGGATTGCGCGCTGGATGACGCGCTGGAAGCCAAGCGTCGGCTGGGTGTCGATCTCGTCACTCCCTTCAACCTTGGGAGTGTGCTCGTTGATGAAGTTGGTCAGTTCCCGACGAAGTTCGTCGGTATTGGCGGCGCAGGCGCGAAGCACCTCAGCGGCAGAGGGGTTGTCGAGCAGTGCGAGCAGCAGGTGCTCCACCGTGATGAACTCATGACGCTTCTGCCGTGCTTCGACAAAGGCCATGTGCAGGCTAACTTCAAGTTCTTGCGCGATCATTCAATTTTCCTCCATCACGCATACCAACGGATGCTGGTGCTGACGAGCATGGGAAACGACCTGTTCCACCTTGGTTGATGCGATGTCCCGTGGAAAAACACCACACACGCCCATGCCCTCTCTGTGGACTTGGAGCATGACCCGCGTGGCGCGTTCGCGGTCCATGGCAAAAAATTTCTGCAGAACTTCGATCACGAAATCCATCGGTGTGAAATCGTCGTTTAGCAGAAGCACCTTGAAGAGCGGGGGCGGACGAGTGCTTGTCCGCTTTGCTTCCAGTACGAATCCGTCTTGTTTCTGAGTGGCCATGCGACTCATTCTAATCAACTCGATGCAGAGTGCAACTGAGCGTTTGCCAGAATATCTGGGGTTGAAAAATGGGATATCAAGGTCTTCCCTGCGTCGCGTCGTTGCATGAATCGCATTGGAATTCAAGCCAGAAACGTGCCATGGAGGTTCGAAAAGGGCAGGATGTTGTTGCGTCGCAGCAGTTCGGTGGCTGCAATTATCCGTTGACGCTATGCGGACAAGTGCGTAAAAACCGAGACGTGTGTTGATCGTGTGTTGCAAGCGTTGAGTCGGTCGTCAGCTTGTCGGGTAATCGGCAAGGGCGTCAGGTGAAATGTTCGAATGCCTGATTGACGCGCCGTCCGGGAGGGCCCCGGGCTGTACTAAGTCACTTTGAAGGATTAAGGCAATATGGCAACTGGCACTGTTAAGTGGTTCAACGATTCCAAAGGTTTTGGTTTTATTACGCCTGATGATGGTAGCGACGATCTGTTCGCGCACTTCTCCGCCATCACCATGAGCGGTTTCAAGACCCTGAAGGAAGGCGAAAAGGTTTCGTTCGACGTGACCCAGGGTCCGAAGGGCAAGCAGGCTTCGAACATTCAGAGCGCCTGATTTTGCTTGGGCTGCGCCCCGGTGGCGCAGCCAAAAGATAAAGGCCACCTTTGCAGGTGGCCTTTATCTTTTGGAGCATCTAACGAGCGGCGTCTGGCGCCGAGCGTAGCGGGCCGTGGCCCGCTGCTGCATCCTTACTTCAGCTTGATTTCCTTGTACGGGACGTGCTTGCGCGCGACCGGGTCGTACTTGTTGAATTCGAGCTTCTGCGGGGTGGTGCGCTTGTTCTTCGACGTGGTGTAGAAATGACCCGTGCCGGCGGTTGATTCCAGCTTGATCTTTTCGCGGATGCCTTTTGCCATGGCGTTCTCCGTTCAGTTCGCGCGGCGCTGGGCCGCAGGGTTAACGCCAGGGCTTAAAGCTTTTCGCCGCGGGCACGAAGTTCGGCAACGACGATGTCGATGCCCTTCTTGTCGATCGTCCGCAGACCGGCATTGGATACGCGCAGGCGGATCCAGCGGTTCTCGGATTCGCTCCAGAACCGACGGTTTTGCAGGTTGGGGAGAAAACGACGCTTGGTTTTGTTGTTTGCGTGGGAAACGTTGTTTCCCACCATCGGTGCTTTACCGGTCACTTGGCAGACGCGAGCCATACGATGCTCCAGGGAATTCGGATTGCGAAAACGATGGAGGATAGCGTAAGAGCAGGGGTTAAGGCAAGTGCATTATCAGGATTTGCATCGTTAGATGGTTGCCGGCGATTAGAGCAGTCCGCGCTCGGCAAATGACAGCGGCCGCCCGTGGGCCGGGACGATGAAATGATCGAGGATCCGGATGTCTACGAGGTCGAGCGCATTGCGCAGGGTGCGGGTCAGCAACTCGTCTGCGGTGCTGGGCTCGGCTGCGCCGGACGGGTGGTTGTGGGCGAGAATGACGGCGGCGGCGTTGTGTTCGAGTGCCAGTTTTACGACTTCGCGCGGGTAAACGCTGGTCTGGGTCAGCGTGCCCCGGAACAGGTCGACGGCTTCGATGAGGCGGTTGCGGGCATCAAGGAGGAGAATGCAGAAGGTTTCGTGCGGCAGGTGGCCAAGGTGCAGTTGCAACCAGTCGCGGACGGCGGTGGGTGAGTCGAACAGGCTGCGTTCGCTCATCTGCTCGGCCAATGCGCGTCGGGCCAGTTCCATCACCGCCTGCAGTTGGGCATACTTCGCCAGCCCCATGCCGGGAACGGCGGCGAACTCTTCTGCGCTGGCATTGCACAGTCGTGTGAGTGAGCCGAAGCGGGTCAGCAGATTGCGTGCGAGGTCGACGGCGGTCTGTCCGCGGATGCCGACGCGCAGAAACAGGGCGAGCAGTTCCGAGTCGGTAAGGGCGTGCGCGCCACTGCCAAGCAGTTTTTCTCGAGGACGTTCGCATTCGGGCCAGTCGGTGATTGCCATGGCGATCCCGTTTATTCCAATGTACTGATAGTTTAACCTGAATGTCATGAATGAACTGCAGGGCAGGAAACTTGTTCTCGGCGTCACCGGAGGCGTCGCGGCCTACAAGGCGGCTGAGTTGGTTCGGCTTCTGGTAAAGGCGGGCGCCGATGTTCATGTCGTACTCACAGAGGGGGGCGCGCGTTTCGTTACCGCGGTGACCTACCAGGCGCTGTCGGGCAATCCGGTGTGGACGGATCTGTGGGATGCGCGCATGGATAACAACATGGCCCACATCGACCTCAGTCGCGATGCCGACGCAGTGCTCGTTGCACCTGCCACCGCCGACTGTCTTGCGCGGCTTGCGCAGGGCCGGGCCGATGACCTGCTGACCACCCTGTGCCTCGCGCGCGACATCCCGCTGCTGGTGGCGCCTGCGATGAATCGTCAGATGTGGGAGCACCCCGCGACGCAGCGCAACGCAGCAACACTGGCTGGCGACGGGGTGACGGTCATCGGGCCTGCGGCCGGCGAGCAGGCGTGCGGCGAGGTCGGGATGGGGCGGATGCTCGAACCCGAGGAGATCCTGGAGGCGGTGATCGCCTTCTTCACGCCGAAGCGTCTTGCAGGGCGCAAGGTGGTGCTGACAGCGGGGCCGACCTTCGAGGCCGTGGATCCGGTGCGCGCGATCACCAATACCAGTTCCGGAAAGATGGGCTATGCCCTCGCCACGGCATGTGCGCGGGCCGGCGCCGAGGTGGTGCTGGTGAGTGGCCCGGTGGCGCTGACTGCGCCGGCCGGGGTGCTTCGGGTCGATGTGCGCAGTGCGCTCGAGATGCGTGCGGCCGTATTTGATGCGCTGCCTGCGGCCGACGTCTTTATCGGGGTGGCGGCGGTGGCGGACTACCGGCCGCTGCAGGCTGCGGAGCACAAGATCAAGAAGTCGGGCGATACAATGCGCATCGAGTTGACGCCCAATCCCGACATTCTCGCTGAAGTAGCGTCGCGCCCCGATGCGCCGTTCTGTGTCGGTTTTGCGGCTGAAAGCCGCGATCTCGATGCCTACGCCGAAGGCAAGCGCAAGGCCAAGAAGCTGCCGATGCTGGTGGGCAATCTGGTGTCCGACGGCATGGGCGGAGACGACAACACCATTGTTCTCTACGACGAGCGTGGTCGCCATCCGCTGCCGCGCGCGGCCAAGTCGGTGCTGGCACAAGAGATTGTCGAGCATCTGGCGAATCTGCTCGCGCCCGCAGGGCGAGAGCACAACTGACAAGGAAGAGTCATGCAACGCATTGATGTGAAGTTGCTCGATGCCCGCCTCAAGGGCCATCCCCCTGCGTACGCCACCCAAGGTGCGGCCGGGCTTGATCTGCGCGCTTGCCTCGACGCGCCGATTCTGCTGCATCCGGGCGAAACGACGCTGGTGCCCAGTGGCCTCGCCATTCACCTCGCCGATCCCGGGCTCGCGGCGATGGTACTGCCGCGTTCAGGCCTCGGGCACAAGCATGGCATCGTGCTGGGCAACCTTGTGGGCCTGATCGACTCCGACTACCAGGGGCAGATTTTCGTCTCCGTTTGGAACCGCGGCCGCGACGTGTTCACCATTCAGCCGATGGAGCGCATCGCGCAACTGGTGGTCGTGCCTGTGGTGCAGGTGGGCTTCAACGTCGTTGACGATTTTGCGTCCAGCGAGCGCGGGGCGGGTGGTTTCGGCAGTACCGGAAAGCATTGAGCAGGCATGACGCATCCAGGTATTCCAACCGGTGTGCATGTGCTGTGCGAGACAGCGGACCGCATCCTGCTGATGCGTCGCTCGGGCACTGGTTTTTTTGACGGCCAGTACAGTCTTCCCGGAGGGCATGTCGAACCCGGTGAATCCGTGCATCAGGCGGCAGTGCGTGAGATGCGCGAGGAAACCGGATTACGTTTGCGCGAGGCAGACCTTCAGTTTCTCGGTGTCGTGCATCGACTGTCTGACACCAATCGCATCGATTTCTTCATGCTCGCCCGCGACTGGGCGGGGGAGCCCGCGATCTGCGAGCCGACAAAGTGTGACCATCTGGCGTGGTTTGAGCGCGACGCCTTGCCGGAATCCGTCGTGCCTTACGTCCTGGCCGCGCTCGATGCCGGCATGGGGCCGTGGGTGATGGAGCTGGGCTGGCCTGCCGAGGTCTGAACGCGGCGTGTGGCACGCGCTTGATGTATTAGCGAGTTCTGATAGTCTTTCCTGTCCAAACACAAGAACAGGCGGGAGACGAGAATGAGTCACTGGAAACGTGCGGTAATTTCGAGCTTGCTGGCGCTCTGCGCGTCGTCCGCAGCCTGGGCGGCAGACTTTCCCGAGGTTGATCTTGCCCGTGCGGAAGAGATCAGCATGGGGCGCTGCTTTCTTTGCCACGGTGCAGAAGGCGAGAGCACAACCGCGCTGTATCCGCGCCTGGCCGGGCAGCACTATCAGTACATCGCCAAGCAGCTGGCCGACTTCAAGGCCGGTCGGCGTCAGAGCGACACCATGGTGAACATGGCAGCCGACCTCTCTCCCGAGGAGATGCTGGCCCTCGGTGTCTATTTCGAGCAGAAGCCGACGCGTGCGCAGGACGTGCAGGATGGCGAACTGGCGGCGATCGGTCGCTTCATCTTCCGCCGCGGAAACGAGTATTCCGGCGTGGCCGCCTGTGCGTCCTGTCATGGAGAGCGGGGGCTCGGGACGTCGCAATTGCCCCGGCTGGCGGGGCAGGTGCCGCAGTACATCGAGAGACAGTTGCGCTCGTTCAACACGCGCAACCGCACCAATGACAACGCGGTGATGCATTCGATTGCCTCCAGGCTGACGGAACTGGAGATCAGGTCTGTCGCCCTCTACATCAGTTCCTTGAACTGAGTCGGCAGGGCAAAAGAAGGGGCCCGCCCGGGGCCCCTTCATCATGCACGCAGCAGGTCTGCTGCAAAGGCGCTGGCATCAGGTCAGCATATCGGCCCAGATGTTCTGTGCCCAGGCATGTGCGAACTTGCCTTCGATCTCATTCGCCGCAACCGACACGCCGCCTGCACCCGAAACCGGCATCGGCTGCTTTTTCACGTCGTCGTACTGGTGCACCGACGCGACGTGCATGGCATTCTTTCCGTCGACGAAGCTGTAGCAGGTGTTCATGACCACCGGTGTGGGGTTCGGTGCCTGTCCGGCGAGCAGGTTGATGATGGCGGCTGCCACCACCTTGGCCTGCTGATTGGCCATGTGCCCGGACTTCGGCATCGTCGGCGCAGGGAAGAGCGCGTCGCCGATGACATGCACTCCCGGTACGCCACGGGCTTCGTAGCCAAGCCATTCGACATCGACCCAGCGGTCGTTGATCAGCGGCAGCCCCGACTGCGTGGCGATGTTGCCCGCACGCATCGGGGGGATGACGTTGAGCACGTCTGCCTTGACCTTCTCGAAATCGAGTTCGGCGGTGCGCGTCTTTGCATTTACGCTGCGCAACTCGTTGTTGGGCATGTATTCGATCATGCCCTTGTAGCCCTCGAAGGCCTTGGTGAAGAGTGCCTTCTTCGACTGGATCTCACCGTTTGAGTCGAGTACAAGCACCTTGGATTTTGGCTTCGCCGTGCGCAGGTAATTGGCCACCATGCAGGCCCGCTCGTAGGGGCCGGGGGGGCAACGGTAGGGCGACTTGGGGATGTGCATGGCGAAAACGCCGCCATCCTTCATGTCCTGCAGTTGCTGGCGCAGCACCACCGTCTGCGGACCGGCCTTCCATGCGTGGGGGATGAGCTCTTCGTTGCCGGCGAGGCCGCCGATGCGCTCGGACATGAAGTCGATGCCGGGCGAAAGGACGACACGGTCGTATGCGATGGTGCCGTTCCGTGCGGTACTGATGGTACGTTTGGTCGCATCGAGCGCGAGCACTTCATCGGTGATGACCTTTACACCCCAGCGCGTGCGCAGATTGTCATAGCTGATGGTGATGTCGGCCATGTTTTTCAGTCCGCCGATGACGAGGTTCGACATCGGGCAGGAGACGAACTCGGTGTTGCGCTCGATCAGCGTGACACTGACCCGGCCTTCGCTCCACATACGAAGATATTTGGCGACCGTGGCGCCGCCATACCCGCCGCCGACCACCACCACATGTCCGCCCGAACCACGGGCCATGCCCGCACAGCCGGCGAGCCCAAGCAGGGTGGAGCCGGCACCAAGCATGCCGGCTGATTTCAGGAATTCGCGTCTGTTCTGCATTGTTTTCTCCCCCGGTTCTTACTTCATCGCTGCGTAATACGCGGCGATCATGTCGAGTTGCTCTTCGGTGTAACCCTTGGAGATCTGGTGCATGATCGAGGCCGGTTTTGCGCCAGAGCGGAAGTCGGCGAGTTTTTGCAGGAGCTTTTCCTTGGGCTCGCCCGCGAGGCTTTCCATGCCACCGAGGCTCTTGCCGCTGGTGCCGTGACAGTTGGCGCAGGTTGCCGCAAGGTTGCGCGCCAAGTGGGGGTCCTGGTCTTTCGCGTGCGCGAGCCCGGCGAGGCTTGCCAGGCACAGTGTGGTGAGTGCAAGTTTGGCGTTCACGTCTTCCTCCTCTTGATTTCTTGGTGTGTGCGAACGCCATCGACCGGCGCTGCGGCCACGTGCGGGCGCGTGTCTTGCGCTCGAAAGGCACTTCGCCAAATCAGTATATCCCAGCTGTTTCGCATTCAAAGCACCGTTTTCTGCGTATTCCTTCGGGATTTTTCGCAAAGATGATTTTTGCGCAATGCACAAATATTAGTAGTTGACCATATACGTGTATGGTTATAGATTGATTCAATCAGTGCATAAGGCCAATCGCGTCATGAACGAGTTGCACAAGGTCTTCGAAAGCGTGGCTGAGTACTTTGGACTGCTGGCGGAGCCCACTCGACTCAAGATTCTTCACTGTCTGTGCAGTGAGGAGCGTGCGGTCAATGAGGTCGTGGAGGCGATCGGGCTGACGCAGGCGAATGCCTCGCGTCACCTGAATCTGTTGTATCGCGCAGGGGTGCTGGATCGTCGTCGCGATGGCGCTCAGGTCATCTACCGGATCATCGATCCGAACTTCGCCGATCTGTGTCGCACGGTGTGCGTGAGTATCGCTTCGCGCGGCGACATGTCGGCGCCGCAGCGTGAGGAGTTGCTCAGGCTCGAGCAGGATCTCGGCTCGGGGCATTGAATGATGCGCATCATCAAAAAATACGAGTGATCGAATGCAGAGGGGAGCGTAGGCATGGAAAACAGTGAGTTCCGGCTCGGTCGGGTGAGACCAGCGCCAGAAAACTTCCTGACCGACGAGGATATTCAGTCGGTAAAGGAGGGGAGGCGTGATTTCTTGCGCAAGGCGTTCATCGGCGCCAGTGCTGCGATGATGGCACCTGCCGTGGCGCGCGCGGCAGGTGAAGGGGATCCGGCGATCCTCAACCTTCCGCCGTGGTCCACAAGCCTCGGGCTGCCGGTGGCAGCAAATCCCTATGGACTGCCGTCGAAGTACGAGCGTGGCCTGGTGCGGCGCGAAAGCCCGGGTCTGACCCGGGTCGGTGGCTCTTCGGTCGCCTTCACGCCACTGCAGGGCTTGTTCGGGATCATCACCCCGTCAGGGTTGCATTTCGAACGTCACCACCAGGGCTGGCACGACATCGATCCCTCAAAGCACCGCTTGATGATCAACGGTCTGGTGAAGTCCAGTTCGGTGTTCACCATGGACGACATCATGCGGCTGCCTTCGGTGTCGAGGGTACATTTCATCGAATGCGGTGCGAACACCGGCATGGAATGGGGCAATGTGGCGGTGCCCACGGTGCAGTACAGCCATGGCATGCTGTCCTGTTCGGAATTCACCGGTGTGCCGCTGAAGGCCATTCTCGACATGTGTGGCGCCGACTACAAGAAGGGGCGCTTCATTCTCGCCGAGGGGGCTGACGGCTCGTCGATGACCCGCACCATTCCGATGGAACTGGTCGAGTCCGGCGAGGTGCTGGTGGCTTACGGCATGAACGGCGAGATGCTGCGCCCGGAAAACGGTTACCCCTTGCGCCTGGTGGTGCCTGGGGTGCAGGGCGTGAGCTGGGTCAAGTGGCTGCGCCGCATCGAAGTGGGCGACATGCCCTGGGCCACGAAGGACGAGGCCGTTCATTACATGGATCTGATGCCCGATGGACAGCACCGGCAATACACCTCGGTGCAGGAGTGCAAGTCCGTCATCACGACACCGTCCGGCGGTCAGATTCTGCTCGACAAGGGTTTCTACAATATATCGGGCATGGCGTGGTCAGGTCGTGGCAAGGTCACCCGCGTCGATGTGTCGGTCGATGGTGGCATCAACTGGCGCCAGGCGCGCCTGGAAACGCCGGTGCTGTCGAAGGCGGTGACCCGCTTCAACATTGACTGGGTGTGGGATGGCAAACCCGCCATCCTGCAGTCGCGCGCGACGGACGAATCCGGTTTCGTGCAGCCGGGCTACGGACAGTTGCGCGCTGCACGCGGCACCAAGTCCATCTATCACAACAATGCCATCCAGTCATGGAAGGTGGTCGAGTCGGGGGAGGTGAGCAATGTCCAGGTTCTCTAAGACACTGTCCGTGCTCGCTGTCGTCGCTGCGACCGCCGGGCTGGTCGCCCCCGCAGCTGCCTTTGATCGCTACCCCGGCCTTGGCCGGGCAGCCACGCCAGCCGAAGTGAAGGCTTGGGATATCGATGTCCGCCCCGACTTCACCGGCCTCCCGAAGGGCAAGGGAACGGTCGATCAGGGCATCGAGGTGTGGGAAGCACACTGCGCCAGTTGCCATGGTGCGTTTGGTGAGTCGAACGAGGTCTTCACGCCGCTCGTAGGCGGTACGACGCGCGACGACATCAAGACCGGTCACGTCAAGTCGCTCGTCAGCGGGTCATTTCCGCAGCGCACGACGCTGATGAAGGTGCCCACCGTATCGACGCTGTTCGACTATATTCAGCGTGCGATGCCTTGGACTGCACCAAAGTCGCTCAAGCCCGATGAGGTCTATGCCGTTGTTGCCTATCTGCTCAATCTTGCCGAAGTGGTTCCGGCTGACTTTGAGCTCAGCGACCAGAACATCGCTGAAGTACAGCAGCGCATGCCCAATCGTAACGGGATGACGACCGATCACGGCATGTGGCCGGGCGCGTCGGCGGCCAAGGGCGGGATTGGAAATGGTGGAAAGCCCGATACGAAGAACGTTGCCTGCATGAAGGACTGCAAGAAGGATGTGCAGATTGTCTCTTCGCTGCCCGCGTATGCTCAGGACGCCCACGGCAACCTCGCAGAGCAGAATCGTTCTGTGGGGCAGACGCGTGGCAAGCAGACCGGCGAGCCGGTTTCTGCAGCGGAGCCTGCTGCAGCCTCTCCGGCAGCCGCGGCTCTGGCGCTGGCAAACGAAAAGGGTTGCATGGCGTGCCATGGCGTCGCAAACAAGATTGTGGGCCCGGCCTACGTCGATATTGCGGCAAAATACAAAGATCAGGACGACGCTGGCGCGAAGCTGATGGCCAAGGTCAAGGCAGGCGGTCAGGGTGTCTGGGGGGCGGTGCCAATGCCGCCGCAAGGCCACGTGAAGGACGAGGAAATCAAACAGCTCGTCCAGTGGATTCTGGAGGGCGCGAAAGCGCAGTAATAATTCAATGAGGAGAGACGGGATGAACAATCAACGCAGGGAGACCCTGAAGGCGGGCGGCGGTCTGGGCATGCTCGGTCTGCTGGCTGCGGCCGGTCTGATCAAGCCCGAATTGGCTGAGGCTGCCTGGAACAAAGGCGCTTTCGACGCCAAGACTCTTGATGCTGCAATGTCGGCCATGGGTGCGGGCAAGCCGGTGGAAAGCGCCGATGTCCAGATCGCCGCGCCCGATATCGCGGAGAACGGAGCCGTTGTGCCGGTCGGGGTGGTGAGCAACCTTCCGAAGACCGAGCAGATCTCGATCATGATCGAGAAGAATCCGAACATGCTGGCAGCGTCTTTCGATATTCCGGCAGGCACGCTTCCCGATGTCCAGACCCGGGTCAAGATGGGGCAAACATCGGATGTCTACGCGGTGGTCAAGGCCGACGGCAAGTTCTACATGGCCAAGAAAGAAATCAAGGTCACGCTCGGCGGCTGCGGCGGCTGAGCACGGTCACGAAATCAAGGAGATAAATCGATGGCAAATCCGATGCGTATTCGCGCAGCAGCCAAGGAAGGCGTGACTGAAGTGCGCGTGCTGATGTCGCACGTCATGGAAACCGGCCAGCGCAAGGACTCGTCCGGTGCGCTGATTCCGGCGCACTTCATCACCGAACTGACTGCCAAGCACAACGACAAGGTGGTGCTCTCGGCCCAGTTTGGCGCCTCGGTGTCCACCAACCCGTATCTGGCGTTCAAGTTCAACGGCGGCGCCAAGGGTGACAAGGTCACGGTGAGCTGGGCGGACAACAAGGGCGACAGCCGCACTGACGAAGTGCAGATTTCCTGATCGTTCGCCTGGGGCCGCACGCGGTGTGCGGACCCAGGCAGCGCCGGCGATCACGCCGGTGCGCCCACAAGCAGGGGTCTTAACGAAAGGTCCCAGGAGGAGAGACGATGAGAAAACAATTCATGTTCACCGCGCTCGGCGCTGCAGTGATGCTGACCAGCCCGCTGGCATCGGCGAACGAGGAACTGAACTTCGACGCCTATCGCGAAATGCTCGCCGACGGTAATCCGGCCGAGCTTTACGAAATGGAGGGCGAAGAGCTCTGGCGTACCGCACGCGGGCCCAAGAACGCGACGCTCGAGCAGTGTAACCTTGGCCTCGGGCCGGGTGTGGTCGAGGGCGCCGCGGCACAGTTGCCGCGCTACTTCGATGACACCGGCAAGGTGCAGGATCTCGAGTCGCGGCTGATGCACTGCATGGAAACCCAGCAGGGCATCCCCTCGGCCGAGATCATCAATGGCAAGTTCCTGAAAGGTGAGCGGGGCAAGCTTGCAGCGCTGGTGGCCTACGTGGTTACGCACTCGAAGGGCAAGCCGATCGCGGTCGACCTGTCGCATCCCAAGATGAAAGCGATGTACGACATGGGCGAGCGTGCCTTCTTCTACCGCACCGGTTCGATGGATTTTGCCTGCTCCACCTGCCACAGCCAGGACGACAAGCGCATCCGTGCGACGTCGCTGCCCAACATCACCAAGCCCGAGGGCGCAGCGGCGGGCTGGGGATCGTGGCCGGCCTACCGTGTGTCCAACTCGCAGTTCTGGACCATGCAGCACCGCCTGTGGGACTGCTTCCGCCAGCAACGCACGGCCGAGCCGGTGTTCGCTTCGGATGTGACGATTGCGCTGTCGGTGTTCATGGCGGGCAAGGGTAACGGTGCCGCGGCCCAGTGGCCCGGTGTGAAGCGCTAAGGAGGACATGACATGAAGAAACTGATCTGTGCGCTCCCGCTCGTGCTTGCCGCATCCTTCGCCCACGCCGACGAGATTCAAGGCAAGGTCGAGCAGATGATGGTGAGCTCGTTCAAGGCCAGCGGCATCGCTTCACTCGATCGCCAGAAGCAGGATGCGATCCAGAAGGCCTGCTCCAGCCTGACGCCGCTCGACGCGGAGACCATGAAGCGGCTCGAAGCCGCCGAGATGAAGACGATCAAGTGGCCGTCCGACGGCAACTACACAGGTGGCGACTGGAAGGAAGGGCAGAAGATCGCGGCCAGCGGTCGTGGCCTTACGTGGACCGACAAGACGCCCGACAACAACGGTGGCGGCTGCTACAACTGTCACGCGATGGACCCGAACGAGGTGTCAGAAGGCACCATCGGCGTCAGTCTCGAGGGCTACGCCAAAATCCGCGGCAACTCGGAAGAGATCGTCAAGTACACCTGGGGCAAGCTGTGGAACTCCAAGGCCTACAACGCGTGCAGCGACATGCCGCGTAACGGCTATGGCGGCATCCTCACTGAAGAGCAGATTCGCCACGTGATGGCCTACCTGTTCGATCCCGAGTCTCCCGTCAACAAGCGCTGACAATCGACCCACTCCGGCCCGGGCCGTGATACGGCCCGGGCTTTTTTCCGCCCGAATTTCCGTTTTTCGTCCATTTTCATGACGTAAGGATTCAGATCATGAGCATGAATCGCCGCGAATTTCTTCAGCTCCTGGCCATTGCCTCTGCAGGTGGCATGACCTTGCACAGCGATATTGCGCGCGCCGAAGCGGCTGCAGAGAAGCTTTACGAACTGCCAAAGTTCGGCAACGTCAGCCTTCTGCACATGACCGACTGTCACGCGCAGCTGATGCCGATTTACTTCCGCGAACCCAACGTCAATCTGGGTGTGGGCGACATGCTCGGCAAACCACCACATGTGGTGGGCGAAGGCTTCCTCAAGGCCTTTGGGGTCAAGCCGGGTGGCGCCGAGGCGCATGCCTTCACCTATCTGAACTTCGTCGAAGCCGCGAGGAATTACGGCAAGGTGGGCGGGTTCGCGCATCTGTCCACCCTGGTCAAGCGCATGAAGGCCAGTCGGCCGGGCGCGCTTCTGCTGGACGGCGGAGACACCTGGCAGGGCTCGGGCACGGCCTTGTGGACCAATGCGCAGGACATGGTCGATGCCTGCAAGCTGCTCGGTGTGGATGTGATGACGCTGCACTGGGAGTCCACCTACGGCGCCGACCGGGTGAAGGAAATCGAGGAGAAGGACTTCGCCGGCAAGATCGACATCGTGGCGCAGAACGTGCGCACGACCGACTTCGAAGACCCGGTGTTCAAGCCCTATGTGATCAAGAACATCAACGGCATTCCGGTGGCAATCGTCGGTCAGGCCTTCCCCTACACGCCGATCGCGAATCCGCGCTGGATGACGCCGAACTGGAGCTTCGGCATCCAGGAGCAGGGCATGCAGGAGGCTGTGGATGCCGCCCGCGCAGAAGGCGCACAGGTCGTCGTCGTGCTCTCGCACAATGGCATGGACGTGGACCTAAAGCTCGCTGGGCGTGTAACCGGGATCGATGCGATCTTCGGCGGACATACGCACGATGGCATGCCGGCGCCGACCGTGGTGACCAACCCCGGTGGCAAGACCCTGGTGACCAATGCGGGCTCCAACGGCAAGTTCCTCGGTGTGATGGATTTCGACGTACGGGGCGGCAAGGTTGTGGATTTCCGCTACAAGCTGCTTCCCGTGTTCGCGAACATGCTGCCCGCGGACAAGGAGATGGCCGACTTCATCGACAAGGTGCGTGCCCCCTTCATCGAGAAGCTCTCCGAAAAGCTGGCGGTGACCGAAGGCATGCTCTATCGCCGGGGCAATTTCAACGGTTCCTGGGATCAGTTGCTGGTCGATGCGCTGATCGCGGAGAAAGACGCCGAAATCGCGTTTTCGCCCGGCTTCCGCTGGGGCACCTCGCTGCTGCCGGGCGACACCATCACCATGGAGCACCTGCTCGACCAGACCGCGATCACCTATCCGTGGACGACGGTGACCGACATGAGCGGCGAGATGATCAAGACGGTGCTCGAAGACGTGGCCGACAACCTGTTCAACCCCGATCCCTACTATCAGCAGGGGGGCGACATGGTGCGTGTTGGCGGTCTGCAGTACAGCTGCGACCCGAACGCGGGCATGGGCAAGCGCATCGACAACATGATGCTCAAGGGTAAGCGCATCGAGCCCGGCAAGACCTACAAGGTGGCGGGCTGGGCGCCGGTGTCGGAGGCCGCGAAGGATTCCGGGCCTGCGGTATGGGATGTGGTGGCCAACTACCTGCGGGCGCAGAAGGTCATCTCGCAGCGTCCGCTGAACCTGCCCTCGCTCAAGGGCATGGACGGCAATCCGGGCGTGGCGGTCTGAGCTTCGGGACGACGGGCGGCGCGCGGCCGTCCGTCGGTTTGTGGCAAGCGGAGCATTACGGCGATTGAGCTGAATCCGGTGCTGGGCAGGGCTACGCGCCTGCCCAGCACGGCCATGCTCACTCAGTGTCTGATGCTGGTGCCTGTCCTGCCTGCGCCGGGTAGAGATTGCAGAAGCGCAACTCCTGCGGGTAGGGGAAGAAGTCCTCCACATGGCCGCTGCGAATGCTGTCCTGTGCCTTGCGCCAGAAGTCCGGCGCCAGCAGGTCGCGGTGATGCTTCAGAAAGGCCTTGCGAATGCGAGGGGTGCCGAGCAGGAAGGTGGCGAACTCTTCCGGGAATACATCCATGGGGCCGGTCGAGTACCAGGGCTCGGCCGCCATCTCCATTTCCTCATAGGGTGCCGGCGGGATGGCGCGGAAGTTCATGTCCGTCATGTACTCGATCTCGTCGTAATCGTAGAAGACCACGCGACCGTAGCGGGTGACGCCGAAGTTCTTCCATAGCATGTCGCCCGGGAAGATGTTGGCGATTGCCATCTCGCGAATCGCGTTGCCGTACTCGCGCACCGCGTGTTCCACGCCTTCGTCGCTCGCATGCTCGAGATGGATGTTGAGCGGTGTCATGCGGCGTTCGATGTAAAGGTGCTTGATGACCACCGAGTCGCCATCGAGCTCGAACGATGTCGGTGCCAGACGGCTCAGCTCTTCGAGCAGGTCTGGATGGAAGCGCGACAGCGGCAGTGCGGCGTAGGAAAACTCCAGTGTGTCGGCCATGCGCCCGACCCGGTCGACATGCTTCACCATCAGGTACTTGCGTTTGACGGTGGCGCGGTCCATGTTCTTCGATGCCCCGAAGACGTCCTTGATGATCTTGAACACATAGGGGTAGGACGGCAGCGTAAATACCAGCATCACAAGGCCGCGAATGCCCGGCGCGATGCTGAACTGGTCGTTCGAGTGGCGCAGGTGCGAGACCAGATCGCGGAAGAACATCGTCTTGCCCTGCTTGCCGAGGCCAAGCATGGTGTAGATCTCGCTGCGCGGCTTGTTGGGCATGATCGAACGCAGAAACTGGACATAGCCCGAGGGCACTTCCATTTCGACCATGAAGTAGGCGCGCGACAGCGAAAACAGCACCGAGATGCGCCATGGGTCGAGCAGCAGGGTGTCGATGAAGAGCTTGCCCGACGGCGTATGGCGCACTGCCAGCGTGAAGGGGTATTCCTGATAGCCGTTGATCGCCTTGCCGATGATGTAGGCAGTCTTGTTGCGATAGAAGGCGGAGTACAGGACCTGGATCTGGCAGTTGACCTCCATCTCGGGCCAGGACGCCAGATGCGCTTGAGTGGTGCGCACGATGAAGTCGACATCGCGTTCGAGATCCTCGAACGGGCGCTGCCAGTCGAAGTCTTCGATGATGTTCCTTACCGTGGCGCGCAGCCCGGCTTCCTGCGGGTAGTAGCTGGAATACACTGGCGGGTAGGAGTCGATGTATTCGGTCGAACTTGCCGGCCGCGCGAAGATGTAATCGTTGTTGAAGTAGGTGCGATGCAGGATCTTGCAGCACACCGAGTTGAAAAAGGTTTCGGCGAGCTCGGGTTGCTTGTGCCGGATCAGCATGCCGATGAAGTGGAGTTTGACCTGCTGCCAGGTGGTGTCGTCGAGCGAATCTGCGTCGAACTCCCCGTGCAGGCGGGCAACGGTTTCGTTCACCCGGCCGTCGTAAAACTGCACACGCTCGCGCACTGCGTCGAGTTGTGCCTGCCATTCACCCGACTCGAAGTACTCCTTTGCCCGCCGGGATGTGTCGCGAAAAATCCGGTAGTGCTTGTTGAAGCCTTCGATCAGGGTTTGCGCGATCGCCTGCGCAACCGGATTTTCTCCCATTGGTGCATCCATCCCCGCTCTCCTCCGTCAGGACTCGTTTGCGATTGCCCGGATGGTGCTCGGGGCTGGTCTGGATTTTATCATTCGCGCTTCTCGTGCAAGCTAGTGCGTATTGTTTCGGACGTGCCGGATATCATAGATAATCATTGCTCGGTGGCGTGGCGACGGGGCTCCAGAGACAAGTCCTTTCGTCCCGGCTGTCGATGACAGCCGCACCCTTCGAAAGATCAACAGAGTCCAGCGAGGGAACTGCAATGAGCGAATCCAAAATCACGGTGCCCACCGGCGGCCAGAAAATCGTACCGGGGCAGCCGATCCCCGACAATCCGATCATCCCGTTCATCGAAGGTGATGGCATTGGCGTGGACATCACGCCGGTCATGATCAAGGTGATCGACGCCGCGGTCGACAAGGCCTATGGCGGCAAGAAGAAGATTCACTGGATGGAGGTCTTCGCCGGCGAGAAGTCCACCCAGATCTACGGTCCAGACGAATGGCTGTCGAAGGAAACCTTCGACGCACTCAAGGAGTTCTCGGTTTCGATCAAGGGGCCGATGACGACGCCCGTCGGTGGCGGCATCCGCTCGCTGAACGTGGCGCTGCGCCAGGAGCTTGACCTGTACCAGTGCGTGCGCCCGGTGCGCTACTTCAAGGGCGTCCCCTCGCCGCTGAAGGATCCGACCAAGACCGACATGGTGATCTTCCGCGAGAACACCGAGGACATCTACGCCGGCATCGAGTGGCAGGCCGAGTCCGAAGGGGCGAAGAAGGTCATCAAGTTCCTGACCGAAGAGATGGGCGTGACCAAGATCCGCTTCCCGAATACCTCGGGCATCGGCATCAAGCCGGTCTCGAAGGAAGGGACCACCCGGCTGGTGCGCGCAGCGATCAAGTACGCGATCGACAACGACCGCAGAAGCGTCACCATCGTGCACAAGGGCAACATCATGAAGTACACCGAGGGTGGCTTCCGTGACTGGGCCTACGAACTGGCAAAGACCGAGTTCGGTGCGGCGCCGATCGATGGAGGTCCGTGGTGCAGCTTCAAGAACCCGAAGACGGGCCGCGAGATCATCGTCAAGGACGCGATCGCAGACGCGTTCCTGCAGCAGATCCTGCTGCGTCCGGGCGAGTACGACGTGATTGCCTGCTGCAACCTCAACGGCGACTACATCTCCGATGCGCTCGCTGCGCAGGTTGGCGGCATCGGCATTGCGCCGGGGGCGAACATCTCCGACCAGTATGCCTGCTTCGAGGCAACCCACGGCACCGCGCCCAAGTATGCCGGCCTCGACAAGGTGAACCCCGGTTCGCTGATCCTGTCAGCCGAAATGATGCTGCGCCATCTGGGCTGGACCGAAGCGGCCGATCTGGTCATCAAGTCGATGGAAGCGGCAATTGGCGACAAGGTCGTGACCTACGACTTTGCCCGTCTGATGGATGGTGCAACCGAAGTCAGTTGCTCCGCGTTCGGTGATGCAATGATCGAACGCATGTGATTCCGCTCCGGCCTGTCGTGCCTGGAGCCAGACTCGCTGCGAAATAAGAAACCCCCGCATCCGAAAGGATGACGGGGGTTTTTCATGGCAGATGAAGCCCGGGTCAGTGCTCGCCGCGCACAATCAGCACCGACACGTGCACCTTGCGCACCAGGTTCTCGGCCACGCTGCCGAGCAGCATGCGACGGAAGCCGCGGCGCCCGTGCGAGCCGACGACCAGCAGGTCGGCGCCGGATTTTTCAACGGCCAGTGCGATCTGGTCCGCGGCATGCAGATCCTCAGCCGCAAGAAAACGCTCGCGCGGCGTCAGGCCCGCAGCGCGCGCAGTTTCCATTGCAGTCTTCAGGGTCTCGCGCCCGCCATCGAGCAGGGCGTCCTGCATCTTTCCGTGGTCCACCAGCGTCACGCCGTGATTTGAAAACGCCTGCAGCATGGACTCATCCACCGCGTGAGCGATCTCCAGTACCGCGTCGTGAAGTCGCGCCAGCGCGATGGCTTCGTCGAGGGCTTTGGCCGAGGTCTCGCTATCGTCGATTGCGACCAGAATATGTTTGTACATCATGGCTCCCGTGCCGGAAAAATATCGCCGCAAGCCTAGCACCGGAGGGGGCATCAGGGCATCGGCGTTTTCCTGTAAGCGCCGTGACCGGCGTGGGTGAATATTACGCGGCAATCAGGAGGCAGGCAGCATGGATTTCTCTCTTTCCAGTCTTCGCTGGGGGGCGACCTGCGCATGGCTGTTCGTTGAAGCTGACGAAGAAGTTTCCCTTTGTAAGCCAGAAGTAAGATCCGCATTCATATAATCCTCCTGCAGTTTTGTCGGCTGGCCTGATTTCGGCCCGTCCGGTCGCAAGGCAGGCAACAATCATCGAGAGGAGACAGTATGGAAAACAACAGTTCAGCCTATTGGAAGGCTACGCTGGCGCTGTTAACCAAGATCCTGATCATCTGGTTCTTGGTTTCATTTGGCGCCGGCATTCTCTTCGCGCCGATGCTCAACAACATCCACCTTGGTGGCTACCCGTTGGGATTCTGGTTCGCGCAGCAAGGGTCGATTTATGTGTTCGTCGTCCTCATTTTCTACTATGCGAAGAAGATGGGTGATCTCGACAAGCAATTTGACGTTGACGAAGAGTAAGGGGCGGACACATGGATCTTCAGACAATTACTTATGTGGTGGTCGGCGCGAGTTTTGCGCTGTACATCGGCATCGCCATCTGGGCGCGTGCCGGTAGCACCAGCGAGTTCTATGTCGCGGGCGGCGGAGTTCACCCGATCGCCAACGGCATGGCAACCGGCGCTGACTGGATGTCGGCAGCGTCCTTCATCTCGATGGCCGGCCTCATTTCCAACATGGGCTACGGCGGCGGTCTGTTCCTGATGGGATGGACCGGCGGCTACGTTCTGCTGGCGATGCTGCTTGCACCGTACCTGCGCAAGTTCGGCAAATTCACCGTGCCCCAGTTCATTGGCGATCGCTTCTACTCGAAGTCTGCCAGTACTGTTGCGGTGGTCTGCCTGCTGACCGCTTCCATCACCTACGTTATCGGTCAGATGACGGGTGTGGGTGTGGCCTTCTCGCGCTTCCTCGGCGTGACCAACGACACCGGTATCTACATCGGTATGGGCATTGTGTTCATGTACGCCGTGTTCGGCGGCATGAAAGGCATTACCTACACCCAGGTAGCCCAGTACGTTGTTCTGATCCTGGCCTACACGGTTCCGGCGCTGTTCATCTCGCTGCAACTGACGGGCAACGTCCTGCCGCAGATCGGTCTTGGCGGTACGCTGGTCGGTACCGATACGACCCTGCTGATGCGTCTCGACCAAGTGGTGACGGATCTCGGCTTCGGTGAATACACGACCTCTGTTCCGGGCAGCACGCTCAACATGTTTGTCTACACCGTGTCGCTGATGATCGGTACTGCAGGCCTGCCGCACGTGATCGTTCGCTTCTTCACCGTGCCGAAGGTCAAGGATGCACGTTCGTCCGCTGGTTGGGCGCTGGTCTTCATCGCCCTGCTGTACACGACTGCACCTGGCGTTGCCGCCATGGCCAAGTACAACCTCCACGCCACGGTGAACTCCGCTGTTGCGGCGGGTGGTGATCTGTACGCTGCCGAAGCCAGCCTCGAAGCTGAAAAGCGTCCGGCCTGGATGAAGCGTTGGGAGCAAACCGGTCTGCTGGCCTTCGAAGACAAGAACGGCGACGGTCGCATCCAGTACTACAACGACAAGCCGACTGCCAACGCCGAATCCAAGGCCAAGGCTGAAGCTGCGGGCTGGAAAGGCAACGAGCTGACGGTCAACCCCGACATCATCGTGCTGGCCAACCCGGAAATCGCACTGCTGCCCAACTGGGTGATCGCACTGATCGCTGCAGGTGGTCTGGCTGCTGCGCTCTCCACGGCTGCCGGTCTGCTGATGGCCATCTCGTCCGCCGTGTCGCATGACCTGGTGAAGAACGTGATCAATCCGGATATCTCGGACAAGAACGAACTGCTCGTGGGCAAGATCTCCATGGCTTTCGCGATTGTTCTGGCCGGTTATCTCGGTCTGAACCCCCCGGGCTTCGCCGCCGGTACCGTGGCTCTGGCCTTCGGTATTGCTGGTAGCTCGCTGTTCCCGGCCATCATGATGGGTATCTTCTCGAAGAAGATGAACAAGGAAGGCGCCATTGCCGGTATGCTTTCCGGCCTGCTCCTCACCCTGTTCTACGTGTTCGCTCACAAGGGTATCTTCTTCATCAAGGGTACTGAATTCACCGACATGATCGGCGGCCCGAACTCCTTCTTCGGCATCACGCCGGAAGCGTTCGGTGCAATCGGCGCACTGGTGAACTTCGCAGTTGCCTTCATGGTCGATAAGGTTACGAAAGAGCCGCCCGAGCACATCCAGGCTCTGGTCGAAAGCGTTCGTATCCCCCGCGGTTCCAAGGCGGTCGACGGCGCGCACTAAGCACGCATGTAGTTAGTCTGCATCGCGTGGCTCCCAGCGAGGCGCGCGATGCAGGTAAAACCCTGCCGGATTCAATGGCGGGGTTTTTTGTTTTGTGGCACCTTGCGGGCAATTTCGGTGTGTCTGCAAGCCTGTATAAGAGGAGTGCCTGATGACTATTAGTGTTGCCATTACCTGGATTCTTTTCCTGGCCTTGTTTCCTATCACTTTCTTCTGGATGAGACGTGCGTGGCGCATCGTCTTCAAGCGGGATTTTTCCGAGGTTGCGCTCAAGCGTGGCGAGGCACCACCCAATCCTGAAAAGTACGCACCCTATGCAGCAGCGATCAACCTGATTGGCGCCGGCATCATCATTTTCATCGTCGGCTGGGTTGTTTTGTATATCGCGTTTGGCGTTGGCGGAACTGCGCCTGACTACGAGACCTGGAGCGCAGTTGCTGGCAGCACGATCTGGTGCAAGTTTTTCGCTGATTTCATTCTCAGCCGGCAAGCTCATCCGATGGTGATCAAGAAGCGCGGCAAGCCTGCATCCGCTGCGGAGAAGCAGGGGCAGTAAGCGCCCGTCGGAAGGTTGCGGGATTGGGGCTCATGGCTTGCTGAGGCAGATTCGCGGCTCGGCAAGCAGGCCGGAGCCGGCTCAGGAGCGGCGTTCGGATACGCCGTAGCGGCGGTCCATCCGGTTCATGACCCGCACGTAGATGCCGATGATCAAGAGATAGGCGATCAGCGAGCCCTGCGCGAAGACGTAGAAACCGAGCGGGAAACCCATGAAGCTCAGGGAATTGAGCTCTACAGCGTAGTAGCCGGCGACGAAGGTACCGACGAACCAGATGGCCAGCAGGGTGCCGGTCAGCATCAGATTGCGCCGCCAGTAGGTGCGGTGACGTTCGGACAGTTCCATTGCGTTTCGGGTCGCGACTCAGGTTTTTTCTGGCGAACAGGCATGCCGGGTCAATGAATTCGCCGGCGTGACCCGCAGGCCGCGCCGGCGTTGCATCGGGACTACTGTGCGCTGTGTTCCCGGCGCAATTGTGCCTGTGTTTCGGCCGCGGCAGGCTCGTAGCCGCCGGCTTCGATCATGAATTCGCTCTCTCCTGCGCAAATCGCTTTCAGCCGCGCTTCAAACCCATCCATGCTGGCCATCGGCACGCGCGCCGAGATCATGGTCCAGCCGCTCGCCGGGCTGTCGGTAGCCGTCAGGTGGCCGCGGCGCCCCGCAAGCTCGGCGCTGACCTCGCCAAAGCGGTCGTCCGCCACCTTCACCGTGATCTCGAGCATGGGTTCGAGGATCTGCGGGCGGGCGGCGAGCACGGCTTCGGTCAGGGCGTGACGGGCTGCGGTGGAAAACGAGATCTCGTTCGAATCCACCGCATGGTGCTTGCCGTCGGTCACGATTACCCGCAGGTCGTGGATCGGGAAGCCCGCCACGGCGCCTTCGGTGAGCGCCTGACGGACGCCCTTTTCGACGGCGGGCATGAAGTGCGTGGGAATGGCGCCGCCTTTCACCTCGTCGGCAAGCTGCAGACCTTCGCCGCGAGCCAGTGGCTCGACGCGCAAGGCAACTTCACCGAACTGCCCCGAACCGCCGCTCTGCTTTTTGTGGCGGTAACGTGCCTCCGCTGTCGCCGAGATGGTCTCGCGGTATGGAATTGCCGGTGGGGCAGTGTCGAGCTGCAGGTTCCAGCGACTGGCGAGCTGGTCGAGCACGATCTTGAGGTGCTGCTCGCCCAGCCCGCGCACGACCGTGTGGTGTCCGCGTGCGTCGTAGCTCACCTCCAGACAGGGATCCTCGTCAGTCAGGCGCACCAGCGCCTCGGCCAGCTTGTGCTCGTCAGCCGGTTTGCGTGCGATCAGCGCCAGCCCGAATACCGGCTGGGGATAGGTCGGCGGCGCAAGGTGGAACTGGTCTTCGTCGTGTGAGTCGTGCAGGACGGCATCGCGATGGAGCTCGTCGACGCGTGACACGGCGCACAGGTCTCCAGGCACCGCGAGCGCGGTTTCGATCACGTTCCGCCCCTGCAGGCGCAGGAGGTGGGCGACCTTGAAGGGTTTGCGCGCATCGCCGATGAAGAGCGCGCTGCCGGGTTCGACCTTTCCCTGATGAACGCGGAACAGCGCAATCTTGCCGCGGTAAGGGTCGTTGCTGATCTGAAAAACATGGGCCAGGACGTGTCGTGCCGCATCGGGCTCGGTGCTGACGGCGACGGCCGCCGGCCCTTCGCCCTTGATGAAGCGGGGCGGGTTGCCCTCGGTCGGGTCGGGCATCAGCCGCCCCAGGATATCGAGCAGTTCGTTCACGCCGGCGCCCGTTCGGGCCGATACGAAACAGACCGGAATCAGATGGCCTTCGCGCAATGCCTGTTCGAAGGGCGCGTGCAGCTGTTCGGGGTCGAGCGCTTCGCCCTGCTCAAGGTAGCGCGCCATGAGCGCTTCATCGAGCTCGATCACCTGATCGACGATTGCGTCGTGGGCTGCAGTGGGCGACGAGAATGCGGTTGCAAGCGACGCGTCGGGTGCGAAGAAGCAATCGATAACCGAGCTGCCGTCGGCCGATGGCAGGTTGATCGGCAGGCACTCGCGGCCGAATTCGTCGGCGATGGCAGTCGTGAGTGCAGCGAAATCGGTGCCGGCAGCGTCGATGGCGTTTACCACGATCATGCGGCATTTGCCCGCAGCGGCAGCCATCATGCGGCGCGTTCCGCTCTCGATACCGGTTGCCGCATGGACCACAATCGCCGCGGTTTCGACCGCGGGGAGGGTGGCGAGTGCGCGTCCGGCGAGGTCGGGCAACCCCGGTGTGTCGAGCAGATTGATCCAGTGACCCGACCATTCGAGATGGGTCAGGCTTGCGGCAAGCGAATGCCCCATGGCCTTTTCCTGCGGGTCGTGGTCTGAAACGGTGTCGCCACGTGCCACGCTGCCACCGCTGGGAATGGCGCCGGACGCTGCGAGCAGCGCTTCCACCAATGAGGTCTTGCCGCAGCCGGCGTGGCCGAGCAGGCTGATGTTGCGGATGTCGTGAACCGACTCTGGCGTCATTGCACATCCCTCCGTGTAACGAATGGCTCAAGTTTCCGCCAGTGTCGGAGCCATGGCAATGCGCTATATCAAGCCGGATGCTGCGGGCTTCTTCCCGAACGTCCATTTGCACGGCAGCACGTGTTTTAAGGGAACCAAAGCGGCAATTGCATGTAGATATGTGCAAGCATGTAAGCCGTGTTTCTGAACCTGTTCCAGGTGTCCGTAAATGAATGCCAGATTCGAACATGATCCGGGTGGCGCGCAGGCCGATTGGCATGCCTGCCCGGCCTCCGATGCCATTGAGTGCCTGAGTGCGAACCGGCGGCTCGGGCTGAGTGCTGCCGACCTTCAGGAGCGCCAATCGCGCTTCGGCCCGAATGCGCTGCCGCCGCCCAAGGGGCGCGGCCCATGGCTGCGTTTTCTGCTCCAGTTTCACAATGTCCTGATCTACGTGTTGCTGGCTGCGGGCGTTGTCACGGCAACCCTGGGGCACGCGGTCGACGCCGGGGTGATCTTCGGTGTAGTCGTGATCAATGCCATCATCGGCTTCATTCAGGAAGGCAAGGCAGAGCGTGCGCTGGATGCGATCCGCAACATGCTCTCGCTGCAGGCCCAGGTGCTGCGTGACGGACGCCGGCAGGAGGTGATGGCAGACACGCTGGTGCCCGGAGACATCGTCTTTCTGGTCTCCGGTGACAAGGTGCCGGCCGACCTGCGCCTGCTGGAGGTGCGGAGTTTGCGCATCGAGGAAGCAGCGCTCACCGGCGAATCGCTCGCGGTTGAAAAGGGCACGGCAGCGGTGAGTGCAAGCGCAGCGCTTGGCGATCGTGTCTGCATGGCCTACTCCGGAACCCTTGTCATTTACGGTCAGGCAGTCGGAGTGGTCGTGGCGACTGCGACGCGGACCGAGATCGGTCGCATCAGCGCGATGCTCAACGAGGTGCAAACGCTCAGTACGCCGCTGCTGCGGCAGTTGGCCGGTTTTGGTCGTGTGCTGACGTGGGCCATACTGGCCATAGCGACGGTCACCTACGTGTTCGGTGTCATGGTGCGGGGATATCCGTCGGGCGAGATGTTTCTTGCAGCGGTCGGTCTTGCTGTCGCGGCAATCCCGGAAGGGCTGCCTGCAATCATGACGATCACGCTGGCAATCGGCGTGCAGGCGATGGCGCGACGCAATGCCATCATTCGCCGCCTGCCGGCGGTCGAGGCGCTGGGTTCGGTCACCGTGATCTGCACCGACAAGACCGGCACCCTCACGCGTAACGAGATGACCGTGCAGCAGGTGTTGATCGCTGACGGGGCGCTGGCGGTTTCAGGGGCGGGTTACGCGCCCCATGGCGGCTTCAGCCGCGACGGGCGCGAACTCGACGCGCTTGAGTGTCCGGGCTTGCAGCGTATTGGCCGCGCGGCGCTATTGTGCAATGACGCCACGCTGGCGCTGGACGATGATCTGTGGCATCTGGTCGGAGATCCGACCGAGGGCGCCTTGCTGACGCTCGCAGCCAAGGCCGGTCTGGATGCGGCGTTCGAGCGCGAGGCCCTGCCGCGGGTCGACGCCATCCCGTTCGAGTCCGAGCACCGCTTCATGGCAACCCTGCACCACGACCACCGTGGCGGCGGGCTGATTCTGCTCAAGGGGGCGCCCGAGCGGGTGCTGTCCCTGTGCTCGACTCAGCGTGAAGGCGAACTTGATGGCCCCCTGCAGTGTGAGCGCTGGTATGCCAGCATGGAGGAGGCTGCGGCACAGGGCATGCGTCTGCTGGCGATTGCCGAGCGCTACGATACCGAGCGTCAGAGCGCGCTCGATTTCGCCAATGTCGAAGCCGGTGGCTTCACCTTGCTCGCGATTCTCGGCCTGACCGATCCGCCGCGCGACGAGGCTGTAGCCGCGGTCGCCCGGTGCCTGTCGGCAGGCATCCGGGTCAAGATGATCACCGGTGATCATGCGGTCACTGCGCGGGCGATCGGGCAGCAACTCGGACTGGCTTCGGCGCAGAGCGTCATTACCGGGGCGGAGATCGAAGCGCTCGATGATGCACAGCTTGCAGGCGTGGTCGGCGACGTCGATATCTTTGCCCGCGCCAGCCCCGAGCACAAGTTGCGCCTGGTGAAGGCGCTGCAGGCGCAGGGCGAGGTGGTCTCGATGACCGGGGACGGTGTCAATGATGCACCCGCGCTCAAGCGTGCCGACGTTGGCGTGGCGATGGGACGCAAGGGCACCGAGGCGGCCAAGGAGGCGGCCGAGATGGTCCTTGCCGACGACAACTTTGCGTCGGTGGCCGCTGCGGTGGAGGAGGGGCGGCGGGTGTACGACAACCTCAAGAAGGCGATCGTGTTCATCCTGCCCACCAATATCGGTCAGGGGGCAATGGTTTTGGCTGCGGTGCTGTTCGGCCTTACGATGCCGATTACGCCGGCACAGATCCTGTGGGTGAACATGATCACGGCGGTGACGCTCTCGCTAGCGCTCGCCTTCGAGGCGCCCGAGCGCGACATCATGCAGCGTCCGCCGCGTGACCCCATGGAGCCGCTGCTGACCCGTTTCCTGGTATGGCGTATCGTGTTCGTCGGCGTATTGCTGGTCGCGGGCGGGATGGGGCTGTTCCTGTGGGAACTCAATCGTGGTGCCGGACTGGAGGCCGCAAGGACGGTGACCGTAAATGCGATCCTGATCGGCGAGGTCTTCTATCTGTTCAATGTGCGCAGCTTTTACGGATCCATCCTCAATCGCGAGGGCTTCTTCGGTAATCGCTACGTGCTGTATGCAATTGCCTTGCTGCTGATTTGCCAGGCGCTGTTCACCTACCTGCCGGCGATGCAGGCACTCTTCGGTACCGAGGCGCTGGGGATGGACGAGTGGGTACGGATTCTGCTGTTCGGCATCATCGTGCTGCTGGTGATCGAGGCGGAGAAAGTCATGCTGCGCAGGCTCTGAGCCGGTAAAGCCCGCGCGGGGCGCAATTCGATAACGGACCGGGGTCGGCAGCGATTCCGGATGAGATGAGGGAGGGTGATCCATGCAATCGATTCGTACGCTGCTTGCGGCAAGTGATCTTTCCGCCTTTGCGCGGCACGCGGCGGAGCGTGCTGCAATGGTGGCAAGCGAGGTCGGTGCCCGGCTGTCGATTGCCCACGTGGTGAATGGCAGCGGGCTTAACGCCTTGCGGCATCTGGTCGATGTCGGTACCGGTGACGTGGCGGCGCGTCTGCTCGACGAGGTGCGTGGCGAGGTCCGCGAACTGGTCGATGATATCGGCCAGCGCTATGGCGCCAGGGTCGACATGCATCTGGCTACCGGTGCGGTGATGTCGGAGCTGAGCGAATACGCGGAGGTCATCGATGCGGACCTGCTGGTGTTGGGCGCTCGCGGATCGAGCGTGGTTCGCGAGTGGCTGCTCGGGACGACGACCGAGCGCATGCTGAGCAAGAGCTCACGGGCCATGCTGGTGGTCAAGCAGATGCCGCATGAAAACTATCAGCGCGTACTGGTTCCGGTCGATTTTTCGCCGCGCTCCGCAGATGCGTTGCGTTTTGCCCGCTCAGTGGCGCCAAAGGCCGATCTGATCCTGCTGCACGCATTCGAAGTGCCTTTTGAAGGCAAGCTGCGTTACGCCGGCGTCGAGAGCGACGCCCTGGCTGCCCTGCGGGTAACCGCCAAGCGTGAGGCCGTCGAGAAAATGAATGCCCTCGTGGATGCCGCGGGGCTGGGGGACGCAGGTGTTCGTCGCATCGTCTTGCACGGAGATGCGGCTGCCACGATTCTCGCGCAGGAGCAGGAGCAGGATTGTGACCTGATCGTGATCGGCAAGCGCGGGCTGGGCTTGCTCGAAGAGTTGCTGCTGGGTAGCGTGACCAAACACATCCTCGCCCAGTCCAACGGCGATGTCATGGTGACCGACCGCGAGTTCGATTGAGTTCGGCGACTGACTTCAGTAACTGACTTCAGTAACTGACTTCAGTAACTGACTTCGGCGACCGAGTTCGTCGGGGCGAGCGGTTCCCGTTTTCCGGCTTTGCTTCATTACGCACGTTCGTCTTGTGGTTGGGCATGTGGCCCCGGGCGCCTTACACTTCCGGTTTCGCCGCAAGTCGCAGCCAAAGCCGGAGTCAGAATGAGAACCGAACAAGCCCCCACCATTCAACGGGTCGATTACCAGCCCCTGGCCTGGAGTGTCACGCGCATCGACCTCCATTTCCGGCTCGAGCCCACGGCCACGATCGTCACCAACCGCATGATTTGCGTGCGCAACCCGGCTGCAGCTGTCGATGGTCCCATCCGGCTGTGGGGCGAGGCGCTGGAGCGCGTCTCGCTGAGCATCGACGGGGTGACGCCGGCGGCTGGCGCGCTGCGCGAAAAGGGCTCCCTGCTCGAGATCGATGTGGCCAGTCCTGCGCAATCGGTGACGCTTGAGGTGGTCACCCGGGTCAATCCGAAAGCCAACACCACGCTCTCCGGGCTCTACCTGTCGAACGGCGGCTTCTTCACGCAGTGCGAGGCGGAGGGTTTTCGCCGCATTACCTGCTTCCCCGACCGCCCGGATGTGATGGCGCGCTTTACCGTCACCCTCGACGCCGACCGTGAGGCCTGCCCGGTGCTGTTGTCGAATGGCAACCTGCTCGAGCAGGGTGAGCTGCCGGACGGGCGCCATTACGCGAAATGGGAAGACCCCTTCCTCAAACCGTCCTACCTGTTTGCACTGGTGGCGGCAAAGCTGGTCGCGCTCGAGCGCGAGGTGGAAACCGCGTCCGGACGCAAGGTGCTGCTCCAGGTGTGGGTGGAGGAAGGCAATCTCGACCGCTGCGAGCATGCGATGGATTCGCTCGTCCACTCGATGCGCTGGGACGAGACAACCTTCGGCCTCGAGCTCGATCTCGACCGCTTCATGATCGTTGCAGTGGCCGATTTCAACATGGGGGCGATGGAGAACAAGGGCCTCAACATCTTCAACACCAAGTTCGTGCTGGCCAAGCCGGACACCGCAACCGACATCGACTACGAGAACGTCGAGAGTGTGGTGGCGCATGAGTACTTCCACAACTGGACGGGTAACCGCGTGACCTGCCGCGACTGGTTCCAGCTCACGCTCAAGGAAGGCCTCACCGTGTTCCGTGACCAGCAGTTCTCGGCCGACATGCTCGCCCGCGCAGCCGGCCCCGAAGGCGCTGCCTCGGCGCGGGCGGTGAAGCGCATCGACGATGTCCGGGTGCTGCGTGCGGCACAGTTCCCGGAAGACGGCGGGCCGATGGCGCACCCGATCCGCCCCGACAGCTATCAGGAGATCAACAACTTCTACACCGCCACGGTGTACGAGAAGGGGGCGGAAGTGATCCGCATGCTGCACACCCTGCTCGGGCCCGAGGGTTTCCGCAACGGCATGGATCTGTACTTCAGCTATCACGACGGCTGCGCCGTGACCTGCGACGATTTCGTCGATGCGATGGCCGAGGCCAATGGTCGCGATCTCGACCAGTTCATGCACTGGTACAGCCAGTCCGGCACGCCACGCCTGCGGGCCTCCGGCGCGTGGGATGCGGCCAGCGGCAGCTACACGCTGAGCCTGAGTCAGCATACGCCGCCGACTCCGGGCGAGGCCGAGAAGCAGCCGCTGGTGATTCCGGTGGCGCTCGGCCTGATCGGTCCGGACGGGCGTGACTGCGCACTGCAGCTGGAGGGTGAGGCTCAGCCGGGTGCAACGACGCGGGTGCTGGCGCTGAACTCGGCCGAGCAGTACTTCCGTTTCATCGGTCTTGCAGCCGAGCCCGTGCCCTCGCTGCTGCGAGGCTTCTCGGCGCCAGTGATTCTGGAGCTGGACGAAGACGATGCGCGCCTGGCATTCCGCATGGCTCACGACAGCGACCCCTTCAACCGCTGGGATGCCGCGCAGCGTTACAGCGAGCGCATCATCCTGGCCTCTGCCGGCGGTGCCATGCAGGCTGTGCCCGAGGCCTTCGTTGCGGCTTTCCGCACGCTGCTCGAAGACACGGCGCTCGACCCTGCCTTCCGTGCTCAAGCGCTGGCCATGCCGGCCGAAGGCTTCCTGCTCGAGCGCATGACTGTTGCCGATCCGCAGGCGCTGCGCGCTGCGCTGGTCGGGCTTACGCGCCATCTGGGCGCTGTCCTGGCCGATGAGTGGCGCGCCCTGTTCGCTGCAATGCAGGTGCCGGGCGAATATCGCTACCACCCGGCGGACGCCGGTCGCCGTGCGCTGGCCAATCTGGCCCTGCGCTATCTGGCCGCTGCGGGCGATGCTCAGGGCCTGGTGCTGGCGCAGGCGCGCTTCGATGCCGCGACCAACATGACCGAGCGTTTCGGTGCGCTGGCTGCGCTCGCGCAGGTCTCCGGTGCCGCACGCGAGGCTGCGCTGCAGGCATTCCATCAGCGCTATCTCAAGGACCCCCTGGTGCTCGACAAGTGGTTTGCGCTGCAGGCCGGTGCCTGGCGCTGGAGCGATGCGGCAGAGCCGACTGTGGAGCGGGTGCGCGCCTTGATGGCTGATCCGGCCTTCAGCCTGTCGAATCCGAACAAGGTCTATGCCTTGCTCGGCACCTTCTTCCGTGCCAACGCGGGCGAGTTCCATGCCGCGGACGGCAGTGGGCACCGGTTCTGGGCCGATCAGGTGATTGCGCTCAATGCGACCAATCCGCAGGTGGCTTCGCGTATGGCGCGGGCGCTGGAGAACTGGCGGCGTTACACCCCTGAGTTGCAGGCCAGCATCCGGCCGCAACTCGAGCGCGTGCTGGCGTCTGAAGGGTTGTCGCCGGATGTTGCAGAGGTTGTGGGCAAGGCTCTGAACTGAGCCTGCAGGGCTGTCTGCTGGCGGATGAGCCCCTTTCAGGGGCCTCCGCCAGACGAGACTCAGGTCGCGAGATCGCCGGCGATGTAGCTCGACAACTGATCAATGGTGGCCTGTTGCTGGCTGACGATGCATTTCACCATGTCGCCGATGGTCACGATGCCGGCGATCTTGCCGTCTTCGACAACCGGCAGGTGACGAAAGCGGTTTTCCGTCATGGTCTGCATGACCTCATCGACCGTGCACGACGGCGTGACCGTGCGCGGGTTGGGGGTCATCAGTTCACGGATTTTTACGTCGCGCGATACGAGGCCCTTGAGCACGACCTTGCGTGCGTAGTCGCGCTCCGTGAAGATGCCCACCAGACGCTCGCCCTCGATAACGAGCACTGCGCCGATGTCGTGTTCCGCCATGATCTGCAACGCGTCGAGCACGGAGCTGTTGGGTAGCACTGCCATGGCCTTGTTGCCCTTCTGGGCAAGAATCTGTCCTACGGTAGTCGTCATCTCCGGGTTTCCTCCTCTGGGTCTTTACTGCCACTCGCCTTCAGGGGCGATTCTGATTCGTCATAGCTTGAGATGTTACGCGTCAGCTTGCAAGGCAGGGCGAACCCTGATGTGACACCGCGGCTCAGATTTCGAGGTTGTCGATCAGTCGGGTCACACCAAGCCTTGCCGCCGCGAGCACAACCAGCGGATCGTTGGCATGTACCGGCGGCTGAAGGTCTGCGCGGTGGCGAATGGCAACGTAGTCGGGTTTCCAGCCGCGCGCCGCGAGTTCGCTCATTGCCTCGGTTTCGAGCTTCAGGAAGTCGTGGTCACCGCTGCGTACCGCCGCGCTGATGCGTGTCAGCAGGCGGTGAAGGGCAGGCGCCTCGGCACGCTGCTCGGCCGTCAGGTAGCCATTGCGGGAGGACAGCGCGAGGCCGTCTTCGGCACGTACGGTCTCACCGGGCACAACCTCGATCGGGAGCGCCAGTTCGCGCACCATGTTCGACAGCACCATCAGCTGCTGATAGTCCTTCTTGCCGAACAGGGCCACGTCGGGCTGCACGATATTGAGCAGTTTCAGCACCACGGTGGCGACGCCCCGGAAGTGTCCCGGACGGAATTCGCCGTCGAGAATCGAGACCTGGGCCGGCGCGGGATCGACGTGATAGTGCTGCACTTGCGGATACATCACCTTTTCGTCGGGCGCGAACAGGTGCTTGACCCCTGCTGCCTCCAGCTTCTCGCAGTCGGATTCGAGCGTGCGCGGATACTTGTCGAAGTCCTCGCTGGGGCCGAACTGCAGTCGATTGACGAAGATGCTGGCGATCACGCAGTCGGTTTGAGCTCCGGCCTGCCGCATCAGCGCGATGTGTCCCTCGTGAAGATTGCCCATGGTGGGCACCAGGGCGACACGGCCGGCTTTGGCGCGGGCTGCACGCAGCGACTCGATCGTGGTGTGAATCTGCATGTATTGAACCTCTTGATGTCCGCGAGCGGATTGCTTCAGTAGCAATGTTCCGCTGCCGGGAAGCTGCCATCCTTGACTGCAGCGACGTAGCTGCCGACGGCCTCGTCGATACTGCTCGCGCCGTTCATGAAGTTGCGCACGAAGCGGGCCGTCTTGCCCGGGTAGACGCCGAGCAGGTCATGCAGTACGAGGACCTGGCCATCGCACGATGGGCCGGCGCCAATGCCGATGGTGGCCATCGACTTGAGAATGGAGGTGATTTCGGTGGCTACCGTCGCCGGCACCATTTCCATGACCATCAGGCCTGCGCCGGCATCCTCGAGCGCGCGCGAGTCGGACTTGAGGCGTTCGGCGCCGGCTTCGTTGCGGCCTTGAACCCGATAGCCGCCCAGTTGATGGACTGATTGCGGTGTCAGACCAATATGGGCGCATACCGGGACGCCGCGTTCGACCAGGAAATGCACCGTTTCGGCCATGAACTCGCCACCCTCGAGCTTGACCATCTGCGCGCCGGCGGCCAACAGTCGCGCGGCATTGCGCATGGCCTGCGCCGGGCTCTCGTGGTAACTGCCAAAGGGCATGTCGGCCACGATGAACGGACGGTTGCATCCGCGCGCGACGCATTCGGTGTGATACACCATGTGGTCCATGGTGACCGGGAGCGTGGACTTCTGGCCCTGGAGCACGTTGCCGAGGGAGTCGCCCACCAGTACCACGTCCACGCCGCAGCGCTCTACCAGCGTGGCAAAGCTCGCGTCATAACAGGTGAGCATGGCAATCTTGCGGCCTTCGGCGCGCATCTTGCCCAGCTCGAACAGGGTGATCGGTTTGTTGTCCTGGAGGTAGCTCATCGTTCGCTCCTGAAAGGAGGGCGCAGTTTTCACCAAACTGGTGCAATGCACAAGCAGGAATTGAACGTGCGGTCCGACAGCTTAGCCCGCGTAGGCGAAAAACTCGCGATAACTGCGCATGTTGCGCAGGCGGTCGACCAGCAGTTCGAAGTCAGCCTCATTATCAACCGGATTGAGTATGCCAGCATCGACGACGAACAAGGGTGCGTCTTCGTACTGGTAGAAGAACCGTGCGTAGTGGTCGGCTACGCGTTCGAGGTAGGCTTCGGTGATACGTCGTTCGGCCTCCATGCCGCGCTTGCGGATGCGCTCGACCAGGGTATCGGCCCGTGCCTGCAGGTAGATCACCAGATCCGGCTTGGGCGGCGCGGCCGGTTTCATGGCGTCGAACACGCGCTGATAGAGCGCACGCTCTTCGTCGGTGAGGTTCAGGCTGGCAAAGAGGGGGTCTTTCTCAAGCAGGAAGTCGGAGACGATGCGGGGTGCTTCGGCATCGTCCTGAGGCAGCGCTGCGAGCTGGTCGATGCGCTGAAACAGGAAGGAGAGCTGCGTCGACATCGCCCAGCGCTCGGCATTCTGGTAGAAGCGCGCCAGGAAGGGGTTGGCTTCGGGTTGCTCGAACAGGGTGTTGGCCTGCAGATGCTCCGCCAGGCGGATGGCGAGCGAGGTCTTGCCTGCGCCGATCGGCCCTTCAACGACGATATAGCGTGCCTTGTCGAGCATCGTGGATTTGTCTGCCTGTTGCATGGAAGTGAAGTTTCAAGCCCGGACCCGCAGCGATCCTAACAAAAAAGCTGACCCGAGAGAAAACGGGCGAACTCGACGTCGGCCATGGGTGCGCCGAACAGTGGCCCCTGTTGGAGTTCGCAGCCAAGCGCGAGGAGGAAGGACTGTTGCGCCTCGTTCTCGACCCCGCGGGCAAGAACCTTGAGCCCCAGCGGTGCGGCCATGCACACGATGGCCTCGACTACGGCGTCGCAGTCATCGTCCTTGCCTACGCCGCTCACCAGTTCCGGTGCAAGCTTCAAGGCCTGGATGGGGTAGCGTTTAAGACGCGGCAAGGAGTTCAGGCCGTGTCCGAAGTTGTCGATGGCGAGGCGCACGCCGAGCTTGGCGAGCGAACTCAGCGTGGCCGAGACATTGTCGTCCGGCACTGCCAGTACCTCTTCGTCGAGATCGAGCTCCAGACGCTTCGGCGCGATACCGCTTTCGCTCAGTGCGGTGATGACCTGCTGCACGAGGGCGCCATGCATGATCTGTTCGATCGCGACATTGACGGTCACGGTGGGCGCCCGCCCCTGTGTGAGCGGCCACGCGTTTGCAGCACGGCATGCCGCACGCAGCGCCCAGCCGCCAAGCTCGGGCAGCCGGCCATCATCGCGCGCAGCGCCAGCGAATTCGCGGAATGGAATCAGCCCGAGCCGGGGGTGGTGCCAGCGCAGCAGAGCTTCGCCCGCATGAATCGCCCCGCTGCGGACATTGACCAGGGGCTGGAAGTGCAGGTCGAGGCGGGTGCTTTCGATTCTGGGGTGCTGGAGGCCGCGCGGCCCCTTTGTGCTGGCGGACACAGGGCCGCCGACGACGTCCGTGCGGGGCGGCAGCAGCAACAGGTGCCAGCCGTCGCGGGGGCCGGCAAGGATACGGGCGTCGAGCGCCTGGGTATTGCCGCGCGGGCTGATGCGGGCCAGCGGGGGGGTGCCAGGTGCTGGCCAGTGGATGTCGAGGCAACTGTCCGCGCTGTGGCCGATCAGTTCGCTGCGGTTCATGCCAAGGGTGTCGAGCGCAGCGGCGTTGGCGGCATTGATGCGATTGCGGTCGTCGATCACGATGACCGCTTGAGCGAGCGCGGCGGCGAGTCGGGGCCATACGCTGTCGGTCTGGGCTGCAGGAGCGGTGTCTGACGGCCCGGCCGGAGTCTCCGTCAGGTTCTCGGGGCTCAGAATCAGGGCGTGAATGCCCGGTCGCAGGCGTGCAGCAGCGACAAAGCGGAAGTCGCGTGGGCGTCCATCGGGGAGCGCGATCTGGAGGGTGCCGCGCATTTCGCCCTGGATCAGCAATCGGGCGCGCGCCTCGAGGAAAGCCTGCTCGTCGACAAAGAGCTCGGTCAGCGGGCGGCCGGCGATCTGCCGGTAGTCGCGTTCAAGCAGGCGGCACGCGGCGCTGTTGGCGTCGATGATGCGCTCGTCGCCGGTAATGATCAGGCCTTCGTCGATGAGTTCGAGAAGGGCCAGATACACGCCGGTTTCAGCCCCCTCCGAGAAGTCGGGGACGAAGGGCTCATCAGGATTGTTGTTGTCCCTTGCGGGACCAGCGTGCTTCATTGGCGACAGCATGTCCAAGTGTCCAAGCCTGTTATCGGCATGAGTTCAGGATACTTGAAGTGCTGCCGCCAAATCGGTCGAATAGCCGGGCGACGCGGGCCTATTTCCGCCCCAGCCCGCCCAGCAGAACCGCGATCGGACGCTGCGGGCGGCGCGGCGCGGCTTTTTCAGCGGGTGCGCCGGTGTCCGCTGCCGCTTCGGGGGTGCGGGCAGATTCGTAGGGTTTGCTGAAATCGAAGCCGTCCGGTGCGACAGTGGACTTCTGCCTGCCGCGATTTCCACCGCCTGTGTTGCCACTGCGGCCGCCGCGCGACTCCCCTGTGGCAGGTGCAGCGCGGGGCGCAGCCGGCGCTCTCTGCCGTGGTTCGGCTGGCATGGATGCGCTCGCGCTGGCGCCGCCACTGCGCCGACCACGATGACGGCTGCCGGCCTCGAAGAAATCGGGGTCGGGGTCGAAGCCGGGCACGATTTCCTGCGGGATATCGAGCTTGATGAGCTTCTGGATGTCGGCGAGGTAGTGCTTTTCTTCGGAGCACACCAGCGACACGGCGTTGCCCTTGTGGCCGGCACGGCCGGTGCGGCCGATCCGGTGGACGTAGTCTTCCGCCGTGTGCGGCAACTCGAAGTTGATGACGTTGGGCAATTCGTCGATGTCGATGCCGCGCGCGGCAACGTCGGTGGCGACGAGGACGCGCAGCTTGCCGGCCTTGAACGCCTCCAGGGTTTCGGTGCGCTGCTGCTGCCCCTTGTCACCGTGGATGGCATCGGCGGAGATGCCGCTGCGCTCAAGGAAGTGGGCAAGGCGGCCGCATACGATCTTGGTGGCAACAAAGACCAGTGCCTGGGTGTCGGGCTGATGGCGCAGCAGGTGCGCGAGCAGGTTGCGCTTCATGCCTGCCGAAACCGGGTGCACGACGTGCGTGATGGTTTCCGACACCATGTTGCGGCGTGCGACCTCGATCAGCTGCGGGTCTTTCAGCATCTGGTCGGCGAGCTTCTTGATCTCGTCGGAGAAGGTGGCGGAGAAGAGCAGGCTCTGACGGCTGGCCGGCAGCAACTCGAGAATGCGCTTGATGTCGGGGATGAAGCCCATGTCGAGCATGCGGTCGGCTTCGTCGAGCACGAGCATTTCGACCTGGTTGAGCTGGATGGTCTTTTGCTGGACGTGGTCGAGCAGGCGCCCAGGCGTGGCGATGACGATTTCGATGCCGCGGCGCAGTTCGGCGACCTGGGCCTTCATGTCGACGCCACCGTAAATGCAGGTCGAGCGCAGCGGGATGTGCTTGCTGTAGGTTTTGACCGACTCATACACCTGCATCGCCAGTTCGCGGGTCGGTGCGAGAATCAGTGCGCGCGTCTGGTGACGGGCGGGGGATGTGCTGGTGCTGGCGTGGCGGGCAAGGCGTTGCAGCAGGGGCAGGGTAAAGCCTGCGGTCTTGCCGGTGCCGGTCTGGGCGCCGCCCAGAATGTCTTTGCCGGCAAGCACGATGGGGATTGCCTGGCTCTGGATCGGGGTGGGTTCGGTGTAGCCGGATTCTGCTACGGCTTGCAGGAGTTCCGGGATGAGGCCGAGGTCGGCAAAACTCATGAGCGCCTTTCTGGTTGGGCCAACTGCCGCGCAATCATGTGACCACTGTGGGTGTCAGGATGAGCATGCGCCGGGAATGCGCCCTTGACGAGTGCGGGTGCCGGCGGGCGGGCTGGATACGGAAAAAAGAAAGGATTATACACACAGGCCGAAAAGCGTTTTGTGACAAGTGCTTCCGGCGCGAGTGCATGTGCGGGAGTGTCGTGCCGGTCTCCGCGGCGGATGCCGTCGCGCGAATGCGCACATCCCGCGCAATGCCGGCAAAGTCGGCTTGCGCGGGACGCTGGAACGGTCTCAGCGCTTGAGCGTCAGGTAAGCGGTAACTTCTTCGCGGTCGTGATAAAGCTGCTTGATGCGCAGATCGTAGGGGCCGACGCTGGCGAGCCGCTTCTGGATCAAGATGCGGCACTGCTCCACGGCTTCGAGGCGGCGCTTCATCGGCAGCTTGAGGTTGAAGATGGTGTGGCGGCAGCGTCCAGTTGCCACCCAGTCGGCCATCAGCGACGCAATCCGGCTCGGTTGCTCGACCATGTCGCACACCATCCAGTCCACCGCGCGCTGCGGGCGCCAGGTGAAGCCGTCGGCCTTGAGGTGCTCGACCATCTCGGTCGCCATCACCGAATCCTTCATCGGGCCGTTGTCGACGGCAATCACCCGCAGGCCGCGATTGGCGAGTTGCCAGGTCCAGCCGCCGGGCGCTGCGCCAAGGTCCACTGCGCGCTGACCGGCGCGGATGTTGTTTTCACGCTCCTCGTCCGAGAGCAGGGTCATGAAGGCTTCGGCGAGCTTGAGCGTGGAGCGGCTGGGCGCGTTTGAGGGCATGCGCAGGCGCGGGATGCCCATCGGCCACGGCGCGCACATGCCGGGCAGGCCGGAGGCAAGCCAGGCCGTGGTCGGGCTGGTGAAAACGACATGCAGCAAGGGCAGACCGGTCTTGCTGGTGCGCAGACGTCCGGCCTTTTCGAGCGCCCGCGTGAGGGGCTCGGCAAAGCGACGGCAGAAGCCCGACTGCTGCTTGGCTTCGTCATTGTCAGGCGTTTCCAGCACGACGCCGGAAAAGCGCTGTCCGGACGCATGCACCGCGGCAACGATAGGCGTGGCGCGGTCGCGTTCGGGCAGGTCCTCGACCTTCGCGAACCAGGGCAGGAGCTGACGGGCGAACACCGGCTTGCGCCAGTCGGCGTGCTCGCCCAAGGTGGAGACGGGGACGGGCTCGAAGGCTTCGAAGGCCGCATAGCCCGAGTTGGGCTGGGTGCGGACGAAGCCGATCATGCCGGCGTCAGCGGCGATGTCGTCCAGTTCGGAGGCCAGCTCTTTCTCGAAGCCGGGGCGGCAATAGGCGAGCAGGCCGGAGATGGCGATACTGGCGGGCGGGGTATGGTCGGACATGGGCAGGTGGCGCCGGAGCGCTGAAGTATCATGGTGATGCGAAGGGTCGCATGATATGTCGTGACGGCTTGAATCAACAGGAGAAATGCGGATGAGCGATGGCGGGATGATCTATCGGGTGCTGGGCGCGCAGGGGCCGCGGGTGTCCGCGGTGTGCCTCGGGACGATGACGTTCGGGCAGCAGACGCCCGAGAGTGACGCGCATGATCAGCTCGACATGGCGTTTGAGCGCGGTCTCAACTTCATCGATACGGCCGAAATGTACGCGGTGCCTGCGCGCGCAGAAACCTATGGCGCGAGCGAAACCATCGTCGGCAACTGGTTGAGCAGACAGGTGCGGGAAAAAGTTGTGCTTGCCACCAAAGTGGCGGGGCCGGCACGCAGTCTGGGCTGGATTCGCGGCGGGCCACTGGCGCTCGACCGCGCAAACATTCGCGAGGCGGTCGAGGGCAGCCTTAGACGCCTGCGGACAGACTATATCGACCTTTATCAGCTGCACTGGCCGGAGCGCAATCAGCCGCTGTTCGGGCAGTGGCAGTACGATCCCGCCAAAGAGCGCGAGTGCACGCCGATCCGCGCGCAGCTCGAGGCGCTGGCCGAACTGGTGGCGGAGGGCAAAGTCCGTCACGTGGGCCTGTCCAACGAGCATCCGTGGGGCGTAATGGAATTTACGCGCATTGCGAGCGAGTCCGGCCTGCCACGAGTGGTGTCCACTCAGAACGCTTACAGCTTGCTCACGCGGGTGTTCGAGTATGGTCTGGCCGAAGTCTGTCATCGTGAGCAAGTGGGGCTGCTGGCGTATTCCCCGCTTGCATTCGGGCACCTGACGGGCAAGTACCTTGCAAATCCGGCTGCGCCTGGCCGCCTGACTGAGTTCGAGTCCTTTGGGCAGCGCTATACCAAGCCGAACGTTCAACCCGCTGTCGCGGCTTATGCAGACCTTGCGCGCGAGCATGGTATGACGCCGACCGCGCTGGCGCTGTCCTTTGTGTATCACCGTGCCTGCGTGGCCAGCACCATCATCGGCGCCAGTACGTCAGGGCAGCTGGCGGAGGATCTGGATGCCTGGGCGAAGCCGCTTTCGCCCGACCTGCTTGAGGCGATCGAGCGCATTCACCTGCGCTACACCAACCCCGTCCCCTGACTTTGTATTACGCCCGGTCCTCAGTGTCCGCCGGCTTTGGCCGGGGGCGCGGAGGCGGGCGTTCCCGCCGGTGCTGCGGCAGCGGGTTCGGGCGCCGTCGTTGCCTTGGTCTGAAGCTGGGACGGGACGACCTCCAGCTTGTTTTCCATCATGTAGTCGTTCATCGACCGCCAGCCTGCGAACACGGCTGCCTTCTGTGCCGACGGGTTGAGGATGTAGCAGTCCTCCAGCGAGCGCCCGGCATGACGACAGGCGCTGCCGATAGCCTGGCCTTCCGCCTCTGCCAGCGCGGCCTCCTTCGCCGGGTTGGGAAGCTCGAGCAGTTCGATCAGCTGGTCGCACCCCGTTGTCAGCGGAATCAGGGCCAGCAGGATCAGAAACCGAATCTTCTTGCGCATGGTCTGTTCGAATCGATTGACGATATTGATGCTAACGGCAGTGCGGCCGAAATCTTGAAGCATGTATCAAGATGTGAGCGCATGTGAGCCCTTCACGATCTTCTCACGCACGCCGTCTATAATTTGAAACTTATCGCACGCCTTGTGCGTTATCCCGAACACGGCTCGTTCCAGTCCTGAGATCAAGATATCCCATGCATTCATTCGTTTCCCGATTCGGTATTCGTCGCGCACTTGGCTTTGGCGCAGTGGCCGTGCTTGCGGTCGCTAGCCATGCAGTCGCGGCTGCGCCCGCCAAGCCTGCTGAGGTTCAGCAGATCGAGCTCTTTCAGCGCCTCCCCGCCGAAGGGGCTGCTTCCCTGCAAGCCTTGATCGAGCGCTTCAATGCGCAGAGCAAGGAGTACCAGGTGGTGTTGTCCGAGCAGGACTGGAAGTCTGCCAATGCACCGCACCTGATGATTCTCGAAGGCGACGACGAAGAGCGTTTCCTGGCCGGCAAGCCCCGCTTCAAGCCGCTGTATGCGGTGATGAAGGAAACCGGCAGCGCGCTGCAGACGCTGCGCCCGCCTGCAATGATGACGCGCACCCCGGTCGATTCCAAAGGCCAGCTGCTGGCCCTGCCGATCGGCCTGTCGACGCCGGTGCTGTTCCTGAACCGCGACGCACTGCGGCGCGCCGGGATGAATCCGGAAACCACCAGCGTGGCAACGTGGTTTGACCTTCAGACCGTCCTCGGACGCCTTGCCGATGCCGGGCATACCTGCCCCTACACTGTGGCTGAACCGGGGCGGGTGATGGTGGAGAACCTCAGTGCGTGGCACAACGAACCGGTTGCAGCGATGCGCGGAAAAGTGTCCGCACCGTCGTTCAACGGCATGTTCCAGGTCAAGCACGTCGCGATGATGGCGAGCTGGCACCGGGCGCGTTACCTGCAGGTGTTCGAGCGTGGGAACGAAGCCGGGCAACATTTTGCCAGCGGCGAATGCGCGGTCATCGCGGCCCCGTCCAACAGCTGGGCCGGATTCCGCAGCAAGGGCACGATCGATGTCGGTGTGGCGCAGCTGCCGTACTACGACGATTTTCCGGGGGCTCCGCAGAACACGCTCGCCGACGGTCCGGCCATGTGGGTTGCGGCAGGCAAGAAAGCGGCTGAGTACAAGGGGGTCGCAAAATTCGTCAGCTTCTGGCTGCAGCCCGAAAACCAGGTCGTCTGGCAGCGCGAAACGGGCTATCTGCCGCTGAATCGTGCGGGTCTGCTGGCCTCGCGCAGCGAACTGCTGGGGACAGATCTTGAGAACATCAAGGTGGCAGTTGGCCAGCTTACCAACAAGCCGGTGACGGGCGACTCGGCCGCTCAACCGGTCGTGGGGCGCGAGAAGGTAAGGCGCATCATCGACGAAGAGTTGTCAGGCGTCTGGGCCGACCGCAAGGCGGCCAAGGAAGCACTCGATAACGCCGTGGTGCGCGCTGCCGGGAGCTGATCCAAGTGCAGCTGTGGCCTCTGCCTCAGGTGCTGGCGCATCGCTGCGGCGGTGCGCTTGCGCCGGAGAACACGCTGGCCGGGCTTGAAGTTGCGGTGAAGCATGGCTGTCGCGGCGTCGAGTTCGATGTCATGCTCAGCGCCGACGGCTTTCCGCTGCTGATTCACGACGAAACGCTGGAGCGAACGACAAGCGGCCACGGTGAGGTGAGTCGTCACACGCTGGCGCAGCTGCGCCAGCTCGATGCCGGCAGCTGGTTTGATGTGCGCTTTGCCGCCGAACGGCTGCCGACGCTGGATGAGGCGCTCGCGCGCTGTGCGGCCCTTGGTCTGGCGGTGAATCTCGAGATCAAGCCCGCAGCCGGTTTCGAGCAGCAGACCGGGCGCGTTGTCGCCGACTATCTTGCCCGGGGGCGCGCCAATGGCGTGCCGGGGCTGGTCATCTCCTCTTTTGAAGATGCGTCCCTGGCCGCGGCAATGGAGATCCTGCCCGGTGCGATCTACGGCCTGCTGGTCGAGGAGCTGCCTGAGGACTGGACAAGCCGCGCAGCAGGCCTGGGCGTGCACGCGATTCATGTCTGCGCAAGCGCGCTCGATGCAGCACAGGCCCGGACGATCCGTGACAGTGGCTATCATCTTGCGGTGTACACCGAAAATGACGCCGAGCGCGCGAAAGCCTTGCTGCGCATGGGGGTTGAGACTGTAATCACCGATTTTCCCGACCGGGTGCGTGCCTCGGATATGTTTCCTGCCTAACAGAGGCTCGTTTCTCGACCGATCAATCCGCGGTCTTCCTTGACGCGCCTTGCAGCAGCCCCCTACCATCCCGTTTTTTCCGCGAGCATCCAGTCTTGTCCGCCCAGCAGCTATTTGCACCTATTGCCGCCGATATGCAGGCGGTGGATGCCGTCATCCGACAGCGACTTCACTCCGATGTGGTTCTGATCCGGCAGGTCGCGGAATACATTATTCACAGCGGTGGCAAGCGCCTGCGCCCCGCGCTCGTCCTGTTTGCGGCCGGCGCGATGGGCTACCGCGGCACACATCATCACGAGCTGGCTGCGGTGGTGGAGTTCATCCATACCGCCACCCTGCTGCACGATGACGTGGTCGACGAATCCGAACTGCGGCGCGGCAACAAGACCGCCAACGCCCTGTTCGGCAACGCCGCTTCGGTTCTGGTGGGCGACTTCCTCTACTCGCGCGCCTTTCAGATGATGGTGAGCGTCAACAACATGCGGGTGATGGACGTGTTGTCGGATGCAACCAACGTCATCGCCGAAGGCGAAGTGCTGCAGTTGCTCAACTGCCATGATGCCGACGTCGAAATCGACGACTACCTGCGCGTCATCCGCTACAAGACGGCCAAGCTCTTCGAAGCGGCCGCCCGGCTTGGCGGCATCCTCGCCGGTGCGGATGAAGCCACCGAGACGCGTCTCGCAGCCTTCGGCATGCATCTCGGCACGGCTTTCCAGATCATCGACGACGTGCTCGACTACTCAGCTGACGAAGCGGAAACCGGCAAGCACCTCGGCGACGACCTCGCCGAAGGCAAGCCCACCCTGCCGCTGATCCATGTCATGCAGCACGGTACGCCCGAGCAGGCCGCCCTGGTACGAGGCGCCATCGAGAACGGCGGACGCGACGATTTTGCGGCCGTACTCGCCGCCATTCAGAGCACCAAAGCGCTGGACGAGGCACGGCGCTATGCGCGGGAAGAAGCTGATCGTGCAATCGACGCAATTTCTACACTTTCCCCTTCCATTTTCAAGGATGCGTTGCTACAATTATCGGACTTTGCAGTTGCGAGAAATTACTGATATAGTTTCTGGCTTCGCAGAGCACGAAGAAAAGTTGTAAATCAGTGTCGGGGAATAGCTCAGCCTGGTAGAGCACTGCGTTCGGGACGCAGGGGCCGGAGGTTCGAATCCTCTTTCCCCGACCAAAGAATCCCGCGGAAAAGCCTTGATTTATCAAGGCTTTTTTCGTTTACTGCGGTGCTTTGGAGCAAGGCCGGATACGGGATTGCTCCATTTCTGCGCCAAAGAAATTCGGAGCCAGGTTCGCCGCGCGACTTTTTCGCGCCGTACCGTCGCATCTTGCCGATCAAGATGCCCGCACTGCATCCTGCTTCACTCCCCCACTGCAAGCACCACACTCATCGGCGCGCTGCCCGTATGGCTGACGTACCGGACCCGTCCGTAATACGTGAAAGGTGCGGCCTTGCCCGCTTCAAGCTTGTGTTCGCGCACAAACAGGTGAAGCGCCAACCCCTTCTTCTGATGTTCGATGATCTCGCGGCCCCGCTTGCTCTCTGGCGTCGTCGCGTTCTGGCTTTGCCAGTGGAAGCTGTGCTCGTCGATCCAGTGATCCAGATAGCGGTGGTCCTCGGCTTTGCCTTGTTTGTTCAGTGTCACCAGCAGGATGTGCGCATTCTTGTTGGCAAGTACGACATGCCCGCTGTTCCAGTTGCCGGGGTTGAACGCCTCGCCAAACAGTGCGGGAATCTCCTCCCGCATCAGGCGTTCGCCATGCATGAGTTCCAGCGGGTCGATGACGGCCTTGAATCGCGCCAGCGTACGCATCTCATCGCTTGACGGCATGTCTTCGTAAGCGGGGTTGTTGGCCTTGAGAACGTATTGCCCATCGGGCCCTTTGGTGACGACCCGCAGCAGGTACTGGTTGTCTCCAGTGCCGTCGCCACGTTCGATGGCAACCGTTGCGCCCGTGATCGAGCCCGCACTGCCCGGGCTGATGAGCTCCAGCAGGAGATAGTCGCCGTCCCGGATCGGGTGCTTGCCGCCGTCCATCGAGTTGCCGCTCGCCCGGGCGATGAAGTGGCGAGCAGGGTCCAGGCGGCCGTAGCCGGCCCCAAGGCTGCGGTGTTCTTCGGCATCCGCCCGGCCGGTCCTGAAATGGCCGCAGGCGATTTTCAGATTCGGAAAGTAAGGCAGTTCGGTGCGCTCGGGCGCGGGTCTGCGCAGCGGGATGACATTGCCGCCGCCTTCCGGAGCGGTCGCCTTTCGCACCTCGTAAGCAGCAAGACGATAGTCGACCAACTCCTGCACCAGCTCAGAGAATGCGGCTGCGCGATCTTCTGGTACGACGAAGGTCCGCACGAACCGGTCATCAAGCACGCGGAAGAATGTGTCGGCACCGTTCGTTCGATTGCCACCGATCCAGGCATTGACCGGATTGTCCTTCCAGTACCGTAACCAGGTTTCCGGTGCCTCGTCGGTCCCCGTGGAGAGTGTGGCAGGCAGATCTGCCAACAAGGGGCGCCGCCGCTGAAGCACCCGCCATGACTGCGAAGCGAGCGCATGAAGTGTCGGGGGTTCCAGCCAGCCGTTCAGCTCCTGCAGCGCCTCCAGCAAGACCATCTTGTAGCTCTTGGTCATCGCCGTATTTTCGACCTCACGCAGGAAGCGCTTCTGTGCGAGGGCGACGCTTTCCTCATCAGCCGACAAATCCTTTTGGTCGAGCACGAGTTCGAACCACGAGCCGTGTTGCTGACGCATGCGCGATACGCTGACGCCGGCGCGGTAGAACTCCGCCAGGGAGGGGCGGCGGCCGAGTGCGCCTTTCAGCGCCTCGTATTCCTTGGCTGCGCTGTCACTGTCGAGCGACTTCAGAAACTCGATGAGCTGGAGGTCGTAGTTGATGAAACAGCCATCCGGTAATTCGAGGTTGCCGTCCTCAAGTTTGCGTGCGAAGGCCGCCAGTTGCCGATAGCTCGTACCCACCGCCAGCAGTGCCTGGGGCTTGTGCAGAAAACTGTGGTGGTTGCCGATGAAGTCGAGCACGACGAGCTTGTCCTTGTGCGGCGCTTTGCGCAGCCCGCGACCAAGCTGCTGCAGGAACAGGATCTTGGACTCGGTCGGGCGCAGCATCATTACCGTGTCGATGGCGGGGAGGTCGACGCCCTCGTTGAACAGATCGACCGAGAAAATGACCTTCAAGCGGCCTTCCGCCAACTGCTCAAGCGCATCCCCACGACTCATTGCTGATCCAGCATAAACTGCAGCGCTGGGAATGCCCGTGCGTTGAAATTGCTCGGCCATGTACTCCGCGTGCCGAATCGATACGCAAAATGCGAGCGTGCGTGCCTGGGCGCGCGACTGCCACTGGCGCAATGCGTGTCGTGCACGCGCAAGGGTGGCAAGCTTGTTGGACAACTGTTCGGGGTCGAAACGGCCATTGCGCCACGGAATGCCGGTGTAGTCGACCGACTCGTCGTAGATGCCGTAATAGTGGAAAGGCACGAGCAGTTCAGCCTCGATACCGGCAAAGAGCTGGCAGGTGAATACGAGGTTGTCGTCGCACAGGCTGAGGATGTCCGACTGATCGGTCCGGTCCGGCGTTGCGGTCAGGCCAAGCAGAAAGCGCGGCTCGAAGTACGCAAGCAAACGGCGATAGGTCGGCGCAGCCGCGTGGTGAAATTCGTCGACCACGATGTAGTCGAAGTGCTGCGGCCCAAAACCCTCCAGGTGCGCTGCTCGCCCAAGCGTTTGCACGGACGCACAGAGGACGTCGACATCGCGATCCCGTACTTGCCCGGCATAGAAGCCCACGCGTGCCGCCGGCCGGATGCGAAGGAAGGTTTCGGCGGCCTGCTGCAAAATCTCCTCGCGGTGCGCGACGAACAGCACGCGACGGGCTCGCACCTGCTCGGAATCAAACGCGGCAAGCCATGTCTTGCCGAGCCCTGTGGCCAGCACGACCAGGCCACGCTTGTAGCCTTCAATACGCGTCGCCACCAGCGCCTGCAGCGCTTCACGCTGAATCGCCGACGGGACGGGAGGTGGCTCCATCTCGTTGCTGCCGGGCGAGACTGCCTGCGGAAGTTGAACCCGGCGGCGCTCGTAGGCATCGATCCAGTAATCAGTCAGCTCCACCGTGCGCGGATGCCGAAACAGCTCCTCAAAGCGCGAGCGTGCCTGAAGGAAACCGTCATCGCCCGGGTAGTCGACGCGGTAGTTCCATTCGAGGCCATCCTTGAGCGCCTGACGACTGATATTGCTCGACCCGATGAAGGCCGTACCGCGTAACTCATTGCCGCCGTGAAGATGTGCGAACAGATAGGCTTTCATGTGGAAGCTGCTGCCCGCGGATTCAAATACCCGGATCTGTGCGCCGAGTTCCTTCAGCAGCATCAGCAACCGCAGTGCCTCGGGATCGGTCACGTCAAGATAGTCGCTGGTCACAACGCGCAGTTGCACCGGCGCGCGCGTCCCGTCATTCGCCTCACCTTCCTGAGGGGTGAGCGCTGCGCGCAGATCGGGCAAGAGCAGGCGCAGACCCGTTGTCTTGATGAAGGCAACGGCGAGGTCAATCTCGTCCGCCCCGCTGATTGCTGCACACAGATGAGGCAGGAAGTGATTACATTCGCCACCGACAATGAGCTTGGTCGCAGCGGGCCCGCGCTTGCGGATCAGCGCGTTGATCCACTGCTCGGTGCGTCCAGGGCGCTGATCCTGTGTTGTCCAGCACTCCGCTGCAGCAAGGTCGGCGAAGGGGGCAATCCAGGCACGGATCCTTGCCTCGGTTGCATCGGTAAAGTGGCGCCCGTCCTGTACCCGCTCACCCTCTCCGAGCTTGAAGCTCAGGTAGAAAACGCCATTGGGCTTGAGTGCGGCCCACAACCGTGCCAGCGCAGCATTCATATCCACGTCGGGTAAATGAAGCAGGCTCGCGCACGCCCAAATGCCGTCGTAGCAGAGCAGTTCATCGACATCGTCGAAACCGCGCGTCTCGACCGCCTGTCCGATGTGCCGTGAAGCCAGTTCGCATAGCGCAGCACTGGCGTCGAACGCCCGAACCCGGTAGCCGCGGTCTAGAAACGCTCGGCTGTCCCGGCCCGATCCACAGCCTGCATCGAGGATCAGGCCCTTTGCCGGGATCCCGGCCAGAAAGCGCTCATGCAGGGCGGACATATCGACGTCCACCGTGCTGGAGAAAAACTGCGGGGCATTCTTGTCGTAGTAGTTGTTTGTGCTGGACATCGTGGCAGTGACTGGAAACGCAGGCGCTTGCGACATTCGCAATGCATTTCCGAGAGACTACCAGGTCATGCCGCGATGCGAGCAGTCCGGAGTGCCGCACGTTCTTGGTGGCGACTCGCACTGCGTGCATCGCCGGGCTGCTAGCCCTGCCTCAGGACGCGCTGGCGCGTGCCATCGCAATCAGGCCCCGAGTGGAAGCGTCATGTTCGCCCGCCGGGCCTCCTGCCAGCTCGCCGGCGATGCGGGTGGCGATCTGCTTGCCGAGCTCGACGCCCCACTGGTCAAAGCTGTTCACATCCCAGATGACGCCCTGCACGAAGACCTTGTGCTCGTAGAGCGCGATCAGGGTGCCGAGCGTGCGTGGTGACAGCTCGGGCATGAGCAGGGTGTTGCTGGGGCGGTTGCCGGGAAAGACGCGGTGCGGCACGAGCGCTTGCACAGCGTCGGCATCCATGCCGCTCGCGGCGAGCTCCGCGCGCACTTCGGCGGCTGTCTTGCCGACCATCAGCGCCTTGCTCTGGGCGATGCAGTTGGCCAGCAGCAGGCGATGGTGATCGGGCAGCCCGTGGCTGGCCTTGAGCGGCGCGATGAAATCGACCGGGATGAGGTCGGTGCCCTGATGCAGTAGCTGGAAGAAGGCATGCTGCCCGTTGGTGCCGGGCTCGCCCCATACGACCGGACAGGTGGGTGAAGCCACCGGCTGGCCGTCCCGCGTCACCGACTTGCCGTTGCTCTCCATTTCCAGCTGCTGCAGGTAGGCCGGCATGCGCGACAGTGCCTGGGCGTAGGGTGCAATGCACTGGCTGCCGACGTTGAAGAAGCTGCGATACCACACGCCGAGCAGGGCAAGAATCACCGGCATGTTGGCTTCGAGCGGGGCCTCGGCAAAGTGCCGATCCATTGCATGCGCGCCGTCAAGCATGGCTTCGAAGCCCTCGCGCCCCACGCACAGCGCAACCGGCAGGCCAACGGCCGACCACATCGAGTAGCGCCCGCCCACCCAGTCCCAGAAGCCGAACATGTTGTCGGCGGCGATGCCGAATTCAGCCACCCGGGCGACGTTCGTCGATACCGCAACGAAGTGGCGGGCGATATCCTGCTCGCTGGCGCCGCCGGCGAGGAACCACGCCCGCGCACTGGCCGCGTTGGTCATGGTCTCGATGGTGGTGAAGGTCTTGGAGGCGACGATGAACAGCGTGCGCGCCGGAACGACCTTGGCCAGCACACGTGCCAGCTGGTCTCCATCCACGTTCGACACGAAGTGCATCCGCAGCCGCGGATGGCCATGTGCGGCCAGCGCCTCGCACGCCATGGCCGGCCCGAGGTCGGAGCCGCCGATGCCGATATTGACCACGTCGGTGACCGCTTCGCCCGTGTAGCCCGTCCATTTTCCGTCGCGGACGGCCTCGGCGAAGTCTCCTACCCGTTTGCGCACCGCCAGCACCGCGGGCATGACGTCCTCGCCATCGACCTCGACCCGGCTGCCGGTCGGATTGCGCAGGGCGGTGTGCAGCACTGCACGATCTTCGGTGTTGTTGATGTGCGCGCCGGCGAACATCGCATCGCGTGCGGCTTCAAGCCCTCTTTCGCGTGCGAGGGCGAGCAGGTGTCCGACGGTGTCCGTGGTGATCCTGTTCTTCGAGTAGTCGAGTGTCAGGCCAGCAGCACGCAGGCAGAAGCGCTCGAAGCGCTGCGGATCGTCCTTGAACAGGTCGCGCAGTTGGGCTTCGGCAATGTCGGCATGATGCGCGGCCAGGGCCTGCCATGCAGGCGTGACGGGATGCGTAAGTACGGTGGTCGGGTTCATGTCAGTCACCAAATCCGCGGACGTGCTTGAGCGGCGGGTGGTCGCCACTGAAGTCCTGCCGCGCGGAACAGTTAATTTTTCTCATCAGTTACAAAGATACCGGAGTTGCCAATGCCATAGCACCCCAATCTTCATTTGCGGCCAAGGCAAGCGAGTGCAAGCAGCGCCGTATCAGGGGCATATTGGAGGGTGCGCGCTTTCGTGCGAGACTGGGTTCCAGACGCTTGCGGGCTGCTCCGCTTTGTCATTCAGCGCTTCAGAGCTCCTTTTTCATGCCCACTTCGCATCCTGACAGCTTTCCACGATTGGTCGGCGACATCGGCGGGACCAATGCCCGCTTCGCGCTTATTCACGAGCCTGCTTGCCTGCCGCAGCAGGTCGAGACGTTTCGCTGTGCCGACTTTGCCAGCCCGCGTGAGGTCATCGCACGCTATCTGAAGGATTGCGGCGGCGTGCAGCCCGTATGGGCGGCAATCGGCATCGCCACCCCGATCGATGGCGACCAGGTACGCATGACGAATCACGACTGGGCGTTTTCGATCGAAGCGCTCCGCCGCGACCTGGGGCTGGCGCGCCTGTGCTTTCTCAACGACTTCACCGCGCTGGCGCTTTCGATCCCGGCGCTTGCACCGCATGAGCTGCGACAGGTCGGCGGTGGTCGGGCGGCAAAGGGGCGGGCGATCGGCGTCGTCGGCCCCGGCACCGGCCTGGGGGTGTCGGGCTTGCTGCCCAGCGGAAAGGGCTGGATTCCGCTTGAGGGCGAAGGCGGACATGTCACCCTCGCGGCCAGCACCGCACATGAGGCTGAACTGATCGCGCTGCTTGCACGCCGCTATTCACATGTTTCGGCCGAACGTCTGATCTCCGGGGCGGGGCTGGTTGCGCTCCATGAGGCGAACGCGGCCCTGAGCGGGAGGGTGGCCGAGGCGCTGGACCCGGGCGAGATCACCCGCCGGGCCCTGAGCGGTGAGTGCGAACACTGTGTCACCGTGGTGAACGACTTCTGTGCACTGCTCGGCACGGTCGCTGCCGACATTGCGCTGATTCTGGGCGCGCGGGGCGGTCTCTACATTGGCGGCGGCATCGTGCCCAGACTCGGCGCGTTTTTCGATGCCTCGCCGTTTCGCGCGCGGTTTGAGCACAAGGGCCGCTTCAGCGCCTACCTCGCGGAGGTTCCGACCTTCGTGATCGATGCGCCGTGGCCTGCACTGATCGGGGCCGCGCGCAGTCTCGAAAACTGAAACGAGACCCGCGATTTCGTCATCGGCAGCATCCCGGGCAAAGATGCAGAAGGCCGGTCACGCACGCAATACCGCCCTCGGAAGCAGTTTCAAAGTCGAATCCGTTCCTGAATGGGTGGAAATCGCCGAGGAGGTGAGCTTCCAGAACAATGTGGGTGTGACCAGAATCCGGGGATGTGGCCGCGCGCGGCCGATGCTACCGGACTGCCTGGAGTGCTGGGTCGGTCACGCGGGTACCGTGAGCGGACGCTGCCAAAAAAGATGCCCATCCGCTGCTGGCGGACGGGCATGAGGGAGCAAGGCTGAGGAGTGCTGGTTCTGTTTAGCTGGCCGCTGCGCTGAAGCGTCGCAGGTGGCTATCCGTCGTGCCAAACAGCTTTTCGATCGCAAACAGGCGCTTGAAGTAGTGACTGACGTCGAGCTCGTCCGTGACGCCCATGCCGCCATGAATCTGCACCGCCTGCTGGCCGACGAAGCGGCAGGCCTGGCCGATTACCACCTTTGCCGCGGACAGCGCACGGCTGCGTTCGGCGCCAGCTTGCTCGCCTGCGCGAATGGCGGCCAGGTAGGACATTGAACGGGCCTGCTCGCGATGGATCAGCATGTCGGCCATGCGATGCTGCAGGGCCTGGAACTTGCCGATCGGCACGCCGAACTGCTTGCGGGCGCCGGCATACTCGATGGTTGCTGCAAGCAGCTTGTCGAGGCTGCCGGTTGCCTCGGCGCACAGGGCCGCAAGTCCGAGGTCGAGCACGTCGGCGATGACCTCGTTTGCATCGGCCGAGCACAGGCGGGTATCGGCAGGGACGAACATCTGCTGGAAATGAAGATCGGCGGCGCGCCTGCCGTCAACCGTTGGATAGGCCTGCATGCGCAGCCCCGGGGTGTTTGCAGGTATCGCGAACAGCGCGAGCTGGCCTTCGGGAAGCTTCGCGCTGACCAGCAGAAGATCTGCCTGTGGCGCGTGATAGATCACGTGCTTGCTGCCGGAGATGACATAGCCTCCGCCCGCCGGCGTGGCGGTGGTATTGATCCGGAGGGGATCCGAGGACGCTGCTTTCTCCTCGTGTGCAAACACTGCAATAACTTCGCCACCGGCCAGCAAGGGCAACCAGGCCTCCTTCTGGACGGTGCTGCCGAGGCGGGCGATGGCTGAGGTCGACATGACGGCGCTGGTCAGGAAGGGCTCTACCACCAGGCCTTCGCCCAGTGCGGACATGACGAGCATGGTTTCAACCGGACCGGCTTCCAGACCGCCGTTTTCCTCTGGCACCAGCAGGGCAAGCAAGCCGATCTCGGCCAGTGAGGACCAGGTCTTGCGGCTCATGCCGGTTTCGCTGGAGGTGATCTGCTTGCGTGCTTCGAAGCCATATTCGCGTGATACGAATCGACGCGTGGTTTCCAGCAGCATGTTCTGTTCTTCGGTGAAGGAAAAGTCCATGGCGTGCTCCTTACAGCCCCAGAATCATCTGGGAAATGATGTTGCGCTGAATCTCGTTCGACCCGCCGTAAATGGAGAGTTTGCGCAGATTGAGATACTGGGCGGTTGGGGTGATGGCATGGAACGGACCGATGGCCTCGCCCTGATATCCGGCGCTCATGGCCTCTCGCCGATAGGGCAGAGCGTAAGCGCCGATGGCCTCGGTCATCAGTTCGACGATGCCTTGCTGGATCTCGCTGCCCTTGATCTTGAGGATCGACGCCTCGGGGCCGGGTGCGCGGCGCTCGGCTTCGGCGCACAGCACACGCAGGTTGGTGATCTCCAGCGCCATCAGTTCGATCTCAAGTTGAGCGATACGGGAGGCGAACAGTGCGTCTTCGATGAGCGGTCGTCCATCAAGTGACTCGCCTGCCGCAATACGCTTGAGGCGTCCCAGTTCGCGCTTGGCGATACCGATGCCCGCGATGTTGGTGCGTTCATGGCCCAGCAGGAACTTCGCGTAGGTCCAGCCCTTGTTCTCTTCGCCAATCAGGTTGGCTACCGGAACCCGGACGTCTTCCAGCCACACTTCATTGACTTCATGCAGACCGTCCATGGTGATGATCGGGCGCACGGTAACGCCAGGCGTCTTCATGTCGATCAGCAGGAAGGAGATACCGCGCTGGGCCTTCGCCTCAGGGTCGGTGCGCACCAGACAGAAGATCCAGTCGGCGTACTGTCCCAGGGTGGTCCATGTCTTTTGCCCGTTCACCACATAGTGCTCGCCGTCGCGAACTGCGCGGGTCTTGACCGAAGCGAGGTCAGAGCCCGAGCCGGGCTCCGAGTAGCCCTGACACCACCATTCTTCACCGGCAAGGATCGGGGGCAGAAAGCGCGCCTGCTGCTCGGCATTGCCGAAAGCCATGATGACCGGGGCCACCATCTTCAGTCCGAAGGGCACCAGGCGTGGTGCGCCGCCGGCAGCGCAGGTCTCGTCGAAGATGTATTGCTGAACGGCGTTCCAGCCGGTTCCGCCGAACGCCTCGGGCCACGACGAACCGCCCCAGCCGCGTGCATGCAGGGCCTTTTGCCAGCACAGGTAGTCGTCTCGCTCCAGATGCAGGCCATTGAGAACCTTGTGGCGGACCGTAGCGGGCAGGTGGTCGCGGATGAAGTCCCGCACCTCGTCGCGAAAAGCGATCTCGTCGGGTGTGAAGTTCAGATCCATAAAAACCTCGTTGGTCTGCACTGCAGACGTAATGATTGATGTGCAGACAAAGCATATTTCAGCTGAGGGAATTCCGCAAGGCATCAAATCGCGCAGATATATGCAGTGTTGTGCTTGATTAGGCCGTTCAGGCTGTTCAAGACCTCAAGCATGAGTGATAATTTGCAGAATCATTGACTGCATGGTGGAATGTATTGTGATCAACGTCAGATATCTGTCCAGCCCCAGCAGTGTCCAGATTGCGGTGCTGGAAATGCACAACCCGCCTGTCAACGGACTGGGGCACGCGCTCAGGTCTGCACTTGTCGCTGCACTTGACCGGGTAGAGTCGGAGTCCGACACGGATGCGATTGCGCTCACCGGTGCCGGCAAACTCTTCTGTGGTGGAGCCGACGTCCGCGAATTCGGTACTGAAGCGTCTACCGCTTCGCCTGACCTTCGGCAGGTGCTGGCTCGTGTGTTTGCGTGTGAGAAGCCGACTACGGCAGTAATCAACGGGGCTGCACTGGGTGGCGGGCTCGAGCTGGCCATGGCGTGCAATTACAGGCTGGCAGTGCCTGGGGCCAGCCTGGCACTGCCTGAGGTAAAGCTGGGGCTGATTCCGGGCGCGTGGGGTACGCAACTCGCTCCGCGCCTGGTCGGGGTTGGGCACGCATTGAGGCTGGTGACTCGTGGCGACGCTGTTTCGGGCGCAAGTGCAGCCGAATTGGGGCTCGTCGATGCGTTGGCGAGCGATGAGCTGGACTCGTCCATCGTGGCGTTCGTCGAAGCCCGGATGGGGCGTGACACGCATCCCGACACGCGGTTGCGGGTTCCGCCCGATGTCGGCGCGCTGCAGCCGGACTGGATGCAGCGCGCCGCTTTGGAGTTGGCTCAGGATTTTCCTGGATGCCCGGCGCCGCAGGCAGGCGTCGAGGCGGTCGGGCTTGCGCTCGAGCTTCCATTCGATGAGGCCGTACTGCGAGAGCGGGCGCTGTTTGTGCAGCTGATGAAGTCTCCAGAGTCCTCGGCGCTGAGATATGTCTTCTTCGCCGAGCGTGATTGCGCCCGTATTCCAGGCGTGAAGCTGCCGCCTGCTGGCACGAAGGGCGGCGTGCCGGTGGCGGCGGACGCCCCGCACTACTCGGACCTTCCGGGCGCTACCGCGGTGCAGGCAGGTAGCGATGCAGTGCGGCTAGAGACGCTTGCCAAAGGTGGGCGGGGCGACGTGAGCTGGCTCGATTGCGCTCTGCGCGCAGCGGATCAGGTAGCGGCTGTCGGCATGACGGTGTTTCTGCGCGGGGGTGTGCCGGCCTGCGTGGAAGTACGCGTAGGGGGCGATGCAGGTGCTGCCGCACTGGCGCAGGCGTTTGCAATTGCGCGGCGTATCAATCCGGTCGTGGTGGCAAGCGGCGCTGCGACGGGGGCCTCGACACTGGTTCCGCTGCTGGAGGCCGGCAATGCTGACGGACGTGCGGGGCTTGAGGCGTTCCGCCTTGGGGCCGAGGCGGCCGTGGTCAATGGTGGTCTGTACCGCCTGTCCGATGCGGACGTGGTCGCGGTGCACCTCGGATTGATGCCCCGCTATCTCGGCGGGCCGGTTTATCAACATCGCCTGAGTTCGGCGAGTGCGCAGGAGGTATCGTCGTGAGTGGCTACTTTGGTCTGAATGTTCCTTTCATCGAGTACTGCGGCATCAAGGGGCTGGAGTCGGGTCCGGGCTGGACGCTGTCGGGAGTGGATATCGTGCCCGGACTGTGCAACAGCATGGGCAACGGGCACGGTGGCCTGATCATGACGCTGCTAGATGTGGCCATGGGCAGCGCATCGCGTCTGACGGACCCCGTGGCGGTTGGCGTGATTACCGTGGACCTGCATACGACATTCATCGGTCCGGCCCGGGGGCAGCTGCGCTGTCGCGCCGATGTCTTGCGCAAGATGGGACGGACGGTGTTTTGCGAGGCGCTGATACGGGATGGCAACGGAGAGATCGTGGCCAAGGGCGTGGGCACTTTCAAGCTGCGCCACGGACAGGCGCAACCGGGCAGCGAGGGCTGAGCCGGTTGTGCCCGAGGCGCCCTCACGACATCAAGGGTGCCTCGGGGATGAGGCTCAAGTGCGTTCGATCACCATTGCGAGGCCCTGCCCAATGCCGATGCACAGGCTGACGACCGCGTAGCGGCCATTCCTGCGCTCCAGCTCACGCGTGGCGGTCAATGCGAGACGTGCGCCCGAGGCGCCCAGCGGATGTCCGAGCGCAATGGCGCCACCGTTGGGGTTGACGCGCGGATCATCGGCGCTGACACCAAGCAGGTGCAGGCAGCCGAGTACCTGGCTGGCAAAGGCCTCGTTGATTTCAATGAGGTCCATGTCGGCCAGTGTGAGGCCGGCGCGGGCCAGTGCCTTGGGGATTGCGTAGGCCGGGCCGATACCCATCACACGCGGCGCAACGCCGGCCGCAGCGGACGACAGGATGCGCGCCCTTGGTGCCTTGCCGAGTCGCTCGGATACTGCTCGCGAACCGATGAGCAGTGCGGCCGCCCCGTCATTCACGCCTGAGGCATTGCCCGCCGTCACCACGCCGCCTTCGAACAGGGCCCGCAGACGGGCAAGCGACTCTGCCGTCGTTTCCGGCCTGGGGTGTTCGTCGGTGCTGACGACGCGCGGTGGCGTCTTGCGTCCGGTAGGTACGGACACGGGATGGATTTCGCCGTCGAAAAAGCCTTCCGCACGTGCTTTTTCGTAACGTTGTTGCGACGTCAGCGCGAAACTGTCCGCAGTTTCGCGGTCGATGCTGTAATCGTGAGCGACGTTGTCGCCAGTCTCCGGCATCGAATGACCGCCGAAGCTGGACACGAAGCGGGGGTTGGGGAAACGGGTGCCGATGGTGGTGTCGAACATGCGGAAGTCACGACTGAAGGGGGTCTCCGCCTTGGCCATCACAAAGGGCGCGCGACTCATGCTTTCGACACCGCCGGCCAGGTAGAGCTCGCCTTCACCTGCGGTGATGGCGCGGGCGGCATCCGCAATCGCGGCCAGGCCGCTCGCACACAACCTGTTCACCGTCTGGCCCGGCACCGACTCGGGCAGGCCGGCCAGCAGGGCGACGAAGCGGGCTACGTTGCGCGAGTCTTCGCCTGCCTGGTTGGTGTTGCCGAGGATGACGTCCTCGATCAGGTTGGCGGCTTCGGGCGTGCGTGAAATCAGGGCGGCGACGAGATCGGCTGCGAGGTCGTCCGGGCGCACTGTGGCAAGCGCGCCGGCATGGCGTCCGAAGGGCGTTCTAAGTCCGTCGTAGATATAGGCGTCAAGCATGGGTCAGTCGTCCTGTGAGAGTAGGGAGAGGCCAAGGGCTGCGCGTCGGCGCAGCCAGGGAGACGGGCGGTAGCGCGGGTCGCCGCTGGCTGCCGCGAGGTTTTCGAGCATGGTCAGCACTACCGTGGCGCCCAGGGTGTCGCCCCAGGCCAGTGGGCCATGCGGGTAGCCCAGGCCGAGCGAGACTGCGCGGTCGATATCCGCCGGCGAGGCGACGCCCTGCTGTGCGATCTCGCAGGCGATGTTCACGATATGCGCTACGACCCGTTGGGCCACGATGCCGGCGCTGTCACGCACGGCGTCGACCGGCACGCCATCGGCGCCAAGAAGGCCGAGTGCGAGATCGCGCCATTCGGGCGTTGTCGCCGGGGTGGTCATCAGCACGCGTCTGCGATCCAGCCCGAATACCGCGTCGATGGCAACGGTCCGCGTGGCGTCGAGGTTCTGGGCGGCGGCACAGGTGCTGGCGTCCTCGCCCAGCGGGGTGAGGACGATGAGCTCGTCTTCGTCAGGGTGTGCTGCGTCCGACACCGTCGCCCCCAGCCGTTGCAGGAGCGCCTTTACCGTGGCTGCGAGTTCCGGGCGGGCTTCGCTGACCCAGACCCGGTCTGCGCGGACCGGCGGAACGGCCCGCTCGGGCGCTATCTCGGGCTTGCCGTCGAGTCCGTAGGTATAGAAACCGCGTCCGACCTTCCGTCCCAGCAGCCCGGCTGCCAGCATCGTGCGCAGCAAGGGCTGAGGACGGTAACGGGGCTCCTCATAGTACTGGTGGTAGATGGACTCCATCACCGGGGTCGAGACATCCAGCCCGGTCAGGTCGAGCAGTTCGAACGGACCAAGGCGGAAGCCCGCGCAATCGCGCAGGATGCGGTCGATGACTGGATGCGGTGCGACGGATTCGGCGTGCACGCGCATCCCTTCCGTGCCGAAACCGCGTCCGGCGTGATTGACGATGAACCCCGGGGTGTCCTTTGCGCGCACCGCGGTATGCCCCCAGCGCTGGCCGAGCTGCATCAGGCGGTCGCCGACGCGGCGATCGCTCAGCAGGCCGTCGATGACCTCGACCACCTTCATCAGCGGAACCGGGCTGAAGAAATGCATGCCGGCCACGCGCTCCGGGTGTTCGAGCTCTGCTGCGATCGCCGTAACGGACAGGGACGAGGTGTTTGACGCGAGAATGGTGTCAGGCCCGAGGATGTGCTCGAGGTCGGCGAAGAGGCTCTTCTTGACCGCAAGGTTTTCGACAATCGCCTCGATGACCACTTCGCATCCGTCCAGGCCATCAAGCGTGTCCGCGGTGCTGATGTTGGCCAGGGTTGCGTCGGCCTGCGCAGATGTCATCTTGCCCCGGGCTGTCAGTCTCTGCAGTGTGGCGGCCAGTTCTTCGCGCGCTTCCTCTGCTGCGCCCGGTCTGTTGTCGACCAGGACGACCTTGTCGCCTGCGCTCGCTGCAATCTGGGCAATTCCTCGCCCCATCAAGCCGCAACCCACCACGCCAAGGCGGGTTTGTGTGTCCATGCCAGCGGCGTCTTGACTGCCGTGCTCGCTCATCGGGTCTCCTCCTGTTGTGTTTGAATGTCTGCAGTGCAGAACAATGAACTGCTAGATGATCCAATCATTGATCGCTATGCAGATAAAGTCAATCGCTGCAAAGCCCTGTTCGTGAGCGGGGCATGCCGGCGCTGTTCGACGGAGTGAGGTTCCGGAGAGCTGCATCTGTCAGGAATGTCTGTCGTATGTGCCAGTAAACACGGCTGTTTGCGCGGGATCTTCGACCCTTGCCGTGCTTTGGAGGTGACGCGCGCGACAGGCAGTTGGATGACAATGTCTGCACTGCAGGCTGTTTGTCCATTTTTATGTTGTCTTTTCATGATCGCTGTGCAAACATGCAAAAAACGGATCAGTTGGCTGCCATGCGGTTGCCGGGATCAATGACACAGAGAGGGGACAGATGCTTGACTGCGCTTTGACGGCTGCGCTGCCGCAACGTATTCACGAAGCCTGCATGCCTTGGGTAGCGAAGCGACCTGAGGGGCGTGCGCTTGAGGATGCGATGCACACGATTTGTTACGGTGAGCTGCCCGGATTGCTCTCTGCGGTGGCAGCGGTGCTGACCGGAATGGGTGTGCGCCCAGGTGACCGGGTTTTGCTTGTGGGTGAGAATTCGGTTGCACTGGCGGTTTCCGTCCTCGCCCTGAGCAGCCTCGACGCCTGGTCTGCGACCGTCAATCCGAGGCTTTCTTCACGCGAGATCAATAACTTCGTTTCGCATTCCGGTGCGCGGCGGGTGCTCTACTTTGGCGCAACATCGACTTCTGCGGCTGCGCATGGCGCTGCGGCGAACGCAGCGGCGGTGAGCTTTCCGACGATTGGTGAAGTGCTGGTCGGGCCGCTTGCGGAATCGGAGCCCGAAACGGTTTTCGAAAGCGGCGCCGAGCAAGTTGCCGCATTGGTCTACACCTCCGGTACGACCGGAGCGCCCAAGGCCGTGATGCTCACCCATCGCAATCTCGCCTTCATTGGTGCGAATAGTCGGTCCCTGCGGCGGGTTGTGCCGGAAGACGTGGTCTATGGGGTTCTGCCGCTGTCACACGTCTATGGTCTTTCGGCGTTGCTGATCGCATCGCTCATCAGTGGCGCCTGCCTGCGCCTGGTCCCGCTCTTTACGCCGGATGCGCTCGCGGTGGCGCTGGAGAAGGAAGGTGTCACCGTGTTGCATGGCGTGCCGGCAATGTATGCGCGGCTGCTCGACTGGTGCCGTCGGAATGGCAAGCCGCTCGCGGTGCCGACGCTGCGCGTGGCGCAGTCTGGCGGCTCTCCGCTCACCCTGCCACTCAAGCAGGCCTTCGAGGCGGCAAGCGGATTGGTGCTGAACAACGGTTATGGCATGACCGAGGCTGCGCCGTCGATCTGCCAGACCCGGATGGATGCGCCGCGCACCGACTGTTCGGTCGGGCAGGGGATTCCGGGGATCGAATTGAAGCTCAATGAGCCCGAGGGCGAGGCGTTCGTGGGCGAGTTGTGGGTGCGTGGCCCGAATGTGATGAAGGGATATTTCCACGCTCCCGAGTTGAGCGCTCAAGTGCTGACGCCCGATGGCTGGCTGCGTACCGGCGATCTGGCACGGATCGATGAAGATGGTGCGGTACACATCGTTGGTCGGGCCAAGGAGTTGATCATCCGCTCGGGCTTCAACGTGTATCCGGTCGAAGTCGAGCAGGTTCTGAACGCACACCCGGACGTGGTTCAGTCGGCGGTGGTGGGGCGCCAGGTGGATGGCAACGAAGAGGTCATCGCCTTCGTGGAGGCGGTTTCCGGGCGCACGCTCGACCTCGATGACCTTGCGCGCCACCTGCGCGCCAATCTCTCTCCCTACAAGGTCCCTGCTCATATCAGGGTGCTGGAGCACCTGCCCGCTGCAGCGACCGGAAAGATTCTCAAGACCGAGCTTCGGCATATCGCCGAGGGTCTTGGTAAGGCGGCATCGGTATGAAACAAAAAACAGTAGCCATATCTACAGGAGGACGACACATGCAACGAATGATCCAGAAGATGTTCGCGGTGGCTGGTTTGACCGCACTGAGCCTGAACGCAGTTGCAGACGAACTGCTTGTTGGTCTGCATATGCCGCTGACGGGTGCGCTGGCGCGCTCGGGCGCCGGCTTCAACGAGGGTATCCAGACTGCTGCGGATATCTTCAACAGGAACAACGGCAAGCACACGGTCAAACTCGTCACGATCGACGACGAGTCGGCACCGGCGAAGGCGGTTGCCGCGGTCGAGAAGCTGTCGTCGGAGAAGGTGCAGGCGATCATCGGCGGCTATGGCTCCAACGTGATCGGACCCGCTTCCGATGCGGCCGAGCGTATTGGCCTGACCTACATCACCGCAGGTGGTGTGAGCGACAGCCTGGTGGGGCGTGGCTACAAGCATTTCTTCCGGATCAACAACATCGCCGGCTACGAGAAGGCAGTCACCACTGTTCTGGACGAGGTCGGTGCAAAGTCGGTGTCGATCGTGTTCAACACCAAGGAAGCCACTTCCGGACTTGCTGAAGGCGTCGCAAAGGCATTGAAGGCGAAGGGCATTACGGTCGCCACCCACGCCTTCGACCCCGCGATCACCGACTTCAAGCCGGTCGTCAACAAGATCAAGCTGATCGACAAGCCTGATGTAATCGTCATGAGCGCCTATGAGAACGACTACGTAGGCATCCTGCGTGCGGCCAAGGTGCTCAAGCCGAACGTCAAGGCCATGGTCGGTGTGTGGTCGCTGGCTACGCCGCAGATGGCTTCCGACTTCTCCGACCTGATGCCTAACGTGATCGGCACTGCACTGCTGCCGTTCCCGGTCGAGTACAAGTCTCCCGAGGGTAAGCGCTTCGCGGAAACCTACAAGAAGCTGTTCAACAAGGACGTCGATTACCTGGCCCAGTTTGGCTACGTGAAGGCGACCGTGCTGTTCGAAGCGATGGCTCGGGCCGCAGATGACGGCAGCCTGGCCAAGGGGCAGTTGAGCGAGGTTCTGCGCAAGACCAATCGCGACACGCTGATCGGAAAGCTCGTGTTCGATGCGACCGGCGACAACCCCAACTTCCAGCACCGGATGGGCCAGCACCAGGACGGCAAGATCGTCATCGTCTCGCCCAAGGATGATTCGACCGGTGCGATCCGTTACCCCGGTGTCCCCTGGTAAGTAAGGCCAGGCACGCCCTTAAGCCGGTGTGCATCAATCAGTAAGCAAGGCCGGGCGCGCTGGCGCCCGGGTCTCTGACCGCAAGCAATGGTGAGACATGCAAGAACTACTTTTACAAGCGCTCTATTCGGGCGTGCTGGTGGGCGGCATCTACGCACTCATCGGCCTCGGCCTGGCCCTGGCGTTCGGCACCATGCGGGTGATCAACCTTGCGCATGGCGAGCTCGTGCTGCTGGCGGCCTATGTGGCATACACGATGGAAAGCGCATACGGGCTCAATCCCTTGCTCTCCTTGCCGGTGGCGGCGATTGTGACCGCTGCGGCGTCGGCAACGGTGTATTTCCTGGTTTCACGGATTCGACGAAACCGTGAGCTGAATTCGCTCATGCTGACCTTTGCGCTTGGCGTGATCCTGACCAACGGCATTCTGCTGATCTGGAAGAGCGATATCCGTTCGACCTCCACGTCCTTCATGCAGGACGCAGTCCAGTTCGGGTCGGTATACAGCATGAACAGCGAGCTCGGCGCCTTTGTGGTCAGCGTCTTTGTCGCCATCGCGTTGTGGTACTGGCTGTCGCGCAGCTGGTATGGCCGTGCGGTGCGTGCGGTGTCGTCCAACCGTGACGCTGCCAAGCTCATGGGCATCAACCCGGCAAAGGTCGAGGTGGTGTCCTTCCTGGTCGCCGGTCTGCTCGCAGCCGTGGCGGGTACCGCGATCTATTCGAGTGGTGTGATCTCGCCGCCGCTGGGCCACGCCCTCACTGTGAAGGCCTTCATCATCACCGTGCTGGCAGGGGTGGGGTCGGTTCCGGGAGTCCTGCTTGCAGCATTGCTGCTGGGCGTGGCCGAGGCGCTTACCGTGACCTTCTTCAGCTCTGCGTTGCAGGAACTGTCGGGCATGGTGCTTTTCCTGGTGGTGCTGTTTGTGCTTCCGAACGGTCTGTTCGGTGGCCAGAAGAGACGGGGGTGATGCAATGCAAAAACGCATGATTGTGGCGCTGGCACTGCTCTACGTAGTGGTGCCCGTCCTGCTCAATGGAAACAACTACATCCTCAGCTTGCTGGTGTCGTCGCTGATCGTTGCCGGCATGGCGGTATCTTGGGCGCTGCTGGGTAACCTCGGCGGCATGGTGAGCTTCGGTCACGCAGCCTTCTTCGGAATCGGTGGCTATGCTTCCGCGCTGCTGGTGACCAAGCTCGGTTTGCCGGTCATGGTGGCAATCCCCGCGGGCGGCGTTGCCGCGGTGCTGGCCTCGGTGTTCATGTTGCCGGCGCTGCGCCTGTCGGGACCTTACTTCGCTCTGGCGATCCTGGCCTACGCACACATCTTCAAGATTCTTGCTACCGAGTTCTCATCGCTGACCGGCGGCTCTGCCGGGCTTTCCTCGATTCCGGGCCTGCCCGACATCTTCGGCTTCAACCTGTCGTCGAGACTGGGGGCGTATTTCGTGGTGGTCTCGCTGGTGCTCGTATTCTGCTGGGTGTACGGCCGGATTCGTCGCTCGGACTACGGCACGGCCTTGCGCGCCATGCATGACAGCGAGGATGCAACCCGGGTGGTTGGCGTCAATAGCCTGATGCTCAAGAGCTGGATGCTGTTCGTGTCCGCGTTCATGGGGGGGCTGATCGGTGCGTTCAACGCGCACGTGATCAACTTCCTCGAGCCGGACTACGCCTTCAACAGTGCCTGGAGCGTGCTGCCGATCGTGGCGGCCATCTTCGGTGGCTACCGCACGGTGTATGGACCTGCCATCGGTGCAGTGGTGATCTACCTGGTCGACCAGCTGGTGTTCAAGGAAATCATGAGCACGGGTCACCAGCTCATTCTCGGCGCAGTGCTGGCGGGGATGATCCTGTTCGCCCCCGATGGCCTGATGAGGCTCTTCAAACGCAAACCGCGGGAGGCACGCAATGCTCACGCTTGAAAACGTTACCGTTCGCTTCGGTGGCCTCACCGCCGTCAAGGACGTTTCATTCTCGATGGGAACCGATCAGGTTCTGGGGCTGGTGGGGCCCAATGGTGCCGGCAAGACCACCCTGTTCAACGCGATCTCGGGCCTGGTGCGGCCGGGCGGCGGCCGGGTGATGTTCAACGGCGTCGATCTGACCCGAAAACCGCTGCATGCGCGTGCTCATCATGGTCTCGGCCGCACGTTCCAGATTCCGCAGCCGATGCATGAGCTGACGGTGCGTGAAAACCTGCTGGTGGCTCAGCGCTTCGGCGCAGGCAAGGTCGATCACAAGCGTCTGGACGAGATCATGGACTTCATGGATCTGACCGACCAGGCTGATCGCAATGCCGCGACCGAGCTCGCGCTGCAGGAGCTCAAGCGCCTGGAGGTGGCCAAGGCAATGGCGACCGAGCCGCGCATGCTGCTCCTGGACGAAGTGCTCGCGGGTCTCGAGACCAACGGCAAGCGACACTTCACCGCGCGCCTGCAGGATATGCACAAGCGCTTCAAGATCGGCATCCTCATCATCGAGCACGACATTGAGACCGTCTCCAGTCTGTGCCACCGGGTGGTGGTGCTGAATTTCGGCGAGATTCTCGCCGACGGAACCCCGGATGCCGTTTTCCGCGATCCGGAAGTGGTGCGCAGTTATACCGGAGGTGGCGAAGATGCTTGAGGTAAAGGGTATTCGCGCAGGGTATGGCGCGATCAACGTGCTGTGGGATGCCTCTCTCGACTTTCGCGAAGGCGAGCTGACAACCGTGGTTGGCCCCAATGGCGCGGGCAAGAGCACGATGCTGAAGGCGGTGATGGGGCTGGTCGCGCCAACCCGCGGCGAGATCGTGCTCAATGGACAGAGCATTGGCGGCACGCCGACCTGGGAGATGCCGGACCGAGGGCTGGTTCTCATTCCCGAGGGGCGCATGGTCTTTCGCGACATGTCGGTCGAGGAGAACCTCGCGATGGGGGCATTCCCCACCGCGCGCCGGGCAGCCGTCCAGCGCAACATCGAGCGTGCGTACACGTTCTTTCCCCGGCTCAAGGAGCGCCGCTCTCAGCTGGCAGGGTCGCTCTCGGGTGGTGAGGCGCAGATGCTGGCCATCGGGCGCGGCTTGATGGCAGAGCCGCGAGTGCTGCTCGTGGATGAACCCTCGCTTGGTCTGGCGCCGGTCATCGTGCATGAGATTCTGGGCATTCTGCGCAAGCTCAAGGAAGAGGGGGTGACTATCGTCCTCGTAGAGCAGAACACCCATCTCGCGCTGGGCGTGGCCGACCGTGTGTTCCTGATGCGCAGCGGCAAGGTGGTGCTCGATCAGCCTGCGAGCGACGTCAGCCAGAGTGATCTTCACGACCTCTACTTTTCGCTGGAGCACTAGTGATATGGCGGGCCGAGGTGGACGCACGCATTGCCGCGGAGGGCACGAGCTTCCGCTGGCGCGCGATCGCCACCTTGTTGCTCGGCACCTTCGTCGCGGTGATGGAAGGGACGGTGGTGAACGTTGCGCTGCCCGCCATTCAGCGCGAATTCGGCATCGGCTATGCGACTGCGCAGGTGCTTGCGACCGCCTTTCTTGCGGCTACGACGGTTACGATGCTGATGGCGCCGTGGACCATCCGCCGCTTCGGTTTGCGCCGTGCTTACGGCGTGGCGGTGGGCTGCCTGTTGCTGGCCTCGCTGATGGCCGCACTGGTGGGTCATCTGCATTTTTCCATTCTGGTTGTGTGCCGGATACTTCAGGGCGCTGCCGCCGGTCTGATTCAGCCGATTGCGATGGTGGGCTTGCTGCCGCTGTTTCCGCCCAATGCACACGGCCGGGCAATGGCGGTGTATGGCCTGGGCATCGTGCTGGCGCCGGCAATCGGACCGGTCGTCGGCGGTCTGCTGGTGGATTCCCTGGGCTGGAGCGGGGTCTTCCTCGTCGCGGTGCCGCCGAGTGCGGCGGCGTGGTACGGCTGTCGCCGTTATCTTTACGAAGGCCGTGGAGAGGAGGCGAGCGTCCGCTTGCCCGATCTGCCCAGTCTTGCGCTGATTTCTTTCGCGCTGGTGGCGGTGCTCACCAGCGTGCCCACCTTCGGGAGCGAGTCGGCGCTGCCGCTTCTGCTGGCAGGGCTTGTCGCCGGTGTCTGCTTCGTGCTGCGTCAGCGGCGCCTGGCCGATCCCCTGCTCAATCCGCGGCTGTTCTCCGCGCCGGGGGTTGGCGCTGGCCTGGGTGTGGCGCTGGTGTATGGCGCGGGCCTGTACGGCTCGACCTATCTGATTCCGCTGTTCGCTCAGCATCAGCTCAATGCGTCGGCGTTTGCCGCAGGGCTGCTTTTATTGCCGGGCGGAGCTGCGCTCGCTGCAATCCTGCCGTTGGGCGGAACACTTGCCGACCGCATCGAGGTACGCAAGGTGGTGGTGGCCGGCTTACTGTGCTTTGCCGGCGGCAGCGGTGCGCTTGCCCTTTCGGGCAGCTCCACCGCTTTGATCTGGGTGGCGACATGGGTGGTGCTGGGGCGGATCGGGCTCGGGCTGCTCATTCCGTCGCTCAACGGTGGCGTGATGCGACTGGCTGACCCCGATGACCTGAATGCGGTCACCGCTGCAATGAATTTCAGTCGCCAGTTGGGTGGTGCGCTTGGCATCGTCCTGCTCGCGGCGTGGCTGGAGTTTTCCTCGGCCCGCTATGACATCGCGTGGGGCTTCACCCTCGGCTTTGCGATGGTGGCCGGGCTCTTCGTTCTCGGTGCGATTCCGGCCTGTCGAATCAGGCGGGTGGATGCGCCCGTTTAGGAACATGTTCTGGAGACTTTTTGAATGACTCACCCCGTTGTTGCTGGTCTATACGATCAGATGAGCCTTCCGGTGATCTGCTCGCCGATGTTCATCATCTCCAACCCGGCGCTGGTCATTGCCCAGTGCACCAGTGGCGTGATCGGCTCCTTTCCTGCCCTGAATGCGCGTCCCCAGTCGCAGCTTGACGAGTGGCTGGACGAGATCGGCAGCGGGCTCGAAGGCTTCCGCCGGGACAACCCGGGCGCCCGGGTCGCACCCTTCGCGGTGAACCAGATCGTGCATCAGTCGAACGAACGACTCGATGCCGACATGGAGAGCTGCGTGCGTCATCGGGTACCGCTGATCATCACCAGCCTGCGCGCGCCGGGCGATGTGGTTTCTGCGGCACATTCATACGGTGGCAAGGTGTTTCACGACGTCACGAGCGTGCGCCACGCAGAGAAAGCGGTCGAAGCCGGCGTCGATGGTTTGATTCTGGTCTGTGCCGGCGCGGGTGGCCATGCCGGTACGCTGAGCCCGTTTGCGCTGGTGCGTGAGGTGCGGCGCTTCTTCGATGGTCCGATCGCGCTCTCCGGGGCGATCGCAAACGGCGGCGCCATACTTGCTGCGCGTTCGATGGGGGCGGATTTCGCGTATATCGGCACCCGCTTCATCGCCAGCGAAGAGGCGAATGCGGTCGACGAGTACAAGCGGATGCTGGTCGACAGCAGTGCCGCCGACATCGTCTACACCCCGTATTTCACCGGGGTGCATGGCAATTATCTCAAGCCCAGCATCGTTGCCTCCGGGCTTGATCCGGACGACCTTCCCCACGCAGACAAGACCTCCATGAATTTTGGCAGTAATCGGGTCAAGCCCTGGAAGGACGTGTGGGGTGCCGGGCAAGGGGTGGGGAGCATCGACCGGATTCAGCCTACGCGGGAAATCGTGGCACAGCTGAAGCAGGAGTTTCATCAGGCACGCAGCAGTGTATTGGCTCAGGAGTGGAACGTATGACAAGGGTTCTGGAAACGCGCACCGGTGGCGTACTGCGCCTCACCATTAACCGGCCCGAGGTGCGCAATGCGCTCGATGGCGCGACCTATCGTGGGCTGACGGCAGCGCTGGCCGCCGCGGATGCCGATGCCGAGATCGCTGCGGTGGTGCTGACCGGAGCAGGGGGGCATTTCACTGCCGGGAACGACCTCAAGGATTTTCAGCAGCCACGTGAGGGCGAGGACCGCCCGGCTGCGGCCTTTCTGCGTCAGCTTGCAGCGTTCGGCAAACCGCTCATCGCCGCGGTGGAAGGCTCGGCGGTCGGTATCGGGGTGACGCTGCTGCTGCACTGCGATTTCGTCTATGCCGGCGACACGGCGCGCTTCAGGATGCCCTTCGTCCCCTTGGGGCTGACGCCGGAGGGCGGCTCCAGCCTGCTGTTGCCAAAGCTCGTTGGCGTGCGCAAGGCGAGGGACTGGCTGCTGCGCGGGCGGGCATTCGATACTGTCGAAGCGCTCGATGCGGGATTGCTGACCGGGGCTGTGGCCGCCGGCACTGCGCTTGCAGAGGCAGAAAAGGTCGCACAGGAACTGGCTGGATTGCCTGCCGAAGCGGTGCGCCTGACCAAGGCCATGCTGCACGGCCGGGAGCGGAGCGACCTGAGCGACACCCTCGCCGAGGAGTTCGTCATCTTCTCCGCACGCCTGCACAGCGCCGAAGCACAGGCCGCGTTCGCAGGATTCTTTGCTGCGCGTGAAGTCCCTTCGCCGCAAACCGACGCGACGACATAAAATCACGAACCGGGGACGGAGGAGAGGAGGTTTCATGACGCTGGAGACAAAGGACGACATGATGGTCGATGAAGGCGAACGCAAGAGTAACGCCAAGGAGGATCGCCATTTTGTGACGGCGCTCGCGCGCGGGCTGGAGGTCCTGTCCAGTTTCCGGTCAGGCGAGCGCCTGATGGGCAATAACGAAATTGCGGAGGCCTGCGGATTGCCGCGCTCCACCGCAACGCGGCTGACCTACACGCTGACGAAGCTCGGTTACCTTCACTACGTCCCGAGTGCCGGCAAATATCGTCTTGGTACGGCGACCCTCGCGCTCGGTAGCGCCATGCTGTCCAAGCTCGATGTGCGCCAGATCGCGCGCCCCTTGATGCAGGAACTGGCGGATTTTTCCAAGACCATGGTCTCCCTCGGCGTACGCGACAAGCTGAGCATGATCTATGTGGAGAACTGCCGGAGCCACTCCGCCCTGACCTTGAGCCTCGATGTCGGGTCGCGTATTCCGATCGCGACCACTGCGATGGGACGCGCCTACCTGGCGATGTGCTCCGAATCCGAACGGCGCGAGGTCCTGGGGAGCGTTCGCGAACTCGACGAGCTTGCCTGGCCGCGGATTCGCGAAGGCGTGGACAAGGGGCTGGCCGAATTTCGCGATATCGGTTGCTGCACCTCTTTTGGGGACTGGCAACGGGACGTGAATGCGATTGCCATGGCATTCAGCCCCGGTGAAGGGCTGCCACCGATGTCGATCAACTGCGGTGGTCCGTCCTTCAAGCTCGCGCCCGAGTTCCTCCTGAATGAGGTCAGGCCGCGTCTGGTCGAGATGGTACGACTCCTCGAGGCCCGCCTCGGGCGCTGATCGTCCGGCTGCCGGGGATGGGTGGCGCGCCATGCTCCGCCCCCGGCAGTTTCCCTGAACTGAACCCCCATCGTGTCGGGCTTGGCCCGAGGCGTACGCGCGCCTGCGCGCGCCCGACGGCAAAAAAAAGCAGAGGAATATCGTCATGCAACGTGAATCAATGGAGTTCGATGTACTGATCGTCGGTGGCGGTCCCGCCGGTCTGGCCGCAGCGATCCGGCTCAAGCAACTGGCCGTCGCCAAGTCGCTCGATCTCTCGGTTTGCCTCATCGAGAAGGCGGCCGAAATCGGTGCGCATACGCTCTCGGGTGCGGTAATGGACACCAGGGCGCTGACCGAACTGATTCCGGACTGGAAAGAGCAGGGTGCTCCGCTCAAGACCGAAGTCACCGAGGATCGCGTGCTCTTTCTGTCCGAGAGCGGTGCACGTGCGATGCCAAACGCCTTGCTGCCCGACTGCTTCGTAAACCACGGCAACTACATCGTGCGCCTGGGGAATGTCGTCAAATGGCTTGGTGAGCAGGCGGAGGCGCTGGGTGTTGAGGTCTATCCCGGGTTTGCCGGTGCCGAACTGCTGTTCGACGAGCAGGGGCGGGTCAAGGGCGTTGCGACCGGAGACATGGGGCTGACGCGTGAAGGCGAACAAGGGCCAAACTATCAGCCTGGAATGGAGTTGCACGCCCGCTACACCCTGTTTGCAGAAGGTTGCCGCGGACACCTCGGCAAGCAGCTGGAGGCGCACTTCGACCTTCGCCGGGAAGCCGATCCCCAGACCTACGGTATCGGGATCAAGGAGTTGTGGGAGGTGCCCGCGGGCCAGCACCAGCCGGGTCTGGTGGTGCATACGGCGGGCTGGCCGATGGACAATGCGACTTACGGCGGAGGCTTCGTCTATCACCTTGAGGACAACCTGGTTGCAGTTGGCTACGTCGTGGGGCTGGGCTATACGAATCCCTACCTGGCACCTTTTGAAGAGTTCCAGCGCTACAAGACCCATCCCGAGATTCGCCGTTTCCTCGAGGGCGGAAAACGGCTGTCCTACGGTGCGCGCGCGATTGCTGCGGGCGGGCTGCAGAGTCTTCCAAAACTGACTTTCGCAGGCGGGGCCCTGATCGGCGACGACGCCGGTTTTCTGAACGCAGCGCGCATCAAGGGCAGTCACGCTGCCATCAAGAGTGGCATGCTGGCCGCAGACGCTGCGTTCGAGGCGCTTGCCGACGAGCGCGCCGATGCCGACCTTGCCGCCTACCCGCAGGCGTTTCGTCAGAGCTGGCTGCACGAGGAGTTGCACAAGACGCGCAATTTCAAGCCCTACATGAAGAAGGGCCTGTATCTGGGCTCCCTGCTGTTTGGCGCCGAGCAGATGCTGTTCAAGGGTAAGGTGCCGTGGACACTGCGCAACTCCGCAGATCACACCGCGCTCAGGCCTGCTGCGGAATGTCGGCCGATCGACTATCCAAAGCCGGACGGAAAGCTTTCGTTCGATCGTCTGTCTTCGGTGTTTCTGTCCAACACCAACCATGAGGAGTCGCAGCCGTGCCACCTGCAACTGAAGGATGGCACGGTCCCGATCGCGATCAATCTCGCCACCTACGATGCTCCCGAGCAGCGCTACTGCCCTGCGGGGGTGTATGAAATCGTGCGTGAAGCCGAGGGCAGCTCACCCCGGCTCCAGATCAATGCCCAGAATTGCGTGCATTGCAAAACCTGCGACATCAAGGACCCCACGCAGAACATCAACTGGGTCGTGCCGCAGGGCGGAGAGGGGCCGATCTATCAGGGCATGTAACCGGGCCCACGGGGCCGCCTGGCGTCAGGCCACGCTGCGCACGCGCGCGAGTGGCAGTGGCGCTCGCTGTTCGCCGGCCAGCACCGCGTCGGCGTCGAGCGAGCCGATGGGTACTGCGCGGTCGGCCGGAATCAGGCCGGTGACTTCGAGTTCGAGGTAACGGGTGCAGCTCACGCGCAGGAAGGAGGTGAAGTTGCTTCGATCCTGCAGCTTGCCTGCGGCCGTCAGTTCGTCGTGCAGGCGGGTGACCAGTTGCGGCACGGTGAGCCCGTCGCGCTGGCCGATTTCCTCCAGCACCTGCCAGAAGATGTTCTCCAGACGGATGCTCGTGGCGACGCCGCGCAGCCTGATCGAGCGGGCGCGGCAGGCGTAGAGGTCGGGTTCTGCGTGGGTGAAGATCTGGCACATGTGCTGGTCCGCCGGGCAGTATTCTCCATGGCATTGTAGGCGCAGGCCCGGTGTGTTGCGACACCGGGCCGCGCCGGACATCGCTTAATGGGTGATGCGGGTGCCGAGCAGGGTCAGGAACTGGGCGAGCCATGCCGGATGTGCAGGCCACGCCGGAGCGGTGACCAGGTTGCCGTCGGTGACGGCCTGGTCGATGGGGATGTCGGCATAGGTGCCGCCGCCAAGCTCGACATCATGCCGGCAGGCCGGGTAGGCCGAGCAGGTGCGACCCTCGAGCACGCGCGCGCCGGCCAGCAGCTGAGCGCCGTGACACACGGCGGCGACCGGCTTGTTGGCGGTGAAGAAGTGGCGCACGGCAGCGACGACCTTGTCGTTGAGGCGCAGGTACTCGGGGCCGCGACCGCCGGGAATCACCAGTGCGTCGTAGCTTGCGGGGTCGATCTCGTCGAAGCTCGCGTTGAGGCTGAAGTTGTGGCCACGCTTTTCGGTGTAGGTCTGGTCGCCCTCGAAGTCGTGAATTGCGGTGGCGATGGTTTCGCCCGCCTTCTTGCCCGGACACACGGCATGCACCGTATGGCCGACTGCGAGCAGGGTCTGGAAGGGCACCATGGTTTCATAGTCTTCGCAGAAATCGCCGCAGATCATCAGGATTTTCTTGCCCATTGTCGTCTCCTCGAATTATTTGCCGATTGTGTCAGCGATGCAGGCCACTGCAGGTGGCCGTGCATCGGCAGGCAAAGTCTGGGCGAATTGCCTGCGCCCGGGGTGGTATCCGGTTGTGACGTCCGCGCGTCCCCATGCTCCGTGCTCACGGCGCAGACACGGCCCTCAGGAAGTCCCGAAGTTCACGCCCTGGGCCAGCGGCAACTGCGTCGAGAAGTTGATGGTGGCGGTCGAGCGCCGCATGTAGCCGCGCCAGGCGTCGGAGCCCGACTCGCGCCCGCCACCGGTCTCTTTCTCGCCGCCGAAGGCGCCCCCGATTTCGGCGCCGCTGGTGCCCACGTTCACATTGGCAATGCCGCAGTCGCTGCCCACTGCCGACAGGAACTGCTCGGCCTCGAGCAGGTCGCGGGTGAAAATCGCCGACGACAGGCCCTGAGGTACGGCATTGTGGCGTTCGATCGCTTCGTCGAGATCGGTGTATTCGAAGCAGTACAGAATGGGCGCGAAGGTCTCCTCCAGGCTGTTGCGCAGGCTGTCCGTGCCTTCCACGATGGCCGGCCTTGCGTACCAGGCCTGGGGGTAGCGATCGCTCAGTACGCGTTCGCCACCGGTGATCGCTGCGCCCTGCGCGCGCGCCGCTTGCAGGGCAAAGGTCATGCTCTCGAAGGCCTGACGGTCGATCAGCGGGCCGATCAGGGTGTCGGGCTCGCGCGGGTCGCCAATCACGAGGCCGGTCCAGGCCTTCTTCAGTCGCGCAAGCACTTCGTCGCGCACCTGCTGGTGAAGGAAGACCCTGCGCGTGCTGGTGCAGCGCTGTCCGGCGGTGCCGACCGCGCCAAAGGTGATCGCCTGCAGTGCGAGTTCGAGATCGGCGCTTGGCGCAACGATGATGGCGTTGTTGCCGCCGAGCTCGAGAATGGTGCGCCCGAAGCGCTGCGCCACCCGCGGCCCGACCTGTCGCCCCATGTTGCAGCTGCCCGTGGCGCTGATCAGGGGCACGCGAGGATCGTCCACCAGCAGGCTGCCGGTGTCGTTGTTGCCGATCAGCACGCATGAGAGCCCCGGCGGCACGTCGTCCATGTCGCTCGCGGCCCGCTCGAGCAGGTGCTGGCAGGCCAGCGCGCACAGGGGCGTCTTGATCGAAGGTTTCCAGATGATGCTGTCACCGCACACCAGCGCGAGTGCGGCATTCCACGACCACACTGCCATCGGGAAGTTGAAGGCGCTGATGATGCCCACCGGCCCGAGCGGGTGCCAGGTTTCGCGCAGGGCGTGCAGCGGGCGCTCGGAGGCGATGGTGCGGCCGTAGAGCTGACGCGACAGGCCGACCGCGAAATCGCAGATGTCGATCATCTCCTGCACCTCGCCTTCACCTTCGGCGATGATCTTGCCGCACTCAAGCGTGATCAGCGCCCCGAGCACGGGTTTGTGCTCACGCAGCAGCAGGCCGAAGCGGCGGATCAGCTCTCCCCTGCGCGGCGCGGGCACACGGCGCCAGCTATCGAAGGCGCGGCTGGCGAGGGCGATCTTGGTGTCGACGATGTCCGCCGTGTCGGGGGCGAGCTGGGCCAGTCGTGTTCCGTCGATGGGAGAGACCACCCACACGTCGCCGGCGCGGAGCACCGAGGTGTCGATGCCGAGATGACGAAAGATATCGTGCGTATTCATCCTGTTCTCCTTGAGCATGGGCGCGGCCGGGCTACATCGTCCTGCACTCGCCGCCGGTCGAAGCCGAGTCGGGTTCGACGCCATCGATCATGAAATTGCGTCCGAATCGATTGCACATGAAATCGTCGAAGCGGATGTCCTCCTGGCGCACGAATCCGCGTTCGGGCAAGCGGCCTTCGACGAGCAGGTCCAGGGCGGCGCACAGGGCGCTGGCAGTGGTGATCTGGATCGCGCTGCGCAGGGTGCCGTTGATGCTGCAGCTGTAGATCTTGCGGGCGAAGGTCTCCTGCATCAGGCGGCCTTCGCGCATGCCGCTGACGTTGACGAACACCAGCACCACGTCCTGCATCGTCACCGGAATCGCCGCTTCGAGAATGTCCTTGAGCAGGTCCCGGCGCTCGCCCAGGCGCAGGTCGTGGAGCAGCAGCTTCATCACGTCGCGGTGTCCGTGGTAGCGCACCGTGCGGTAGTTGAGGTTTCTCACCCGGCCCTTGAGGGTGTCGCACAGCGTGCCGAGTCCGCCCGAGGTGTTGAAGGCTTCGTAGCTGTCGCCGTCGAGCGAGAAGTGCTCCAGTTCCTCGAGCGCGGGCATCTCGCGGCGCTCGCCGTTGACGATGGCTTCGCACGGGTTGAGATACTCGTTGATCAGCCCGTCAGTGCTCCAGGTGAGGTTGTACTTGAGCGCGTTCGACGGAAAGCGGGGCAGGGCGCCGACCCGCATGTGCACGTTGTGCAGGGTGTCGAAGCGGGTGCACAGATCATGGGCCGCGATCGAGATGAAACCGGGGGCGAGACCACACTGCGGCATCAGCACCGTGCTGGCATCCTGAGCCAGGTCGCGAATGCTGTGTGCGCTGGCGACGTCTTCGGTGAGGTCGAAGTAGTGCACGCCGGCACCGACCGCCGCCTGCGCCAGGCGTGCGCTCATGCCGAAGGGGCTGGCGTTGATCAGCGCGTACTTGTTGGCAAGGATCGGGGACAGTGCAGCGTCGTCATGGGCGTCGAGCGTTTCCACCGTCAGCGCCGGGAGGGCTGCGGAAAGGCGGCCGAGTGCGTCGCTATCGCGATCTGCCACGGTGACCTCATAGTCTCCGCAGGCACTCAGCAAGTCTGCAATCACTGCACCGATCTTGCCAGCCCCGACGATCAGGATCTGCTTCATGGCGTCCTCCCTGCAGGCATTGACCTGCTTCAGGGTGGGACATCATGGTGCCGAAATGGTGCCGGAACACCCGGGAGCGGCCAGGACAGCCGCCGGGCTGCGCCCGGCGACATCAAACGCTCGCCGGCGCTGTTTCAGATGCCGAAGGCGAAGATCACCACCATGCCCGCGGCCACCCACAGCGCACGCACGGTCATGGCTTCGCGGTGGATCAGGCCACGGCTCACCATCCACACACCGATGCCGATCTTCACGCATGCTGCGAGCGCCAGCCATGGGGTCGAGCCGAGGGCGGTCAGCGAGGGGTTGGCGACGAAGGCAAGCGGCACGATGTAAAGGCCGACGCCGAGCGTCATGGCATGCCACGCAACCTTCAGCCACGGGGCGCCTGCCATGCCCGCCGCGATGAAGACCGCGCCGCACACTGGCGGGGTAATCGTCGACAGCAGCGCAAACCAGAAGATGAACAGGTGGGCCTGAAGCGGCGGCAGCCCGATCTCCATCAGCGCCGGGCCTGCAACGGCCACGCAGATGACATAGGCGGCGGTAGTCGGGACTTCCATGCCCAGAATCAGGCAGGCCAGGCCGGTCAGCAGCAAGGCCCCCCACAGGTTGCCGCCCGACAGGCCCAGGATCAGCGACGTGATCTTGACCCCGAGGCCGGTCATGTTGAGCACGCCGATGATCAGGCCTGCACACAGGATGATGGCGGCGATGGTGGCGATCTGGCGCGCGGCATTGACCGCGGCCTCCACCAGTCGGCTGGCCCAGCGTGTCAGTGATGGACGCAGTTTGTCGTTGAACAGGAGCAGTGCGGCGCTGGCACCCGTGGCGGCGGCCCCCGCGTACTGCGGCGTATTGCCGGACAGAAAAAGGATGCCCAGCAGCAGCCCGAAAGGAACGAGGAAGAACAGGACCAGCTTCGCCACGCGGGCAAAGGGCGGAATGTCTTCGGCACGCATTGGCTCGAGGCCATAGCGACGACCATACAGGTCACAGCCTGCCCACACGCCCCAGAAGAACAGCACCGCCGGCAGCAGGGCCGCCATCAGGATTTCGTTGTAGGTGGTGCGCAGTAACTCGACCATGATGAAGGCGCCAGCGCCCATTACCGGCGGCATGATCTGGCCGCCGGACGAGGCCACCGCTTCCACGGCGGCAGCGAGCGCGGGCGGGTAACCGAGGCGCTTCATCGTCGGCAGCGTGATCGCACCGGTGGACGCCACGTTGGCCGATGCCGAACCGGAGATCGAACCGAACAGTGCGGACGAGAGCACCGAAACCTTGGCTGCGCCCGCGCGCAGGCGGCCTGCGAGCGCGATTGACGCGGCCATGAAGCCCTGGCCGCCTTCGCCTGCGCCGATCACCGCCCCCAGGATGACGAACACCGCGACGACTTCGGCCGAGGTGCCGGTCAGGCTGCCCCACAAGCCGCCTTCGGTAATCGTCAGCGTACCCAGGAAGCTGGCCAGCGGAATGCCCGCATGGCCGAGTTCGCCCGGAAGGTACTGCCCGAAAAGGCCGTAGAGCAGGGCCAGCGCCGCGGTTGAGGGCATGGCCCATTTCACCTGCCGTCGCGCCATCTCGAGTGCCAGCAGGATCAGTCCCCAGGCCACCACGAACTGCATCGTGCCGCGCAGGCGTCCGTACTGTTCGTCCAGCACTTCGTACTGAACCAGCACATAGATGCAGGCGGCGAGACCGAAGGCGCACAGGGCTACATCGACGACCCGGCGCCAGCCAGTGGCAGGCTGCGCGGTAAAGATGAAGACGAAGGGCAGCACCGCAATGATGTGTAGCGGCCGGCTCACCAGGTGGGGGATCAGGCCGGCCGTGACCAGCCACAGGTGATAGGCCACCGAGGCAAAGGCGAGCAGCACCATTACGGAATGCAGGGACAGGAATGGGTGCCGGGGCGCTGCGGCGGCTGCAGCCGGTGAGGTGTCAGTCATGGTCTGGAAGAAGTGACGCCCGCATGAAGTGCGGGCGTTGAATGGAACAAAGCAGGGCAGCGTCCGCAGACGCTGCACACTCGGGCAGTGTTACTTCAGCCGATCCGGCACGGCAATGCCGGCTTCGGTGTAGTACTTGAGCGCACCCGGATGAAGCTTCACGGTGATGTTGTCGAGCAGATCCGGCACGACGCCCTTCCACCACGGGTTGGTCTTCGCCATGTCGGCGAGCCCCTGCCAGTAGCTGCGCGTCAGCTGATACGCCGTGGCGTCGTCCATGTCCGTCAGGGCGTAGGAGATCACCGGCAAGGAGGTGGTGACCACGTCCTCGGTCATGCCCGGGTAGGTGCCCTTCGGGATCACCATGCGGCTGTGCCCGGTGGTCTTGATCTGTTCGTCGCTCATCGACAGCAGGTGCACCGGCGAGCTCGCCGCCACTTCGACCACGTTGGGGGCCGGCCAGGAGCCGGCAGTGGCAAAACCGTCGACCTGGCGGTTCTTCATCGCTGCACCGGCGCCGGAGAGTTCGATGTCGATGACGTCGAGCTTGCCTTCGAGGCCAAACTGCTTGAAGTTGCGGGTGGCCTCGGCAGCGCCGAACGAGCCCTTGCCGGTGACGAAGCGCTTGCCGGCGAGATCGGCAAAGGTCTTGACGCCGGCATCGTCGCGTACCACGTAGTGCATGGTCAGCGAGGGGATCGGGAACAGCGCGCGGATCTTCTTGAACGTGGCCTCTTCCGGGTCAAAGGGCTTTTCGCCGGCGACCGCCTTGTCGATGAGCGAGGGCGGCGAGGTGAACATGTAGTGCTTGCCTCGTGCGGCGGACTCCATCACGTTCTGCACCGAACCCTGGCTTTCCTCGACGGTGACGATGATGTCGCCCGCGCTGGTCTTCTTGACGGTCTCGCCGATCTGCACGGCCATCTGATAGTACGAGGTGCCGGCCTTGGCCGCCTTGAAGGTGACGCGGGTTTCTGCGGACGCGACCGTGGTTGCGAACGCGAGTGCCAGGCTTGCGCCGAGGGTTGCAATGCTTCGAAGCTTCATCTTCATCTCCGTTGTTGGCGTGATGTCCGCTGTCAGAGGACCGGTCGGGCGCAGAGACTGCCGCGTGCTTCTCTTTCTCGGGCGGTTTCGCCGATCGGGCCATGGGCCACCGGATAGCGGGCGGGTACTATCGCACAAATGGGTCGTTTCGCGCACCAGTTTCGGCATATTCAGGCTCATTCAAAGGCCTTGGCCGGGCGCTGTCTGGCGCAGATCGCCTGAGCGGGGGGTATGGCTTAGGGGGTAGGTGCGCGTCCGCTGCGCGAAAGACGACGCCGGGCGGCGCGATCAGCGCCCTGCGGGGGAGGCCGCATGCTGAAATTGTGCTGCGGTGCGTGTTGCAATCCGGGCCAGCAGTGCATCGGCGGCACCGCCGCCCGCTGAATCGATACTGCGGCGGTAGCCGAGATACACGGTGCGCCTGTCGGCTGGAAGGCTGTAGACCGCGATCGACAACGGACAGTGGGCGATGTTGTGCGCCGACTCGGTCGCCAGTTTCGCGGCAATGACTGCGCTGCAGAAGGTGTAGATCCGGGCTTCGGCGTAGAGGTCGGCGCGGTGGCCGAGTTCGGGTGCGGTGCGCGCCAGCATGTCGCCGAAGTGGCTTTCGGACGGTGCCGTGATGCCTTCTTCCGCAATCGCGTCGGTGAGCGCAATGCTGACATCGTCGACAGCGGCGTTCTCGATGGCGAGGGTGACCGCGTCGGCGGCCCGGGTGCAGGGCGCTGCCACCAGGGCACAGGCCATGCTGATGGCAAGCAGGGTCTTGCGGTAGCGCTGTGGCGTGCTCATGGGGGGCGACGGTTCAGAAGCGGTAGGTGGCGCGAACCCCGCCATACACGCTGCGCCCGGGGCCCGGTTCGTAATAGCGGCCGTTGCGGTCGCCGACGATCACCGAGCCGACGTACTTGCGGTCGAAGACGTTGTCCAGTCGCAGCAACTGGTTGAAGGTCCAGGGGCCGGACTGCTGCTCTGTGCCAAGGCGCAGGTTGACCAGGGTGTAGGCGGGCGCGGGGTGATCGTCATTGTCGTCATTGACCTGCACCTTGCTCCGATGCACTGCCTCAATGGCGCTGCTCAGGCCGGCAAAGGGTTTCCACGCCAGTTCGGCATAGGCCGAAACCGCAGGCACGCCGGGAATGCGATTGCCAGATTCCACCGTGCCGAAGGCTTCGTCATACACCGCGCGCATGAAGGTCAGCGCACCACGCACGCTCAGGGTGCGGGTCAGCCCGCTCTCAGCCGCCAGTTCAAGCCCATGACGCAGGGTCTGCCCCGCATTGGTGTAGTCGGTTCTGCCACCGCTCGAACCCGCGACCACGATTTCATCCTCCGTACGGATCTGGAACAGGGCTGCGTTGATGCGGCCGGTTTCGCCCACGTAGGCCTTGAGGCCCAGCTCCATCTGGCGGCTGCGCGAGGGCTTGAGGTCGAAGTTGAAGCCACCGGCGGCTGAATACGAGAGCTCGGTCAGGGTCGGGGTCTCGAAGCCGGTGCCGATGCTGGCGTACACGTTGAGCAGCGGTGTCGCCCGCCACAGCACGCCGAACGCCGGCGTGGTCTTGCGGTAGCGCACCGTGCCGCTGTCGTCGCCATTGGCGCCGACGATGAAGTTGTCGTCCACGTCGAACTTCACGTTGCTGTGACGCACGCCCAGCGACCAGTCCCAGTCGCCCTGCTGCCAGCTGGCCTGCACGTAGGGGTCGAGACTGGTGACGGTGTCGATCTCGTCGCGGCGCAACTCACCCTTTACCCCCAGCGTGTTGCCGATGAAGTTCTGGTAGCCCTGGCGGTCGTCCTGCGAACGGTCGTAGTCGAAACCGGTGGTGACCGTCAGCTTGCCGTGCTCCAGCGTGCGCTGTGCGATCCAGCGCGCGCCGAAACCATGGAAGTCGCGATCGAAATCGATGATGCCGCCGGCCTGGGTGATGGCGCTCTGCGCCACTTTCGGAATGGATTGATACTGGATCACGCTGCGTTGCCCGGCGTAGGCCTGCAACTGCAGTCTGTCCTCGCCGAAGCGGCGTTCGTACACGGCGCCGCCCTGCATGTGTTCGATGCTCTTTCGTGTCTGATACTGCAGTGCGATGTCCTCAACCGCGGTGTCGTCACGCTTCCAGGTGTTCCAGGTGAGGCCGAGCGGGTCCTCGGTGTCGGGCTGGCGCAGGCCGCTGGCGATCAGGGTCAGCTTGCTGTCCTCGTCCGGGTTCAGCGTCAGCTTGGCAAAGCCCTGGTCGCGCGTTGCCGCGCTGTAGCGGCGCTCGCCATCGGTCTCGAAGTGCGAGGCGTCGAGCACGTAGCCAATCCCGTTCTTCTCGCCTTCGGCGCCGATGTCGATCTTCAGCGTGCCGTGATCGCCGCCGGCGATGCCGCCACTCACGCGCGGCGTGCCTTTGCCGTCGCGCGAAAACAGTTGAATGACACCGCCTGCATGGTTGCCGTAGATGCTTGAAAACGGGCCGCGCAGCACTTCGATCCGTTCCGCGGTATCGAGGTTGAAGGTGGCCGCCTGGCCCTGGCCGTCGGGGTTGGACGCCGGGATGCCGTCCGCGATCAGCTTCACCCCGCGCACACCGAAGGCGGCGCGGGCACCAAAGCCGCGAACCGAGATCTGCAGATCCTGCGCATAGTTCTGCCGGTTCTGCACCACCACCCCGGGCACGCCTGCAAGCACTTCAGAAACGTTCACCCGCAACCCCTCGGCCGCGTTCTCCGACAACGGTACACCTTCGACCGAATAGGGCACGTCGAATGGTGAAACCTCCACCCGGCTGCCGGTGATGACGATCGTGCTCAGGGTCTGCTCTTCGGCCCCGGCAGCGCCGGCAGCGAGGCCGAGTGAAAGGATGGCGGCCAGCCGAAGCGGGGTCGTGCGGAGTTGGCGGTGGTCCATGGTCCGGATCCTGATCGATTGTGTATCGCGGTCTGGCACCTCGCCATCCGCCGATGCTCCCCACTTTATTGGGTTTCGCGTCGAGCGGCCTCAGTACGTTCGCCGAAACCGTCTCATGAAAATCATGAGATCGCGCGCTGGCACTGGCTGGACGCCTGGCGTGGGCGGACATGGCCTGCTTGAATGCCGGAGCAAGGGGCGGTCGATGGCGCCCGTAGATGCAAAAAAAAGGGGCTGTGCTCATCGCACAGCCCCTCTTCATTTGCGCGGTCCGGACACCGGTCACCCGGCGTCCGGTGTCGTGCCTTACACGCGCGCTGCCTTCAACAGTTCGTTGAGAGTTGCGCTCGGGCGCATGACGGCCTTGCACTTCTCCGACTCGGCAAGGTAGTAGCCGCCGATGTCGACCGGCTTGCCCTGAACGGCCTTCAGCTCGTCGATGATCTTCTGTTCGTTCTCGGTCATCGACTTCGCGATCGGGCCAAAGTGGGCCTTCAGCTCGGCATTGTCGTTCTGTTCGGCCAGCGCCTGTGCCCAGAACATCGCGAGGTAGAACTGGCTGCCGCGGTTGTCGAGTTCGCCGGTACGGGGCGAGGGCGACTTGTTGTTGTCGAGCAGCTTGCCAGTCGCTGCGTCGAGCGTCTTGGCGAGGACCTTGGCCTTGTCGTTGCCGGTCTTGATGCCCAGTTCTTCAAGCGACACGGCCAGCGCCAGAAACTCGCCCAGCGAATCCCAGCGCAGGTGGTTTTCTTCGACCAGTTGCTTGACGTGCTTCGGCGCGGAACCGCCGGCACCGGTTTCGTACATGCCGCCGCCAGCCATCAGCGGGACGATGGACAGCATCTTGGCGCTGGTGCCGAGTTCCATGATCGGGAACAGGTCGGTCAGGTAGTCGCGCAGGATGTTGCCGGTCACCGAGATGGTGTCCAGGCCGCGGACGACGCGCTCCAGCGTGTAGCGCATGGCGCGGACCTGCGACATGTGCTGGATGTCGAGACCGGTGGTGTCGTGATCCTTCAGGTACTTTTCGACCTTCTTGATCAGCTCGTTCTCGTGCGGACGATAGGGGTCGAGCCAGAAGATCGCCGGCATGCCGGAGTTGCGCGCGCGGGTCACGGCCAGCTTCACCCAGTCGCGGATCGGCGCGTCCTTGACCTGGCACATGCGCCAGATGTCGCCCTCTTCGACGTCCTGCGACAGCAGCACTTCACCGGTTTCGAGGTCGACGATGTTGGCAACGCCTGCTTCGGCGATCTCGAAGGTCTTGTCGTGCGAACCATATTCTTCGGCCTGCTGGGCCATCAGGCCGACGTTGGGCACGGTGCCCATGGTGGTCGGATCGAAGTTGCCGTTGGTCTTGCAGAAGTTGATCATCTCTTGGTAGATGCGGGCGAAGGTGGATTCCGGCATCACGGCCTTGCAGTCGTACTGCTTGCCGTCAGTGCCCCACATCTTGCCGCCGGAGCGGATCATAGCCGGCATCGACGCGTCGACGATGATGTCGTTCGGCGAGTGGAAGTTGGTAATGCCCTTGGCCGAATCGACCATCGCCAGCTCGGGGCGGTGCTCGTGGCAGGCATGCAGATCCTGGATGATCTCGTCGCGCTTGGACTCGGGCAGGGTGGCAATCTTGTCGTACAGATTGACCATGCCGTTGTTCACGTTCACGCCCAGCTGTTCGAACAGCGCGGCGTGCTTCTCGAAAGCGTCACGGTAGTAGATCCGCACGCAGTGGCCAAAGACGATCGGGTGCGAGACCTTCATCATCGTTGCCTTGACGTGCAGCGAGAACAGGACGCCGGTCTTGCGCGCATCCTCGATCTGCTCTTCGTAGAAGTCGCACAGCGCCTTCTTGCTCATGAACATGCTGTCGATGATCTCGCCGTCGAGCAGCGAAATCTTCGGCTTGAGCACGATGTTCTTGCCGCTCTTGGTCGTCAGCTCCATCTTCACATCGCGGGCGCGGTCCAAGGTCATGGACTTTTCGCCGTGATAGAAGTCGCCGTGCTTCATGTGCGACACGTGGGTGCGCGAAGCCTGGCTCCAGGGCTGCATCGAATGCGGATTCTTGCGCGCGTAGTTCTTGACCGCAGCCGGTGCACGACGATCGGAGTTGCCTTCACGCAGTACCGGGTTCACCGCCGAGCCGAGGCACTTGCCGTAGCGCGCCTTGATCGCCTTGTCTTCGTCGGTCTTCGGGTTTTCGGGAAAGTCGGGAATCTTGAAGCCGCGCGTCTGCAGCTCCTTGATGGCTGCGCTCAGCTGCGACACCGAGGCACTGATGTTCGGCAGCTTGATGATGTTGGTGTCCGGATCCTGCGTCAGTCGAGCCAGTTCCGCCAGTGCGTTCGGCACCTTCTGCTCTTCGGTCAGATAGTCGGAAAATTCAGACAGGATGCGAGCCGACACGGAGATGTCGCTCTTGGCGATCTCGATGCCTGCGGGGCCGGTGAAGGTCCGGATAATGGGTAGGAAAGCACACGTGGCCAGCATCGGCGCTTCGTCCGTGAGCGTGTAGATGATCTTCGATTTCCCTGCAACCATATTGCTTCCCTCAATATTGATTTTTTAACCATGAACCCATGGCGACCCCCTGTCGCCACAGACGACGGCTGACAACGCTTCTGCAGTCGACTACCCCATATTATGCCCCTCACGCACGCGTATCGAAACCGGCTTGCGCATGTGAACGGCCATTTTCGATGGCCAGGGGCCCGCGTGTCGCCGGGTATTCACGTCCCCGACGCTGGAATGCGTGCTTCGGGGCCGCCGGATGGGTGGCGGCGCGGCCAAGGGGCGTCAGGCAATCACGGCGGCGACAGGGCGGCGCAAGGCGCGTGGCATTTCCGCGCCCCTGCCGAAGCGGATCACAAGGTCCGGGCGCCCCGGCTTCAGGCCGAGATAGTCAGAAACCTGCGCCCGCAAGCCGGGGAGCTCGACAGGCTGGTTGAGATGAGCCGTACGGACGCCGAGTGCAGTGGCTTGCAGTGCAAAACGCTCGAACGCACGCCCCACTGCCATCCAGTGTGCAGCGTCATTCACGGCGGAGACAAACACCGCGATACCTGCGGAATTACGCACCTGGCGTGCGTATTTGTCGTTCTCGGCCTGTTCGGAGAAGAACAGGTCGAACATCCTGCTGCCCAGCCAGCGCGGCAGGGCCGGATTGCCGGAAGAGCGTGCGAACAGGCCGTCGCCGAGGGCCACTGCCTCTGCCTCCCCGAAACGGATCCAGGTCTTCAGTTCGCGTATGAAGGCGGGATCGCGTATCTGTGCCGTGTTGCCCTGAATGACGAGTTCAAGCATGGCTTCCATGGCCTGACGCTCGGTGAGCAGCAGTAACTGAACGCCCTCGCCGCGGCCTGCTTGTGCGAGCAGGCCAAGCTCCTCGCGATCAAGGGGCTGACCGTCGAAATCGCCGCGGGTCGTTTGCCGGTTCGGGATGGCTTCGAACAGGGGCGAGCGCTGCGCCGTGGCCGGAGTGAGCGCGATATCGACCGACCCGCCTGCCGCGGACACAAATCGGGCCTCGCCATGCTGTCCGAATGCTGCCGCGGCCTGGATCAGGTTTTCGGCGGCGCAGCCGAGGCTGACGAAAAGGTGGTGATCGTCCGGATCGACGACCGGGCAGCGTCGGTCGAAGTCGGGCAGGATCGAGATCCCGTCGCCGCCGGGGCGAAACTTCCAGCACTGGGTGTTGTGGCTGGAGGGCGCCAGCGTCGCATATCGCACCAGTTCCAGCGTGCGGGCAGCGGCATCGTCGAGTGTGGTGGCGGAGTGCCGCCAGATCCGGGCGACGGCTTCAGCGTAGTCCGTTTCTCCGCTGCATGCCTGCAGACCAAGCAGCCCGCACGCGGTTACCGATGTGGTCAGGAAACGTCTTCTCGTCAGCATGTGTGTCTCCTCGGTGAGTCGGGCCAAGGTGATGTGACCGGCTTGTCCGCCACGACGCTGCGTGCCGGATATCTGCGCTCATGCGCGGCGCTGTTTGCATAATGACATCATCAGGGCTGTGGGTATCGACCGGGAGCGTGCTATATATTGGCCCACACTTCTTCGGCAAGGCTGCAGCAGAACGATGAGCACCGAAAACTATCCCGTTGTCTTTGGCACTGAAGACGTCCTCAGGAGCTTGTGCGACTCGGTGAGCCGGGTGCTGACCGTCAGCACTCAGAGCCAGATCCGCTATTCCGGCATGGTTCAACGCATATCGAAAACGTGTCTCAAACCCGATATCGGCTGCTTTGTGCTGTTCGATGGTGGCTTTTCCGGGCTGGTCGTCATCAACTTTTCCGCGCAGGCGGCGATGGAACTGTACGAGCAGTACATGCTGAACATGGGCATGTCCAAGGACGACCTGACCACCAGTCACACCTCGGATGAAGTCAGCAACGTCATGGGCGAACTGATGAACCAGAGCGTCGGCGACTTCACCGCCAAGGTCGCACGCGAGTTGCAGACTCACATTACCCAGAACCAGCCCAAGATGATGGCGCTCAGCAAGCAGGTGATCCTGAGCGTGGATACCCATCTGGAGAAGCCCGAGGCGCGGCGCGTCACCTTCTTCACCGGGCGCAACAACATCTTCTACCTCGAACTGGCCATCGACCGCACCGAGTTCATCAAGCTCAATGATTTCGATGCCAGCGAAGTGCCCGACCCGGACGCACTGATGGAGCAGGTCCATGGTGCAACGACCACGCGGGCTGCGCCAGCCGCGTCTGGCACCAGCGAGCATGACGAACTGTTGAATTCACTCGGAATGTAGTTTCGTTCCGTGCAGTTTCGTTCAGGGTAGTCAGGCAAGCGCCGCGCCGCCGCAGAGATCCGGCGGCGCGGCGTTTTCGCTTACAGGGCAGCGCGATAGATTGCGCAGACCTCTTCGAAACTCGGCTGAACCGGATTGGTGAGGCCGCAGGCGTCTTTCATTGCGTTGGCGGCGAGGGTCGGGATGTCGGCCTCCTTGGCGCCGAGTTCGCCCACTCCCGCCGGAATGTTCACGTCCGCGGCCAGATCCCGGATGGCCTGCAGACAGCGCTGTGCCGCCGCGTCTGCATCGAGCCCCTGCACGTCGCAGCCCATCGCACGCGCCACGTCGGCGAGGCGGGGGGAAGCGACGCGGGCGTTGAACGCCTGCACATGGGGCAGCAGGATCGCGTTGCACACACCATGGGGCAGGTCGTAGAAGCCGCCAAGCTGGTGTGCCATGGCATGTACATAACCCAGCGAGGCGTTGTTGAAGGCCATGCCGGCGAGGAACTGCGCATAGGCCATCTTTTCCCGTGCCTCAAGGTCGCTGCCTTGCTTCACTGCCGCGCGCAGGTACTGGCTGATCAGGCTGACGGCCTGCAAGGCGCAGGCATCGGTGATCGGCGTTGCCGCGGTGGAGACGTAGGCCTCGATGGCATGGGTCAGTGCGTCCATGCCGGTAGCGGCCGTCAGTGAGGCGGGCATGCCGAGCATCAGGTCGGGATCATTCACCGACAGCACGGGCGTGGTGTTCTTGTCCACGATCGCCATTTTCACGTGGCGGCTGTCGTCGGTAATGATGCAGAAGCGCGTCATTTCGCTGGCCGTGCCGGCGGTGGTGTTGATGGCCACCAGCGGCAGCTGCGGTTTGGCAGACTTGTCGACGCCCTCGTAGTCGGCGATTGCGCCGCCATTGGTCGCCACCAGCGCGATGCCTTTGGCACAGTCGTGCGGGGAGCCGCCGCCGAGCGAAATGACGAAGTCACAGTCATTGGCACGCAGCACTGCCAGGCCGTTGTCGACGTTGTCGACGTTCGGATTGGGTTTGACCTGGTCGTAAACCACCGAAGCCACGCCGTGTTCGCCGAGCAGTTCGGTTACGCGTCCGACGAGACCGGTGCGCACCAAAGGCGCGTCGGTCACGACGAGCGCCTTTTTCCAGCCGTGCGACTGAATGGCGAGCGCGGCATCCTTGAGGCAGCCGCTGCCCATCAGGTTGACGCTGGGGATGAAAAAAATGCTGGTCGTCATGATGTTGCCCCGAATGAAAGAGAGAGTGGGAAAAGCAATGCCTCCAGCCTACGCGGCTTCCTTTGCCCACGTCTTGACGCAAGGCAAGTTGGCGTCCGGCGATGAGCGCAACCGCTTCTGCCTGCAATCATCGCGTGTGGATTCCTGTCGTTTGCCGGCGCTTGAAACGGGACCGTCCCATCCCGCCGCGCAGAACTTTCTTTGTCGGTCGTTGCTGTCGACCACGGCCGTCGGCGCTATATTCGATACATCCGCATAGGCCTGTACGGGAGCCCTAATGAGTCTGTCGCTACTCAGTCGTTACGCATTTTTTGCGCTTTGCGTGTTGCTTGCCCTGAGCAGCCTGCCGTTTCTGCACCATGAATGGGCGTGGCCGGTCGCGCTCGTGGCCGGTGCGCTGAGCGTGGTTGGCATCGTCGATCTGACGCAGACACGCCAGGCCGTCCGGCGAAACTATCCGGTGATCGGGAACATCCGCTACCTGGTCGAGGCCATCCGCCCCGAGATCCGTCAGTACCTGCTTGAGGGCGATCGTGAGCAGCTGCCGTTTTCCCGCGCACAGCGTTCGCTGGTGTACGCCCGGGCCAAGAACGAGAATGCGTCCAAGGCCTTCGGCACCCTGGTCGATGTGTATCAGAGCGACTTCGAGTTCATCAACCATTCGATCTGCCCCGCGCCCAAGGCGGATCCGGCGCATTTCCGGGTGGAGATCGGCGGACCGCAATGCACCCAGCCTTATTCGGCCTCGATCTTCAATATCTCGGCGATGAGCTTCGGCTCACTCAGTGCAAATGCGATCCGTGCGCTCAACAAGGGCGCGCGCCTGGGCGGCTTCGCACACGACACCGGAGAGGGCAGTGTCAGCCCCTACCATCGCGAACATGGCGGGGATCTGGTGTGGGAGATCGGCAGCGGGTACTTTGGCTGCCGGACGACCGACGGCAGCTTCGATCCGGTGGCTTTTGCCGCGCAGGCGCAGCAGCCCCAGGTGAAGATGATCGAGATCAAGCTCAGCCAGGGCGCCAAGCCCGGTCATGGCGGGGTGCTGCCGAAAGGCAAGATCACGCCGGAGATTGCGGCCACGCGTGGTGTGCCGATGGGGCAGGACTGCATTTCGCCCGCAGCCCACAGCGCCTTCTCGACCCCGGTTGAGTTGCTGCAGTTCATCGCACGACTGCGCGAGCTGTCCGGTGGCAAGCCGGTCGGCTTCAAATTCTGCCTCGGTCATGCCTGGGAGTTCATGGGCATCGCCAAGGCAATGATCGAGACCGGCATCCTGCCTGACTTCATCGTTATCGATGGCAAGGAAGGGGGCACAGGGGCGGCGCCGCTTGAGTTCGCCGACCATTTCGGCGTGCCGATGCGAGAGGGGCTGCTGTTCGTTCACAACACCCTGGTCGGGCTCAATCTGCGCGACAGGATCAGGATCGGCGCCAGCGGCAAGATCGTCAGCGCCTTCGATATCGCGCGTGCGCTGGCGATGGGTGCGGACTGGGCGAACTCGGCGCGCGGCTTCATGTTCGCCATCGGTTGCATCCAGAGCCGCTCGTGCCACACTAACAAATGCCCCACCGGCGTCGCCACCCAGGACCCGCTGCGTCAGCGTGCGCTGGTGGTCGAGGACAAAGGGCAGCGGGTGCACAATTTCCACCGCAACACGATGGAGGCGCTTGCCGAGATGCTGTCTGCGGCCGGGCTCACGCATCCGTCGCAGATCGACGCCAGTCACCTGGTGCAGCGTATCTCGCCGACGGAGGTACGCCTGTACTCGCAACTGCACGTGTTCCTGAAGCCGGGGGAACTGCTTGCCGGCCAGGTCGAGGGGCGATTCTACGAGCGCATGTGGGCGATGGCACGGTCGGACAGCTTCGAGCCGGTCAGGGCTTGAGCGCCGGGGCGACGGCGCCTGCCGCTGTCGCCCCGCAAGCGCGGACTGATCAGCCCTGCAACCGGGTGTTCTGCGGGAACATCGCCTTGTTGGCCTCGTCGTCCATGTCGGCCTTGAAAGTGAATCGTGCCTTGAGCGCTTCGGCGCGCTGTGCCGCCGGACGTGCATTGATCTCGTCGAGCAGGCGCTTGACGTTGGGCAACTCGTTCCAGGCCGCGTCACCCAGCACGAAGGGCGCGACGCGCGCCCAGCCCCACAGCGCCATGTCGACCAGGGTGTAGTCGTCACCCAGCATGTAGCGGCGGGTCGCGAGGTGCTCGTTCACGATGCGCCAGTGGCGCCATGCTTCGAAGTCGTAGCGGTTCACCGCATATGGATGCTCACCCGGTGCGTAGTGCTTGAAATGCACTGCCTGGCCGCAGAAGGGGCCGATGCCACTGGCGACGAACATCAGCCAGGAATTCATCTGGCCGCGTGCCGCGGGCGTGTCCGCCGGGAGGAACTTGCCCGTCTTCTGCGCGAGATACAGCAGGATCGCATTGCTGTCGAACACCACGGCCTCGCCATCTACGATCACCGGGACCTTGGCGTTGGGGTTGAGGGCCTTGAATGCGGCATCGTGCTGCTCGCCCTTGCGGGTGTCGACCGGCAGCACTTCGTACTCGAGTCCGGCCTCTTCGAGGAAAAGGGCAACCTTCACCGGGTTGGGGGCGGGGGAGTAATAGAACCTGATCATTGTGTCTTCCTGTGAGGTAAGGGCTGTGGCCGTTTGCGGCTCTGCTTCGCCCGCGGCGCCAAGGCCATCGCGGAACTGGGTCCCATTATGCGTGATGCGCCAGAGGGCGGTGATCGATGAGGAGAATGGTGCGGGCACCGAGCCACGATGGTTCCGATGCGGTGCTCGCAGACCGCCACGCTGAGCGTGCGGATGTTCGCCCTGACGCCCTTGCCCTGGCGCGGTCGTGAAAGACATTTGCATTTCCGGTTTCGCCCCGATGGCGCTCCCGTGGGCGTGGCGTACAGGTCTGTTTTTCAATGCGTTGTTGAAGCGCGGTCACGAGGGGGGTAGCATTGCCGGCTTCGCGCGGCGACGGGTGCCTGATTCCCTTCGCATTGCAGCAGATTCTGTGCCGATCTGATCGGCATGTTTTCAGAAATTCCCCGGAGATATTCGATGCGCAAACCCTGGCTTGCCCCCATTCTTGCAGCCTTTACCGCCATCGCCGGTGTCGGCGCCGCAGCGCCCGCAGCAGCGGAAACCACCCTGAAGATGGCCTATGCGCTGTCGGCCAGTTCGCACTACGGTGCGGGCGGCGAAGCGTTTTCGAAGTCACTCGAGGCGTCCAGCAAGGGCAAGTTCAAGGTGCAGCAATTCCCGAACAGTGCGCTGGGCGGTGAGCGTGAAGTCATCGAAGGCCTGCAGCTGGGTACGATTGATGCGGCCATCCTGTCGACCGGTGCGACGCTCAACTTCGTGCCGCAGACCGGCGTGTTCGACATTCCCTTCCTGATGCGCGACCTCACGCACGCACGCAAGGTGCTGGACGGCAAGATCGGTCAGGACATGCTGTCCGAGTTCTCGAAGCGCGGTCTGGTTGCACTGGCCTGGGGTGAGCAGGGCTTCCGTCACCTCACCAACAGCAAGCGCCCGGTGACCAGCGCGGCCGATGCCAAGGGGCTGAAGATCCGCACCACCGAGAACCAGATCCACATCCTCGCGTTCCGCCAGATCGGCATCCTGCCGACGCCGATGGCCTGGCCGGAAGTGGCCACTGCGCTGCAGCAGGGCACCATCGACGGCCAGGAAAATCCGCTGTCGGTCATTACCTCGGCCAAGCTGTCGCAGCTGCAGAAATACCTGTCGCTGACCGGCCACGTCTACGCGCCGACCGTGATCATGGTTTCGCCGACGGTCTACGAAGGCCTGTCGGATGCCGAGAAGCAGCAATTCCTCGAAGCCGCCAAGAAGGCTTCGCAGGCCATGCGCGACTTCGTCGACAATGTCGAGAAGACCGGCGTGGAGCAGCTCAAGGCTGAAGGCATGGAAATCGTGACCAAGGTTGATCGCAAGTCCTTCGAGGACGCGATGGCACCGGTGTACCCCGAGTACTACAAGAAATTCGACAAGGCGCTGATCGAATCGATCAGGAACACCCGCTGAGTCCCGTGCGGCAGACGCATGCGGTCGGCCCTCGCGGGTCCGCCGCATGCCCCGTGCATCTGTCGGCCTGAGGGCCGACATTGTTTTTTCCGGGCAGCAAAATGACTCTGATTCGTCGTCTGGACCGCATTCTGTTCAAGAGCGTGTCCATCCTGGCCCAGCTGTTTCTGGTCGCCGCGGTCGCGGCCGGCTTCTGGCAGGTCATCGCGCGCTTCGTGCTCGAAGCACCGGCAGACTGGAGCGAGGTCCTCACCCGTGCGCTGCTGATCTGGACCGTCCTGCTCGGCGTCGCGCTGGCCTTTCGTCAGGGCATGATGCTGGGGGTGGAGTTGCTGCGCAATCTGCTCGGTACGTTCTACCGGCGCTGGCTCGATCTGCTGGTGAGCCTCATCTGCGCCGGCTTCCTCGGCTTCCTTGCCTGGATCGGCGGCCAGATGACCTGGCGGGTGCGCTTTCAGACCGTGCCCAGTCTCGACATTTCGATCTCCTGGGTCTACATCGCCATCCCGATTGGCGCCACGCTGGCTGCGATCGCCGTCCTGGCCCGGCTCGGCGACAGCGCCGAGACCCCGGCCTTGCGTAACGACGCGCAGGGCTGACGCCAGCCCGACCCGGTCCATTCTTTCACGAACAATGCGGTAGCCCCACCATGTCCCAGCTGATGATTGTCTCGATGCTCGTGTTTTTCGGCCTGACGGTGCCGATTGCGGTGTCGATCGGCCTGGGCGCCATGGCGGGCGTGAGTGCGGCAAACCTGCCCTCGCTGGTGGTGGCGCAGCAGCTCTACGCCGCGCTCGACAAGTATCCGCTGGTCGCGATTCCCTTCTTCATCCTGGCGGGTAACCTGATGGAGGCCGGCGGTATCTCCGAACGCATGGTCGAGTTCGCCAAGAGCCTGGTTGGCGGCGTGCAGGGCGGGCTGGCGATGGCCTGTGTTGTCACCTGCATGATCTTCGCCGCGGTCGCGGGCTCCAGCGTCGCCACCACGTTTGCGGTCGGCGCGATCCTGATCCCGGCCATGGTGCGTCACGGCTACCCCGCGCCCTTTGCCGCCTCGCTGCAGGCGACGGCGGCCGAGCTGGGCGTGATCATTCCGCCCTCGATTCCGATGATCCTGTTTGCGGTCTCCACCGATACCTCCACCGGCGAGCTGTTCATTGCCGGCGTGGTGCCGGGCATCCTGATTGCCGGTGCGCTGATGGCCTACGTGTGGCTGTACGCCCGTCGCAATGGCCTGGGGCTCGAAGACGGCGAGGGCCGGCTCGCACTGTGGCCGGCGTTCAAGCGCGCGTGGCTGGCCTTGCTGATGCCGGCCATCATTCTGGGCGGCATCTACGGCGGCATCTTCACGCCGACCGAGGCGTCGGTGGTTGCGGTGGTGTACGCGGTGGTGGTGGGCATGCTGATCTACCGCCGCATCAGTTTTTCCACCCTGTCGGCCACCCTGCATCGCTCGGTGGTGTCGACAGCGACCATCATGTTCATCATCGCCAACGCGGGCGTGTTCGGCTTTCTGCTCAATCGCGCCGGCGTGCCGGATGCGCTTGGCCAGTGGCTGGCGCAGGTGTTCAGCGACAAGGTCAGTTTCCTGCTGGGCGTGAATGCGGCGCTGTTCGTGATCGGCATGTTCATCGAGACTTCGGCCTCGATCGTCGTGCTGGCGCCGCTGCTGCTGCCGGTGGCAGTGGCCTTTGGCATCGATCCGGTGCACTTCGGCATCATCATGGTGATCAACCTGGCACTGGGCATGATCACCCCGCCGTTCGGGGTGAACCTGTTCGCTGCCGGCTCCATTGCCAGGGTTCCGCTCGAGCGGCTGATCCGTCCCCTGCTGCCCTTTGTCGGCACGGTCGTCGCCTGCCTGCTGCTGATTACCTATGTGCCGCAGCTGAGCCTGGCCCTGCGCGACCTGGTCTACCGCTGAGGCGCTTCCGTTCAGGCTTCCACCAGGCCTGAACGCACTGCGATCAGTGCGAGTTCGGCCGCGTTTGCGGCGTTGAGCTTCTGCTTGATGTGATACAGGTGGGTGCCTACGGTGCTGGTGCTGAGCTTGAGCGTGCTGGCGACTTCGGTTACCGAGTGTCCGCGGGCGAGCTGCAGGAAGACGCTGAATTCCTTGCCGGTCAGCGTGTCCGCGGGATCACTGCTGCTGCCCAGGCAGGCGAGGGCGAGGCGCGGCGCGAGATCGGTGTCGATGTAGCGCTGACCACCCGCCACCGCGCCGATTGCCCTGATCAGCTCGGTCGGGTCGGCACGCTTGGAAAGATAGCCGGTGGCACCGGCCTGCAGCGCGCGCGAGGGAATCTGCGTGTCCTCATGCGCCGACAGCATCAGTACCCTGGCGTCGCGGTCGCGGGCCAGCAGGCGTTCGAGCGCGGCGAGCCCGCCCATGCCGGGCATGGATACATCCATCACCAGCGCGTTGGGTCGGTGTTCGGCATGCAGGGCAAGCGCGGTTTCGCCGCTATTGGCTTCGGCGACAACGGTGGCACCGGCGCCTTCGATCAGCAGGCGGAAGCCCATGCGGACGATGGCGTGATCGTCGGCGAGCAGGATGCGCAGTCCGTTCAGCGATGTCATATCGTGGTCTCCGTGGGTGTGTCGAGGGGCAGGGTGGCGCAAACGCTCAGCCCGCCCCGGGGCGCGGGCTCGAAGCGCAGTTCGCCGCCGAGTGCCAGCGTGCGTTCCTGCATGCCGGTCAGGCCGTAACGCGGGCGGTCGTCAGTGCAGGGCGCACCGAGGCCGCAGCCGTTGTCGGTGATGCGCAGCTCGATGCTGCTGTCCGCGCAGTGCAGCGCGACGTCGACCTCGCTGGCCCCGGCGTGGCGTACCACGTTGGTCAGCCCCTCCTGCAGCAGGCGCTGCACCGTGAGCTGCAGCGCATCGTCGACTTCGCGCCCCGGCGTCTCGGTGCTGCACTTGAGGCGGATGTCGGGATGCAGCGTGGACCATTGCTCACACAGCGTCTTCACCGCCGCGTCGACGCCGCCGCGGCCAAGACTGGGCGGGCGCAGGCGCTGCAGGATTGCGCGCACCCCGTCATGCATCTGACCCGCCATGGATACGATGGCCTGGGCGCTGCCATGGATGCCGGGCTGGTCGGTACTGCGCTGCTGAATCGCGCCTGCGATGGCGCGTACGGCGGTGATGCCCTGCGCGAGTTCATCATGGAGTTCGCGGGCGATGGCCCGGCGATCCTCCTCCAGACGGCTTTGCAGCGCGTGTGCGAAACGCTGGTCCGCTTCCAGCCGGGTGTTGTCGGCCAGGCTGTGGTCGAGCCGTTCGGCCAGCAGGTTGTAGCTATGCGCGAGGCGATCGAGCTCGGGCACACCGCCCACGGCAAGGCGACGGTCGAAACTGCCTGCTGCGCCCCGCGCGAAGGCGTCGTCAATTGCCCGCAGCGGCTGCAGCGCACGGTTGAGTGCGGCATGACTGCCGAGCCAGGCCAGCAGGAGCAGGGCCAGGCACCAGCCGGACAGGGCGCGGAGGTCGTCCCAGGCGTCGAGCACCGAGCGCGACGGGTCGGGGATCAGGCTCAGCTGCAGGTCTCCGGTGGCGAAATGGCGCAGCGGCAGTTGCGGCGTGAGGCGTGCCGCAAACCATTCCGGGGCGCTGCGCCCTGCCTTGTAGGTGGGGCCGGGCGAGCGATAGACGACTTCGCCGCGGGTCGTGCTTGCCTCGATCACATGGGCGCGGATGCGGCCGATCTCTTGCAGTGCGGTTACCAGGCTTGTCTCGGCGCGCATCGGGTCACGCCGGGTTTCGGTCACCAGCACACTGAGCCACTGTGCTGCGACGCGATTGGCCGCCTCGGTTTCCTCATGGATGGTGTTGCGTGCTTCACTTGTCCACACGGCCGTACCCGCCATCAGCGCAAGGGCGAACAGGGCAGTGATGATCAGGCTGAGGCGCGCGTGCAGGCTGATGGGGGTACTGCTGCCCAGCCGATATCGGAGCAGGTTGGCGGTATCGATCTTCATCGCGGGTGCGCCTCCATTGCAAGCATTCGGTGGACGGGGAGGTTCACTTTCGACCTCCTGCGCTCAGGGCGGCCCGCTCCGCCTCCGGGTACAGATGGGTTACCGAGCGCTGGTACTCCCTGGAGACCTCGGCGAGTCCGGAGAACTCGGCGGGCACGGGGCGCGCCAGCATCTCGGTCATGTCCAGCCCCTGTTCGGCGCCTTCGCGGATGGAGTGCTGCAGCCATTGCAGGTAGCGGCGGGTCTGCTCGATGGGCGCCTTGTCCGTGGCAGGATCGCCGTGTCCGGGAACGATGTGGCGGAAGTCGATCTGCTGCAGCTGGTCGAGCGCCTTCAGCCACTGGTCGATGCTGGCATGCGGCGTGGTGGGCGCGCGGCCGTTGAACACCAGATCGGAGGCGAACAGGGTGCCGCTGGCGATGTCGAGCACGGCAAGGTCCGCCGGGGTGTGGCCGCTCAAGGCAATGAGTTCGAGTGTGCGCCCGCCCGCGTCGACCCGGCCCGCGGCGAGCGTGGCGTGCGGCGCGGCGATCTCGGTTTCGAGCATCCAGTCGCCGTTGAGGCGGTACATGTTGTCGAGAAAGGCCGGGCCTTCGTCGCCGATCCCCTGCATGGTCACCGCGGTGGCCGACAGCGTGTCCGCAGGGAAGGCCTGATTGCCGAGGAAATGGTCCGGATGATGGTGGGTGTTGATCACCTTCACGATCGGCAAGGGGCTGATGCGGGCGATGGCGGCGCGCAACTGCTCGCCGTAGCGCTTCGAGGAGCCGGTGTCGATCACGGTGATGCCGCTGGGGCCGACGATGAAGCCGGTATTCACGATGTTGCCGCCGTTGTCGAAGGAGAAGTCCTCCTTGAGGCCGAGCAGCACGTAGACCCCGTCGGCAATCTTCTGTGGTGCGAGTTCGTAGTCGAAGGCTGCGGCGAGCGTGGCGGGAGAGAACAGCAGGGCATGCAGGCCGAGCGCGAGGGCCGCAATCAGTTTCGGGACACGGGTCACGATATGCCGCCTGCTCATTGCGTCACCTCCGCGTCGATGCGGTTGCCGTTGTTGTCGCGCCCGCTCACCTTCACTGCGCCGGTGCCGAGGACGCCGGGGGGGATGTCGATGGTGAACAGCGGATTCTCGGAAACGGGTTCGGCCGGACGGATCATCATCAACTGCCCGCCGCCGGCCAGCAGCACGCCCAGTTCATCGATGTGAAACACCGGAATGCCCGGGGCCAGGCCGGTATCCATCGGATGGATCACCTGCAGGCGCAACCGGGTGCCGCCATCGATTCGTGGCCACAGGCGTGCGCTGACCTCGTTCAGGCGTTGCTCCCACTCCGGCGAGCCGGCGCCGGTCGAGGGCAGGGTACAGCCGCCACCGGTGGTATTGACCCAGGTGCCGCCAACATGCCAGACGCCATCCGCCGTGCGCGCCGCAGCGCGGACCGGGGTTGATTGCTGCAGCTTGAGGCGGAAGCCGAGGACGCTGCGTGCCTGTCCGGGTTCAAAGCTGAGCGCCTTCACGATCGGGTTGAAGTCGGCGAAGACCAGAACTTCCTCAACCCCGGCGAGGGCGCTGGCATCCACCTTGACCGGCACGTTCATGGCGTCTTCTGCCGTGGCAGGTGCGGACACCTTCACGCGCTCGTCGAAGACGACCCGCTCGTCGCGAAAGAACTCGCGCTTCATGTCGCCCCAGCGCGAGGAACCGAGCGGGTCCTGGGTGGGGCTTTCAGCTGCTGCGGACGCAAGCGGCGCCAGGGCAAATGCCAGGGCCGCGCCGGCGATCAGTGTGATCAGACGCATCGTGTCTCCTCCGGGGCGCGGTTCGTGCCACGCCGTTCTTGCTCTCTACATGCAATGCCTGTGCCAGTCGCCTTGCCCAGCAGTCTGGCGCGGGGCGTGCACGCTTCACAGGTGTGTCATGTGTTGTTTCGTGTTCCGTTTTGGAGCACTTGCCTTGATTTGATACAGGCACCGGCGCCGGGTGGAACCGGCGGGCAGTGCTTGCGGGATGGCATGACGCTTGCAGACAGGGAGGGCAGGAGGTCTGCGGCGTCTGCACGATCCGCAGGAGCTTGCCTGAGACAAATACCGAGAGACCAAGGAGGAGCACGATGAGTACAAGATCAAGGATGTCTGCCGTACCACGCCGGCTGAGCGTCATTGCCGGCGCGCTGCTGGTGCTGGGCGCGACGCAGGCCACCGCGAAAGAAGTCACCAATGACGACATCGTCAACGACGCCACGATCACCACCCAGGTGGTCACTCACGGTCTGGGGACCAAGGGCCAGCGCTACAGCCCGCTGACGCAGGTCAATACCGACACGGTGAAGGATCTCGTTCCGGCCTGGTCGTTCTCGTTCGGCGGCGAGAAGCAGCGCGGTCAGCAGTCCCAGCCCCTCATCTTCGACGGCAAGATGTACGTAACCGCTTCCTATAGCCGTCTGTTCGCGCTCGATGCCAAGACCGGCGAGAAGTTGTGGAAGTACGAGGCCCGCCTGCCTGACGGCATCATGCCGTGCTGCGACGTGATCAATCGCGGCGCCGCGATCTACGACAACCTGGTGATCTTCGGCACGCTCGATGCCAAGCTCGTGGCACTGGACAAGGACACCGGCAAGGTGGTGTGGCGCGAGACGATCGAGGACTACAAGGCGGGTTACTCCTTCACCGCTGCGCCGCAGATCGTCAAGGGCATGGTCATTACCGGCAACTCCGGGGGCGAGTTCGGCGTTGTCGGCCGGGTGGATGCGCGTGATGCCAAGACGGGCAAGCTGGTCTGGAGTCGCCCGACGGTCGAAGGCCACATGGGCCACAGGTTCGACAAGGACGGCAAGCCGGTCGATAACGGCATCTCCGGCAAGACCAACGCGACCTGGCCTGGCGATCTGTGGAAGACCGGCGGCGCGGCACCCTGGCAGGCGGCCTACTATGATCCGGATACCGACCTGATCTACATCGGCACCGGCAACCCCTCACCGTGGAACAGCTGGCTGCGTCCGGGCGACAACCTGTACTCGTCCTCCACGCTCGCGATCAATCCCGACACCGGCAAGATCGTGTGGCACTTCCAGGGCACGCCGCATGACGGCTGGGACTTCGACGGGGTGAACGAATTCATCTCCTTCGAGTACAGTGACCCGACGACCGGCAAGATGGTGAAGGCCGGTGGCAAGGCCGACCGGAACGGCTTCTTCCTCGTCAATGACCGCACCAACGGCAAGCTGATCAATGCCTTCCCCTTCGTGAGCCGCATCGACTGGGCAAAGGGTTACGACCTCAAGACCGGCCGTCCGATGTACAACGACGACAAGCGTCCGGGCAACCCCTTCACCGAAGCGGGTGGCGACGGCAAGAAGGGCGAAGTGGTGTTTGCAGCACCGTCCTTCCTCGGTGGCAAGAACCAGATGCCGATGGCTTTCAGCCCGAAGACCGGCTTGTTCTACGTACCGGCCAACGAGTGGGGCATGGACATCTGGAATGAGCCCGTGTCTTACAAGCGCGGCGCGGCGTATCTGGGTGCCGGCTTTACCATCAAGCCGCTGTACGAGGATTACATCGGCTCGCTGCGCGCACTCGATCCGGTGTCCGGAAAGATCGTGTGGGAGGTCAAGAACAGCGCACCGCTGTGGGGTGGCGTAATGACCACCGCAGGCAACCTCGTGTTCTACGGTACGCCGGAGGGTTACCTGAAGGCGATCAACGCCACGACGGGTGAGGAAGTGTGGCAGTTCCAGACCGGTTCCGGCGTGATCGCGCCCCCGGTGACCTGGGAAGAGAATGGCGAGCAGTACATTGCTGTCGTTTCCGGCTGGGGCGGTGCGGTGCCGCTGTGGGGGGGCGATGTTGCCCGCCGCATCAACACGCTCGAGCAGGGTGGCTCGGTGTGGGTGTTCAAGCTGCACAAGTCCTGATGTGAGTGCTGCCCGGTCCGCATGACCGGGCAGCACGCGGGCGGTGGCGGCTTCCGTGCCCTGGCGCGGGTGGTTCATGCGCCGTCTCTGCCCCGGAACAACCAGCATTCATCCAGAAGGAGTTGTTAACGTGATTTCCATTCGATCATTTGCAGGTATTGCAGTGTTCGCCCTTGCTGCCAGTTCGCATGCAGCCGACCCGATGGCCGACGCCGAGATGACGAAGCTCGCGTCCTCAAGCGGATGCCTGACCTGTCACAGCATCGAATCGGGCAAGCCGGGGCCGAACGGCATGGCGCCCATCGGGCCGGCCTGGCAGGACGTGGGCAAGCAGTACGCAGGCAAGCCCGGCGCGGGCGAGTTCCTGACCCGTATCGTTCTTGAGGGCTCCAGCCCCTACAGCAGCCACTGGAAGGGCAAGGTCAGCGGATTGTCGATGCCGCCAAACGCGGTTGCGATCACTGAAGGTAACGCGCGTCGTCTCGTCGACTGGATTCTGGCGCTGGGAAGGTAAGCCACGGCCTTGTGCCGGCGACGCAGATGATCGCGATATGCGCCTGCCGGCCGGCCTGCTCCCGGAAATGATACAGAACGCGCCCTGTCTCCGTTGCGGAAACAGGGCGTCCTTGCTTACAGAATGACGGTGATCTCTTCCCGTCGGATGAGTTCGGCGCCAAAGGCCTCGGCTTCGAGGCCGAGCGCGTCGCGCGCGGTCACGATGCCGGTCGGTCGCCCGGTCGCCGTCACCACCGGCACGTGGCGGAATCCGCCCTCATACATCATGTGCAGGGCGTGACCGAAGGGACGGTCTTCGGTGATGACCTGAGGATTGTGCGTGAGCACTGCGCCAACCGGCGTGAGGTCGGCGTCGATGCCGGTGGCCAGCACGCGGAAGGTGGCGTCGCGCTCGGTGAAGATGCCGGTCAGGATGCCATGCTCGGTGACGAGTGCAGCGCTCTCGTTGTGCTGAAGCATCAGGCGGGTGACCTCCCGCACGGGCATGTCAAATGGTACGCAGACGAATTTGCGGTCGTTAAGGACGTGGTGGATAGGGCGGCTCGGCATGATCTGTCTCCTTTACTTTTTGTAGGGCGTTCAAAGATCTGCTCGTCACTGCACCGGCCCCTCAGGCATGCTGCGAAAGCCATGCAAACGCCGTAGAAGCGCGTTCGGAACTGCCGGTTCATGTGTGACTGCGCCTTTACAGTCAAGCGGCATTCGTGCCAGTTTCGTAACGTGACGAAGGAATTCGACAAGGCTTTGTTTCGCAATGAAATAAGTCTTTGTGCTATGCAGCATGCGTGCTGACGCGCTGCGAAAACGTGATCCGTTCAGGTGCATGCGGGTGTTCTTCGCACCCCCGTGGTGCGGGGCTATCGCCATGATTTGATTGTGGTTTTCCTGTGGCGGCAGGGCGCTGCGTGGCGTCGCAAGGTTTGTGGGCGAGTCGCGGTGAAAGCGCGTGGACATAAAGATTTACTGCTGATATGTTGATGCCTAAATTACTTCTACGGCAGGTGTCAACGTATGACTGCTCAGCATCCACCGTCTGCCTTCCGCTCCCCCGCAAACCGCGCATACCACGCCCTGATGTCGGGCTGCGGACTGGTCTCGGCGCTGCTCTTCGGCGCCATGGGTCTGCTCGTCTGTGCCGACGTGCTCATGCGCAACCTCGGTCTTGGTTCGCTGACCTGGAGTGTCGAGGTCACCGAGTACATGCTCATGATCGCCACCTTCATCGCAGCCCCCTGGCTGCTCTACGTGGGCGACCACATCCGCATCGATATCCTGCTGCGGGCCTCGTCTGCCGTCGGTCGCTGGTGGCTCGAACTGCTGACCGATGCGCTTGGCTTGTTCATCAGTGCGGTGCTTGCGTGGCAGTGCGTCGTGGTGGCGCTCGACTCCGCGCAGCAGGGCGGCATGGTGTTCAAGGTCCTGATCTTTCCCGAGTGGTGGCTGAACCTGCCCATGGGCTTCGCCTTCATCCTGCTGACGGTTGAATTCGCACGCCGGCTGCATGTGGCGACGCGTCGCCGCGGAGGGCGCTGAGATGGAATGGCAGGCAGCACTTGCCCTGATGCTGGGCACCCTGTTTGCGCTGATGCTGATCGGCGTGCCGGTCGCATTCGGCTTTCTCGGCGTCAATCTGCTCGGCGCCTGGATCTTCCTGGGCGGAGAGGCCGGACTCGGGCAACTGGTACGTAACTCGGTGGGCTCGATCAGCAGTTTCTCGCTGACCCCGATTCCGCTCTTTGTGCTGATGGGCGAGGTGCTGTTCCATACCGGCCTCGCCTACCGTGCGATTGAGGCCATCGAACGCCTGATCACCCGCCTGCCGGGACGCCTGTCGGTGGTGGCGGTGCTGGGTGGCACGACCTTCGCTTCCCTGTCTGGTTCGACCATTGCCAACACGGCAATGATGGGCGGCACGCTGCTGCCCGAGATGCTGCGACGCGGCTATCACCCGACGCTGGCCATGGGGCCGATCATGGCCGTGGGCGGCATTGCGATGCTGATTCCGCCCTCGGCGCTGGCGGTGATGCTGGGCAGCTTGGCCGGGATCTCCATCGGCCAGCTGCTGATCGGCGGCATTCTGCCGGGCCTCGTGATGTCGATCGGCTTTCTCGGCTACGTGATCCTGCGCTGCCGCGCTCACCCCGAACTGGCACCGGTCGACGCACAGGACGGGCCGGCCATTGTGGGTTGGGCGCGCTGGTGGCCCTTCCTGCGTGATGTGGTGCCGCTGCTCGGCATTTTCGTCGCCGTCGTGGGCAGCATGCTGGCAGGCTGGGCATCTCCGACCGAATCGGCTGCAATCGGTGCGCTGGCGTCGGTGGTGGCGACCATGGCCTATCGCGCGCTGACGCTGCATGCGCTGTTCAAGGCGCTGATGGAAACGGCCCGCATCTCGGTCATCATCCTGTTCGTGCTCGTGGCCTCGACCACCTTCTCGCAGCTGCTCAGCTTCTCGGGCGCAACGTCGGGCCTGCTCGGGCTGATCACCGAACTCGAGCTGTCGCCGGTGATGCTGGTCGTCGGCATGCTGCTCCTGCTGCTGGTTCTGGGCTGCGTCATCGACCAGGTCAGCATGATGATGATCACGCTGCCCTTTTTCATGCCCCTGGCCAGCGCGGCCGGCATCGACCCCGTCTGGCTTGGGGTGATGATGCTGATCGCGATGGAGATGGGGCTGCTCACGCCGCCCTTCGGCCTGCTGCTGATGGTGATGCAGAGCGTAGCCCCGGCGCACATCCGTCTGCCGCAGATCTATGCGGCAGCGACCCCTTTCCTTGTGATCGAGTTGCTTGTCCTCGGCCTCATCTTCACCGTGCCGTGGCTGGCTGTCGGCCTGCCACGCCTGATGAGCTGAGCGTCCCCCACCTGACTGCACCAACCCAACGGAGATCTACCATGCAGAAAAAATACGGAATACTCACAGCCAGTGTGCTGCTCTCGCTGCTCGCCACCTCCGCACAGGCTGCGGAAATCACGCTCAAGGCGGTCAGCGCCTTTGGCAAGGACACCTTCTTCTCGCAGCGCTTCAACGCCTTCGTCGACAAGGTGAACGCCGAGGGCAAGGGCATCATGCAGATCCGGGTGGTGGGCGGTCCAGAGTCCATGCCGCCGTTCGAGGTGGGCAACGCAGTGCGTGCCGGGGTGGTGGACCTCGCCAACAGCACGGGGGTGTTCCACGCCAATCTCGTGCCCGAGGCGCTGGCAATGACGCTGGCCGAGAAGCCGATGTCGGAGATCCGCGCCAACGGTGGTTACGCGCTGCTGGACAGCATCCACCGCCAGAAGGCGAACATGGTCTGGCTGGCGCGGGTGTCGGACGGGCTCGATTACCACATCTACACCACGAAGAAGCCGAGCGGGAGTGACTTCTCGGGCTTCAAACTGCGCAGCGTGCCCGTTTATCGCGCCTTCTTCCAGGCGGTGGGTGCCGCGCCGCTGCAGGTGCCGCCGGGCGAGGTCTACACGGCGCTCGAGCGCGGGGTGGTGGACGGCTATGGCTGGCCTTCGATCGGGATGTTCGATCTCGGCTGGCAGGAGAAAACCAAGTATCGCGTGGAGCCTGGCTTCTACAACGTCGAAGTCAGCTTCTTCATGAACCAGAACACCTGGAAGAAGCTCGACGCGGCCCAGCGCGCCTTCCTCGACAAGCAGCTGGCGTGGGCCGAAGCTCAGAACGAGAAGGATCTGGTGACCGCGACCGAGGAGAAGGCAAAGCAGGCCAAGGCGGGCATCGAGACCTACGCGCTTCCGGAAGGGCAGGTCAATCTGTTCCGCGCCAAGGCCTATGAGGCCGGATGGGCCGGTATCGAGCAGGCCAGCCCGCAGCACGCGGCAAAGCTGAAGACATTGTTCAGTAACGGGCGCTGAGCCCCTTGCGCCAACGCGACCCGCTCAGCCCAGGGTGGCGTTGGCCAGTTTGAGACCGAAACCGATGAACAGTCCGCCGACGCCACCGGTTGCTGTGGCGGCGAGGCGGCGACGGCGGCGGAACTGCCGCGCCAGATGCACGCCGCCGAAGATCAGCGCCGACAGGTAGAGCGCGCTGCAGATCTGCACGATGATGCCGAGGATGATGAAGGACAGGCCCGGCCAGGCGTAGCCCGGGTCGACGAACTGGATGAAGAAGGAAACAAAGAACAGGATCGCCTTCGGGTTCATCAGGCTGATCATCAGCGCGGTGCGGAAGGGGCGGGATGCGTTGGTGACGGGCGGCGTGGCTTCGCCGGATTCGTCGCCGCGCTGTTTCCAGTTGGCAAACGAGCTGCGCAGCAGGCTCAAGCCCAGCCAGGCGAGGTAGCCCGCACCGGCATACTTGATGACCAGAAACAGCTCGGGCGTTGCCCGCAGCAGGGAGGCCGCGCCGGTCGTGGCCAGAATCATCAGGATCAGATCACCGAGGAATATGCCACAGGCGCCGCGGTAGCCCGCTGCCACGCCAAGGCGCGAGGCAACTGACATCACATAAAGAGAGTTCGGCCCCGGCAGCAGCACGATGAAGATGGTGCCGAGGATGAAGGTCGTCAGGTCGGTGATGCCGTAGAACATGAGAAGCTCCTGCCACTAAATCGCACTGCGATCAGGCACTTGGGGTCGTGCGCGAACCCGCGATCTTATCAAGCATAGACCTTGTCGTGGGGTTTCGTGATCCCGATTTGGGTAAGCCTGCAGATCACAGCCCGCGCGCCCAGGCCGGACGCAGGCGGGCATGTTCCGGATCTGCGAGGGCGGCGCGGACCTGCGCCAGCAGACGGTCTTTTTCTGCGCCCAGCGTGCCCTTCAGCACCAGCCAGTTGCTGGCATGGTCGGAGCGGAACACCGTGCGGCGCAATTCGAGCTGCGACAGGAAGCGCTCCATCTCGGCGATCAGCCCGTGCTGCTCCAGCGGCTCCCACTCGGGGAAGTCGGCGCGGAAGCGGGCTTCGCCGGTGGGGAAACTCACCACCAGGGTGGCCAGATACTCGGGTTGGGTGGCGTTGGCGAGGCGTGCCGAATTGTCGGCATGCTGGGCGCTGAACACCTGACCGCCGAGGCCGTTGAGGATCATTACCGAGCGCGTGATGCCGGCTGAGCCGAGCTTGTCCAGTGCCTCGCAGGTGGAGTCGAAGGTTTCGCCCTTGTTGACCCGTGCCAGCACTTCGTCGTCGCCCGATTCGGCACCGAGATAGGCCAGCGAGAGCCCGGCCTCGCGCAGCGCGCGCAATTCCTCGACGGTTTTCTTTGCCAGGTTACGGGCCAGGCAGTAGCTCGACACCCGGCGCACGGCAGGCATCTCGCGCCGGATGGTCTCGAGAATGTTCAGCAGGCGCCGCGTCGGCAGTACCAGCGCGTCACCGTCGGCGAGAAAGATGCGCCGGATGCCGTCGCCGTAGCGCGCGCCGGTCTGGCGAATGCTCTCCAGCACTTCGTCCTCGCTGCGCGCACGAAACGCCTTTTGCGGCGCGGTGTACATCTCACAGAAGGTGCATTTGTTCCACGAGCAGCCGTCGGTGACTGGCAGGATCAGCGAATCCGCCTCGCTTGGCGGGCGGAACACGGGTTCGACGTAACGGATGGGGATGCTCATGGGGGCTGGCTCAATGGCGTGAATGGGGGACATTTTCGCCGCCAGGACGACAAGTGTTCAAGGGATTCGGTGCCGCTTGGTCCCAGTCAGTGCCAATGGCCCCCGCAGGCGAGGCTGCCCCGCCTGCGGAGAGCGTGAATCAGGCGTCTTCGAGAATCAGCACGATCAGCTCTTTCGGCCCGTGCGCGCCATAGGCGAGTGTCTGCTGGATATCTGCGGTCTTGGACGGGCCGGACACCAGCAGGGCGTTGGTGGGCAGGCCTGCTGCCCAGGACTGCGCCTGCAGCACGGTGTGCAGATTGTCGTAGACCTCGCTCGCCTTGAGCAGGGCGATGTGCAGGGGCGGCACCAGGCTCATGAGCCGCGGCTCGGCCGTGGTCGGCCACATGATCAGGCTGCCGGTGGCGGCAATGCCGCCGAGTGTGCCAGTGAGACTGGCCGCGGTGTTGAAGAAGAGTTCGTCCTTCCATTCTTCCACCGGGCGGTCGTAGGCCTTGAGCCGGATTGCCTTGGCCTGATCCGCAAGGTGGCTGGCGAACTGCTGGCCATGCGGGGTGTCGGGCGAGATCAGCAATTCGTCGATGCCCCGCGCGGTCAGCGCTTCGACGACCCGCGCAGGCCAGTCGGCGGCGGTGGTCAGTTGCGTTTCGCCGTGGACGGCTTCGAGCAGCTCGCGCAGGCGCGGAATGCGCTGCTCGGGCGGATAGGTCCACGGCGTGGTGACAAGTGCCTCGTCGTAGTCGTCAGCCAGCGGCGTGGTGCCGGCGAGGCTGCGCCCGAGCTTGGCGAGAATGCGTTCCTTGGCACTCATTCAGTCTTCTCCCAGGTGGTCGCGGGCCAGTTCGTGCAGCGTGCGCGGGGCCGCTTTCGGGGCGCTGTGGTTCTCTGTCCAGGGGCCGATCCTGGGCGGCGTCAGCGCACTTAGCCGGGTGGCGGCCAGGTTGAACACACGGTACAGGCGGGGCGAGGTGTTGAGCAGGCGCCAGCCTTTCCACACCATGCCTTCGGTGCGCGAATACTTGCTGCCTTGGCCGCGCATGTGGTTTGGTGCCTCGTCTGGCGCACGCACATTCTCTTCGCGCAGCCGCCGCAGGATGGCCGGAATCGGAATCCTGACTGGGCACACTTCGCCGCAGGCGCCGCACAGCGAGGACGCGCTGGGCAGGTCCTTTGTTTCTTCCAGCCCGAGCATGTGCGGGGTGATGATCTTGCCGATGGGGCCGGGATACACCGTGCCGTAGGCATGGCCGCCAATGCGGGTATAGACCGGGCAGTGGTTCATGCAGGCGCCGCAGCGGATGCAGTTCAGGGTCTGACGCAGCTCGCTGTCGGCGAAAGCCTGGCTGCGGCCATTGTCGAGGAGTACCAGGTGCACTTCCTGCGGGCCGTCGAGCTCTTCGGCCTTGCGCGGGCCGGAGATCACGTTCACATAGGTGGTGATCGGCTGGCCGGTGGCGGAGCGGGTGAGCAGCGACAGCAGTGGCACCACGTCGCGCAGATTTTCCACGACCTTCTCGATGCCGGTCACGGCGATGTGTACCGGCGGCACCGTGGTCGACATGCGGCCGTTACCTTCGTTTTCCACCAGCAGCAGCGAGCCGGTCTCGGCGATGGCGAAGTTCACGCCCGACACGCCGATATCGGCCTCGAAGAACTTGCGCCGCAGGGTCTCGCGTCCAATCTGGATGAGTTTGTCGACGTCCTCTGTGTAATCGACTTCGAGCTTGTCATGAAACAGCGAGGCCACCTGGCCGGCGTTGAGGTGAATGGCCGGCATGATGATGTGCGAGGGCTTCTCGTTGCCGAGCTGGACGATGAATTCGCCCATGTCCGATTCCAGGCAATCGACACCGTGGCCTTCGAGGTAATGGTTCATCTCCATTTCCTCGCTGACCATCGACTTGCCCTTGATCACCTGCTTGGCCTCGTGAGCGCGGACGATGTCATGCACGATGGCATTGGCTTCATCCACCGTTTCGGCCCAATGCACCTTGACGCCGTTGCGCGTCAGGTTGGCCTCGAGACGCTCGAGCAGATCGGGCAGTTTCGACAGGGCTCGCGCGCGCACCGCATTGCCGAAGGTGCGCAGGCGTTCGAGCTCGTCACCGTCGGGGAACTGCGCGGCACGCTTGGCCATCAGGAAGTCCATCGCACCGCGGAAGTTCTTGCGCAACTGCTTGTCGTGCACTGCGTCGTGCGCACGTTGCTTGAACGTCATCGGGATGGCGGGAGCGTGAGCCGCCGCAGCCGTGGCAGTGGCCTGAGTGGGGGCTGGTGCGTTCATGATTGACCTCCTGTGTTCTTGCCGCCGGAACGGCGCAGCAGGAAGCTGGCAAGATGCTCGCCGCGCAGGCGGTCGTACTGTTTCTCGAAGGCACCGTTGATGTTGAGCAGACAGCCGCAGTCTGCGCTGACCACCTCGGCTGCGCCGGAGTCCTTGAGGGCCGCCGTCTTGTCGCGCACCATGGCGCCGGAGATGTCCGGCATGCGCACGCTGAAGGTGCCACCGAAACCGCAGCATTCGCTCTCGTGGTCGTGATCCACCCGCTCGACCTGTTCAAGCTGTGCGAGCAGGGCGCGACCATGCAGGTGCGTGCCCATCTCGCGCCGTGCCGAACACGAGGTATGCAACGCCACCTTCACCGGCTCGCCGCTGTCCTCGAGTTTGACCTTGCACACTTCGAGCAGGAACTCGGCCAGTTCATAGGTGCGTTCGGCCAGTGCGCCCACCTGCTTCAGGGTGTCGGGTTCCTCGCTGAACAAGTCGGGATAGTGATGCCGGAACATCCCGGCGCACGAACCGGAGGGCACGACGACCGGCCAGTCGCGCGCAAAGAGTGCGAGCTGGGAACGCGCAACCGCGCGCGCTTCCGTAGTGTAGCCGGAGGTGTAGGCAGGCTGCCCGCAGCAGGATTGCCCCTGCGGAAAGTGCACCCGGATCCCTTCACGCTCAAGCAGGTGAATCGCATCCATGCCCGCATCCGGGTAGAACAGGTCGAGCACGCAGGTGCCGAACAGGTACACGTCGGTCGGCTTCTGCGCCGGATAGCTTCGCGGCGCGGGGGGTGGCGGGGCGACGCGGGTGGCGTTATCGCTGGCGCCTGGGGTGTGCTGGCTCATGGGCTGCTGTCTCCATCCTGTTTTGAAGATTGTAGACGGACAAGGCTCACTGCATAGTGTGGTTCTCCCTGTGTGCCTGCCAGCGTGATTCGTGCCCGGGCTCAGTGGCCGGTTCGAACCGGGACCTCCATCCCCGACGCAGGCCACACCCCCTGTTCGATTGCGCGCCGACCATCGAACACCAGCCAGCTGCGGGCCCCGTAATGCGGCAGCGGGCGCAGCAAGGCACGCAGTGCATCGGTATCCGCGACCGAAACGATGGCCAGTGGTGCATGAGCCTGGTCTGCAGTGGTCCACACCTGCGCACTGCCGCGCGCACCCGGGCTGTCAGGGCGGGGCGGCAGGCCGGCTGTGGCAAGTGCGGCGTCGACTGCAGCATGGCGCCCGATCAGGAGCACGGGGGCCGTGCCGGTCTTCAGGTCTGCAATGGATGTGCGCCGGGCAGGGTTCTCGAACACCGCATCTGCCAGCGCCTGCGCCGATACCGTGAATCCTGATGCATCCGGTCCGCCCTGGTTGTCGGCGATGATCAGGCGTGGGGAGCGGGCGCTGATCCACTGGCGCAGGATGGGCGGCAACTGGTTCGCGGACAGCACCCGCCACAGTCGCAGCTCGGGGTCGAGTGCGACCCGCTCAGGCAGCGCCGGAAGTTCAAGCGTCAGGCGCTGCCGGCGCTGATCGAGACTGACCCGGCGTGTTTCATGATGATCGGCATAGCTCAGGCTGAGCGGTACCTCGAGCGCATAGGCGGGGGACGACTGACTGAGTTCGAGCGTAAGCCGGACGCTGCTCCCGTGCTGCGTTGCGCTGGCCGTGTCGAGGGTGAGCGCTGGTCCGCCGGGGCGCGTCAGCCACTGCTCGAAGAAGGTCGCTAGTGATCGCCCCGAGGCGGTCTCGAAGCTGCTGCGAAGCGCGTCCCAATCTGCCACCCTGAAGCGGTGCTGTGTCCAGAACAGCTGGATGCCACGCTTGAAGGCCTCTTCGCCGATGAGGTCGCGCAGCATCAGGAACAGCATCGCCGACTTGCCGTAGCCCACCACTGCGGCCGCGCCATGCGTGCGCGAGCGAAACGAGGCCAGCGTGGGCTGGTCCGCTTCGGGGGTGGCGGCGAAGTCGCGCAACCAGCCCATGCGCATTGCGCTCGCGGCATCGGCGGATTCCTCTTCCTTGTAGGCATGATCGGCCATGAAGGTGGTGAGGCCTTCGGACCAGTTGCCGCGCTGATAATCGACGAACACGCCGTTGCCCCACCAGCTGTGCAGGACCTCGTGACCGAGTGAGGTAGCGCGGATGAAGGGCAGCTTTAGCACCTGCGCGCCCATGTAGGTGAGCGTGGGCATGCCGAAGCCGGTGGGCAGTGGGCTGGCCACGATGGAGAAGCCGTCGAACGGGTAGGGGCCGATGGCCTGGCTGTAGCGCTCGATGTAGCGCCGGGTGTCGTCAAGATAGGCGGCTGGCAGGCCGTCGATCGCGTCAAGGTCGGCGGGAAAGTAGGTGCGCAGCCGCAATGGGCTGGCGTCGGTGCGTGGCACCTGCTGCTCCCTGATTCGCCAGGGACCGGCCATCAGGTCGATTCCGTCTGCAGGGTGGGCAAACTCGAAACTTGCGCGGTAGCGGTCGTCGTCGCGCAGAGGCAGCGTTTCGGAAATCAGGCTGCCGGCCACGAGCGCACGCTGTGTGGCTGGCACGGACAGCTCGACCCGGTAGGTGAACATGGCGCCGGGGTGCGGGTACCAGCCGCTGCCGGCGGGCAGGAAGCTGCCGGCAGCCGAGGCAGCAGGCATCAGGCGTTGAAGGACGTCGCGGTGATCGAGTCGCGCGTCGAGCGCCGGCAGGGTCCCGCCATAGTGCAGCTGCAGTGTCCCGGTAGCCGGCAGGACGACGCGCCAGCCCCGGATCTCGCCCCGGCGCCCGCCCGGCTCGACGCGAAGCGGACGGCCGTCGACACTGGCCGAGGTGACGCTGAGCGACTGATGCAGCGCGAAACTGAAGTCTGCCGACTGCGGCCGGATCTCGGCCACGGCGTCGAAGGCACGGGTGTCGGGGTTGAGGCTAAGTTTCAGGGCGATCGAGGGCAGCCGGTCTTCCGCCTCTGCGCTGGCGAGGCCTGAATGCAGCACGACGAACGCGAGCAACAAGGCCCGGAGCCAGGCTCCCGTCCGCAGCACGCAGGCGAGCGCTGCCGTCATGACTTCGCCGGAAACCGCACAACCAGCTCCAGGGTTTCACCGCCGCGCTTCACCGTCATCGGCAGCCAGGTGCCGGCAGGCTGCGTGCGAATGGTGGCGATCAACTTACCCAGCGTTGGCGTCTTCTCGCCCGCGGCTTCGATGATGATGTCACTGGCGACAAAGCCCGAGCGCTCGGCGAGACTGGCCGGCGATACCGTGGCAACCCTCACGCCTTCGCGGTGGGCCTCGAGCCCGACACCCAGGCGGGGCGGCGGTGGGGCGTCGAGCGTCTGCTCGGGAATGGCGAATACCGCGTCGGCGAGGCCGCCGGGGATGTCGTTGCAGGGGGTCGAGGCCGCGATCGGCAGCAGCGTGCCGATGTTGTCGATGCCGAGATCCCGCAGCTGGTGGGGCACGCCGTGCCCGCCCCGGATGTGTCCGCCGCCCATGATGCCGACCACAAGGGGCTTGCTGCCGTCGTCGGCGGTGGCGCGCGAGCGGCTCGCAAGTGCCTCGGCCATTGCGCGGTCCCATACCTGCTGCGCCTCGACGAAGTTGCGGAAGGCAGGGTCGTTGCGGCCGGCCGCGCCCCGTGCGCCGCCAGTGCCGTGTCCGCGCATCTGGCCTCGCATGTCCGCATGTGCCTTGTGCACCTCGAACAGCTCCTCCACATAGGCGGGCGGGGCCGCAGCTGCCCGGCCAACGCCCTCGCGCTTTGATTCCGGTACAGACGCCCAGCCGCCCGCAGAGGTGTCGCGGATCAGTTGCGGCTCGACATTGAGCGCCACCATCGGGATACGGTTGAGGCGCGCGAACTGGAACAGCGGCATGTAGAGTTCGGCCGGCATGCGCCAGATCGTCTCCCACTCGCTCAGTTCAAGAAAGCGTGCTTCGCTCAGGCTGCCCCCGACCCACTGATCCAGCACCGACTGCAGGCGGCGGGGAAACATCTCGAATCCGATCACCATGTCCGGGCGCTGGGCGTGCAGGGCTGCGAGGGTCTGCAGCTGCCAGCGATGGTGGTCGGCGTTGTCGTGTTGTTCGCCGAGCAGGACCACATCCCGCAGTGCCATCGAGGCCACGGTTGCGGGTCCGGGCGTGGCACGGATGCCGCTGGCCTGGGGGGCGGCCCAGGTGGCCGGTCCAATGCAGCCGGGCGCGCGCTCACCGACAGGGGCGGCGGGCGCTGCCGCAACCGTGGGGACGCCGCTGATGGCAGCGCATGCGAGCAGGAGCGTGCAGAGTGCTTGATTGCGCATGAGGAAGACGCCCTGGGGGAAAGTGGGTAGAGCCTCTGGCGGGCGGCGAGTTCCTGCCCGGTGTTGCGCGCGCGCTCATGCCACGGTCCTGAAACGCTATTGATTGAAGCCTGTGCACGCTAAGCTCGCCGCCTTTCAGTGATTTGTCGAGCGATGATGTCCGATCGTGCTTCCGCGGCTGTGCCGGTAACTGATTGCGAGCCGCCCGCCAGCGTCAGCCTGGGTGAGGCCTTCCTGTTCTGGCTCAGGCTCGGCTTCATCAGCTTTGGTGGTCCCGCCGGGCAGATCTCGATCATGCACGCCGAGCTGGTCGAGCGCCGGCGCTGGATCAGCGAGAAGCGCTTCCTGCATGCGCTCAACTACTGCATGCTGCTGCCCGGCCCCGAGGCCCAGCAGTTGGCGACCTACATCGGCTGGCTGCTGCACCGGACCTGGGGCGGAGTCATGGCCGGCGCGCTGTTCGTGCTGCCTTCGCTGTTCATTCTGATCGGGCTGTCCTGGATCTACATCGCTTTCGGCAATGTGCCCCTGGTGGCCGGCCTGTTTTACGGCATCAAGCCTGCCGTGACCGCGATCGTGCTGCAGGCCGCGCACCGCATCGGTTCGCGCGCGCTGAAGAACTCGGCCTTGTGGGGAATCGCGGGGGCGTCCTTCGTCGCCATCTTTGCCTTGCATCTGCCGTTTCCCGCCATTGTGGCTGGCGCGGCGCTGGCGGGCTTCATCGGTGGGCGCATTGCCCCGGCCCGGTTCAGCGCAGGTGGCGGGCATGCAGGCGCGGCAAGCCCGGCCACCGCTGCGCTGATCGGCGATGACACGCCGACACCTGCGCACGCCCGTTTCAGCTGGCGCCGGCTGGCGATGGTGCTCACCTGTGGCGCCTTGCTGTGGGTGGTGCCGATGGGGCTGCTGACGGCGTCCTTCGGCTGGAATGACACGCTCACGCAGATGGGTTGGTTCTTCACCAAGGCGGCCCTGCTGACCTTCGGCGGCGCGTATGCGGTGCTGCCCTATGTGTATCAGGGGGCGGTCGGGCACTACGGCTGGCTGAGTCCGACGCAGATGATCGACGGCCTTGCCCTGGGCGAAACCACGCCCGGTCCGCTGATCATGGTGGTCGCCTTCGTCGGCTTCGTCGGCGGCTACGTCGCTGAGCTGTTCGGCCCCGAAACGCGCTTTCTGGCGGGCGCCGTGGCCGCGGCGCTGGTGACCTGGTTCACCTTTTTGCCCTCCTTTCTCTTCATCCTGGCGGGCGGGCCGCTGGTGGAATCCACCCATGACGACCTGAAGTTCACCGCGCCGCTCACCGCGATTACCGCAGCGGTCGTGGGGGTGATCCTGAACCTCGCGCTCTTCTTCGGCTATCACGTGCTGTGGCCGGCCGGCTTCGAGGGCGCGTTCGACTGGCCCTCGGCGCTGATTGCGCTTGTCGCCACGCTGGCACTGTTCCGCTTCAGGATGAACGTGATCCACGTCATTGCGGGCTGTGCGCTGCTGGGGCTCGCTGCCAGATCCATGATCGGCTGAGGTCGCGTAGAGGTTGAAACCACGGCTGCGACAGGAGTGGTTACAATCATCGGCTAACGGCAGTTGCAATGACCGCATTTCACCCGCCCCGGCAGGGCCCGTGTGCCACCGGGCGGCCAGGATATCAATAAGGAGGCACGATGCCCGCTTTGCTAAATAACGTCGATCCCGACGGCCTGCTCGAATACTCGGTGGTCTACACCGACCGCGCGCTCAACCACATGTCCAAGGCTTTCCAGGGCGTCATGCGCGACCTGTCGGCCATGCTCAAGCGCGCCTACAATGCCGATGCCGTGGCAATCGTGCCAGGTAGCGGCACTTTCGGCATGGAAGCCGTGGCCCGTCAGTTCGCCACCGGCAAGCGTGCGCTGGTGATCCGTAATGGCTGGTTCAGCTACCGCTGGACGCAGATCTTCGACATGGGTCGCATTCCCGAGACCGCTGTCGTGCTCAAGGCCCGCCCGGTGAACTCCGGCCCGCAGGCGCCTTTTGCGCCGGTGCCGGTCGAGGATGTGGTCGCCGCGATCCGTCAGCACAAACCTGACGTCGTGTTTGCGCCGCATGTCGAAACCTCGTCCGGCATGATCCTGCCGGACGATTACCTCAAGGCGGTGGCCGACGCCGTCCATGCGGAGGGCGGCCTCTTCGTGCTCGACTGCATCGCATCCGGTGCCATGTGGGTCGATATGGCCGAAACCGGTGTGGATATTCTGATCAGCGCGCCGCAGAAGGGCTGGACGGCATCGCCGTGCTGCGCGATGGTCATGTTCAGCAAGCTGGCGCGCGAGCGCATCGAGAATACGGCCAGCACCAGCTTTGCCTGCGACCTCAAGAAGTGGCTGCAGATCATGGAGGCTTACGAAGGCGGCGCGCATGCGTATCACGCCACGATGCCGACCGATGCACTGGTCAAGCTGCGCGATGTGATGCAGGAAACCGAAGCCTATGGCCTGGAGAAGGTTCGCGCCGAACAGATCGAACTGGGTGCGAGGGTACGTGAACTGCTTGAAAGCCGGGGTATCCGGAGTGTGGCGGCCGATGGGTTCAAGGCGCCCGGTGTGGTGGTGAGCTATACCGAGGACGACGGTATCCGTACCGGCAGCAAGTTTGCTGCAGTCGGGGTGCAGAGCGCAGCAGGTGTGCCACTGCAGTGTGACGAACCGGCAGATTTCAAGACCTTCCGCCTTGGTCTGTTCGGTCTCGACAAGCTGCACAACGTCGAGCGTACTGTGGCCAGCCTGCAGCAGGCGCTGGATCAGTTGCAGTAAGGCTGTTGCAGCCGTCAACGAAACCGGCACGTCAGCTTGCGCAAGGACGCGGCTGATGTGCCAGTTCGTTGTTTTCGATCAGATACTCGCTGCCCGAGGGTGACTCGAGGGCAGCGATGGGTCAGGCTCAGTGATGGGCGTGACGCGAAGACAGGTTCAGTTTATGCATGACAGTGGCAACCAGGTGCTGAGCACTGGTGCGGCCGGCCGCGATCAGGCGGCCGAGCTCCTCGCTGCGGAGGCGGTTGGCCTCACGGACGATTGAGTCGATCTGTTCGGGCTTGTATTCCATTTTGACGCTCCTTTTACGTGTTCCCGTCGTGTGGGAACGATGTAAACTTAGCGCGTATGTTGCGACGCAACAAACGATGAATTGTCATCCGACGGATTAGAAAAACTCATCTGTATGGCCGAACGCCTTCCCCCGCTCAATGCCCTGCGTGCTTTTGAGGTGGCTGCCCGCCACCTCAGCTTCCGCCGTGCGGCGGAGGAGTTGTCGGTCACGCCGACTGCGATCAGTCACCAGATTCGCAGTCTCGAGGAGCATCTTGGGGTTTCGCTGTTTCGTCGCCTGACCCGCGCGCTGGAGCTGACGCCGGAAGGCGAGGCGATGCTGCCCAAGTTGCGCGAGGGGATGGACTGTTTCAGCGCGGCGGTTGCAGCCGTGCGCGCGTTCGCCCCTGACCCCCGGCTGGTCGTGCTGGCCCCACCATCGCTCGCGCTGCGCTGGCTGCTGCCGCGGCTGCAGCGCTTTACCAGCATGTATCCCGAAGTCGAACTGCACCTGTCAGGGTCGGCGGCAATGATCGACCGCGGCGATGCAGCGACCCAGCGCTTGCCGGACGTCGAGGCGGCACTCAGTACTGCGCCTGAAATCTGGATTCGCAACGGCTATGGTCGCTATCCTGGCTGCCGCGTCGATCTGGTGCTCGAACCGGACTACACCGCGGTCTGCAGTCCGCAACTGCTGCGTGGCAAGCTGCCATTGCGCAAGCCGACAGACATGCGCTATCAGACGCTGATCCATGACGACACCATTCAGGATCTGCAGGAGCGGCCGAACTGGGCCGAGTGGCTGAAGGTGGCGGGTGTGAAGGGGGTGGATACGACGGCGGGGCCGCACTTTACCGACTCGGGTCTTGCGATTGCGGCGGCCCTGGGTGGGTTCGGCGTTGCGCTGCTGTCGCGGCCGCTGGTCGCAGCAGAAATTGCTGCAGGTCAGCTGGTTGCACCGTTTGATA